>CAZSLS010000300.1:0-6588 GCA_964607575.1 uncultured Planctomycetaceae bacterium | reverse complement strand
GCTCAGTTGTGTCATCGGAATCGTTACCAGAGGGATAAGAAGGCTGTTTGGTAGATGATTCGGATCAGTGGCAATGTTGCCTTGTGACGCAGCATCTGGACATATGCGATCATGACAACTAGAAGGCTCAAGTGCTATCTCAACTACTGAAAGGATCACCTATGAACTCAACTGAATCTCGATTGCAGACGCCCTCGCCAGTATCGGCGAGACCTCATCCGGCGCGTAAGCTGTTCCGCTCTGTTTGCTATGCGGCCGTGTGCCTATCGATCTGTACGGCGCCAATTGCGTTGGGCAAGGACGACCAGCAACTCCCCGGGAAGGAGCCCGTGGTCTATGAGAAGTACTCCTGCAAGATCACGTTACCTGGCGAGAGATGGCGTTGGTTCGAGGCGCCTGACCTTGAGAAGGGTGACGGATTCATAGTGCATGACAGTATGGCCAATGTGATACTTAAAATCATGCCGGCAGAAGATGACAAACTTACCGATACCTTCGCTCAAAATTTTGAGAAAGGGGTTCTGATGGGTACGGGAGGGAAAAAGATCGGGAGTAGGAGAATCACGTACAAAGGAAGGCCTTGTTATGAGCTTGCGGCCAGCGTGAGTACTTTCGACATGGAAACTACAACAAGAGTGCTCGTCGTAGGAGGATTTTCGTATTCGCTGGCTGTTTCAATACCGTCCAAAGCCGCT
The DNA here is from genome assembly GCA_964607575.1 of uncultured Planctomycetaceae bacterium. Lineage (GTDB taxonomy): Bacteria > Planctomycetota > Phycisphaerae > SM23-33 > SM23-33 > BS750m-G57. The sequence goes on along the minus strand of CAZSLS010000300.1, from coordinate 5,893 downwards.
CGTCTGGTTTCCGCATCCGACGTTTTTGAGAGGTGTTTTGAATTCACGGAGACCATCGAGCCTGACAAGTCCCAGGGTGTAGATTCTGAGTCCGGTTCTAAACCTGGATCTCAAGCCCCCGGCGGATGGCTGCTTTGGGGAGGCCTGGCGGTTCTGATTGGCGGGGCGGGGGTTTTGATCCTGTTCATTCAAAAACGTAAGAAAGCATGACTGCTTGGGCCTGGGAGAGCAAACAGACTCGAACGAATTGAAAGAACAGACGCTCCGATGTGGCGTGGCGTTGATTTCTGTCACTCCTTTGGGGCTTTGGAATAAAAGGACACTCGCTAAGCCGCAAGCGGTACGACTCCAGGTTAGGGTCCCATCTGCCCGCCGCTGGTCTTTGTCGTTTTCGTCCCGTCGCCGTCGCTCCGCCAGAGGCGGCCCCCCGTTGCCGTTGACCGGTACTACGGATCGCACCGTGATATTCCTTGTCTTGTCACAACGGCGAAGGCCGAAGCGTGGCGCGTTATTGGAACCAACTGAGCAGATCGGTCGTCATGAATTGTTCGATGGGGATTCCATCGGCTCCGACCAGCAACTTTTTGTGAACCTTGAATTCGTCCGAAAACGCTTTCATGCCCGGCAGGCGTCCCGGCCGCCGTGAACTCTTAACTTCAACCGCCACCACCCTGGCGCCCTTGACCAGTACGAAATCAACTTCGCGATTACTCGACGCCCAATAATGCACGGACACTTGTGTGCCTTTTGCGGCATTGACGAGCCACATGCCGACGGCAGATTCGACCAACCGCCCCCATGCGCGCCCGTCGGATCTGGCTTCGTCGAACGAAAGATCCCACTGTGAGGTAATCAGAGCGTTGTTGTGTACCTGGAACTTCGGGCTCGATCCCCGCCGGCGAACCCGCTGACCGGCGAACTTGGAGAGCCCCTCCAGCATCTCGGCGCCTGCGAGCAACTCCAGGTAGTGCGCCAGGGTGGTCGTGTTCCCGGCGTCCTTGAGTTGCCCCAGCATCTTGTTATACGACAGAACCTGCCCGGAGTACTGGCAGCCAAGTTCAAAGAGCCTGCGGAGCAATACCGGTTTGTCCACACGACGCATCAACAGAATGTCCCTGGAAACCGTCGTCTCCACCAACGCATCGAGGATGTACCTGCGCCATCGCTGGGGCTCGGAAATCAATGGGGCCGAACCGGGATATCCTCCGTAGTAGACGTACTGGTCCAGCGACCAGCCGAATGATTGGCGCATCTCGGACAACGACCAATGTGGAACGCGGATCACCTCGAAGCGACCGGCAAGACTTTCCGATAACCCGCTCCGGACCAGAAGCGGGGCCGATCCGAGCAGGACAACCTGAAGCCCCAGACCCGAAGCAGTGTCAGCGTCCCACAAACGCTTGACCGTCTCAGACCATCCGGGAATCTTCTGAATCTCGTCGAGTACCAAAACCGCGGACTCACCCTTCCCGCCGACCAACAACCGCCCCGCTTCCCATTGCTGTTCGAGCCAATCGCGATCCTTCAGCATCGGATCATCGGCCGACGCATACTGAGATGCCCCCGGTATATCATCAAGAACCTGACGAACCAGCGTGGTCTTACCGGTCTGCCTGGCGCCCGAAAGAACCTGCAAGAACCGCCTGGGCTCACCAAGCCGCCTCGACAACTCATCATACATTGCTCGCTTAAACATAGCCTGTTTCCATCATCGCCCAGATTTACTCATTGTATTGAGTAAATTTACTCAATACAATGAGTAAATTCAGGCTGCGCGGGTTCAGATCGGCGATTAAGGCGTTATTCTGCCCCAGGCTTCTACTTCGTTGAAGGCGGCGTATTTTTTGGTCACGTCGATCAGCTTGGTGAACTTCATCCATTTTACTGTGCGTTTCTTGATGGAAAACGCCTGGCGCTCGCCGTGGTATTTCGGTGCGATTTTAACCTCTGACCCGTCGGAAAACTCGACCGTCACATCTTTCCAGTAGTTGTTCTGGTAGGGGTTGTATCGCACGACGACGGCGAGTTTGTCGATCTCGACGGGGCGGCCGAAGTCGACCTTCAGCTCCGAGTTTGGGTGTGCTTCGCCTCCGGCGCGGCTGTAAGGCCCCCAATTCTGCCTCGGCCAACCGTGATGATTGCCCGTGCTGTCGACGTGCCCGTCAATGGCGTTTCGTGCGGCATAGATGCAGGAATGGCGCCATTCGCTGTTGGAACAGGCGTGCGGATACATGTCGTCTGCAATTTTCGCGGGCCACTTCACGGCGCCCGCGTCGATCTTCGGATCTCGCCAGTCCCGCTTGTCCATCGGGTTGCACGCGACGTTGCGGTAGGAGTAGACTTCCCCTTCGGTGGGAACCCGTGCGGTGATGACGTGCTTGTCGCCCATGAAGGCCTGCGTGCGGCGGGGATAGGGAGTGTATTTCGTGGGTGAATTACCGTAGGCGCCCTGGGCCCACAGTGGGATCGGATAAGTCAGTTTCTTCCCGGGCGAATACACGATCGCCTCGAGCATACGCTTATCTATCCTGACAGCCATATTCTCGGCGCCGCTGACAACGATCTTGTCGCCCTTGATATACTTGCGGTCCAGTTCCAGCTTACCGTTGGTCGATGCCTTGACGGTCTTTCCCCCGGCGTCGACCAGTGCGATCGTGACCTTGCCCGACGATGCCGGTTTGGACTCGGGCGGGTTCTTCGCTGCGGCGGTGGCGATTTTCACAGCTCCCTTTTTCGCGCCGGGCAAACAGGTCCGGAAACCTATGTAGTAGCAATCGACGCCCGGGAGGTAGCTGAGGGTAAAACCAACCCGGCAGTTCGCCGCCAGGAAGTCCCAACTCCCACCGTGCAACACGCGGTGCGAACCAGGCCACTTCGGATGCCAACTCCAGCACCACTCGTGCAGATTACCGGCCAGATCGTACAGCCCATACGCGTTCTTACCGCCTTTGAACGTACCGACCGGACTGGTGTAAGGAGATTTCTTTGTCTTCCAGTACACGGGGTGATACCGCTTCCCGCTGCTTTCGTCGTAATCGGATTTGGTCTGGGAGTTGAAGTTTGCCTTGTCGTGGCTGATTGTATCTCCCCACGGATATCGTTTACCGGAGAGCCCTCCGCGCCCGGCGTACTCCCACTGGTCGCTGGTCGGAAGGCGGAATCCGTCGGAGGCCCGGTTCACGCAGTTGTCCTCGATGTTCAACTCGCCGGTCTTGTACACGATTTTCTTCGATGGCTTCGTGTAGTACGCGGGTTCCAGGCCCATCTTCTCGCTCCGCGCGTTGCACCACTTGACGCATTCGTACCACGTCACCATGTAAACCGGATGGTCGGGGCCCTTGCCGAATGCGTCATCCGGGCCGATGTCGTAACCGTTCTTAGCGGCCCAGGTGGCGACCTTGTCCCACTTGGCTTTGGTGACCTCGTATGTGTCCATATAGAATGTTGAGACCTTCAGGCTATATTTCTCGGGATATCCATCCGTATAGAACTCGCCCTCAGCGAGAGGATTCGTACCTTTGTTGGTCCCGCCCGGAATCAGCACCATTTCCTTGGGCGGTCTTCCCGAGGCCTGCCCGGCGGACATCACCATCGCCGCAACCACCAGCACGCACAGCACGATGCTTCTCAGATTCATTTTGCGACTTCCTCGTATTCATTGGAGGTATTTTCGGAACTTGGATCGGTCTTTATCGCCAATCTTATGATCGTGATTCCCGGCGCATTTCTCAAGCCTGCAAGGAGTTTTGTCCTGATGGTGGATTGTGTCCGGAGACACCGGTAGAATCATAGCAAAGGACATCCTGCAAATACCAGGCAACTATAACCGATCAGACCAAGGGAGCGAAAACCGTGAGCAAACAGCTATCCGTCCTGACGCTATGCGGGCTTATCATCCTTGCCGGTCAGTCCGGCGCCTCGGCGAAAGAAGAAGTACGGTGGGGCGCGCCCGACAAACTCGTCGTTCTGACATTCGATGACGGGAACAAGTCGGACATCGCCTTCGTGGCGCCGCTGCTGAAACGCTACGGCTTCGGGGCGACGTTTTTCATTACCGAGGGCCTCGGCTCTGACAAGGACAAGAAAAACTTCCTGACGTGGGCCGAGGTTCGCAAACTGTCCGATGCCGGTTTTGAAATCGGCAACCACACTCGAACGCACGCGAACGTCGCGCGCCTCTCGAAAGAGAAATTCCGCGCTGAACTGGAACACATTGAAAAGCGCTGCAAGGAACACGGTATACCTGTTCCAAAAACGTTCTGCTATCCCGGTTGGCGACACAGCCGGGCTGCTACGGAGGTACTCGCGAAGAAGGGATACCTTTTTGCGCGGCGCGGCAGCGGGCCGGAATTCCCCGAGGAGCAGGACCGCGGGTTGGCGTACGATCCGGCGGAAGATCATCCCCTGCTGGTGCCCACTACCGGGGCCTCGGGCCCAAACTGGGGATGGGAAGAATTTCTCCGGGCGGTCAAGCAGGCTCGCGGAGGGAAGATATGCGTATTGGCGTTTCACGGCGTGCCCTCATCGCTTCACCCCTGGGTCAGCACCAGGTCCGCCGACTTCGAGCGGTACATGAGATACCTTCACAACGAGAAATACACCGTCATTGCGATGCGCGATCTGACGACCTACGCCGTCCCCGAGGCGCGCACGGATGATCCCTATGCCCCAATCGAGCGGCGGCTGGCGGTAACGCCGGTGGATCTCAAGTGCGAATACACCGTAGATCCCCTGGGTATCGACACGCTCAAGCCGCGTTTCAGTTGGACGCTCGCCTCGGCGCGGCGGGGGCAGAAGCAGACGGCGTATCAGATCATCGTTGCCGACAAGTGGGACAGCGGGAAGGTGGCTTCCGGGCGATCGGTCCATGTCGTCTACGGCGGTAAGGCGCTGACCAGCGGGGAAAAATGCTCGTGGAAAGTGCGGTGCTGGGACAAGGACGGCAAGGCTTCGGCGTGGAGCAAGCCGGCGACGTTTGAAATGGGCCTGCTCGAGGCGGACCGCTGGCAGGGCAAGTGGATCGGCGCGGGCGGTAAGAATAAGATCTCCGCCCCGCTTCTGCGCAAGGAGTTTGAAGTTGGCAAGACGCTCAAGCGCGCCAGGGTGTACATCTCCGGATTGGGCTGGAACGAATTGTATATCAACGGAAAGAAGGTCGGCGACCATGTGCTCGACCCGGCTACGACCTATTACAACAACGACCAGCCGATCAAGCTCGGTTCTCGCGTATTGTACGTGACCCTGGACGCGACCGAGCTGCTGAAGAAAGGCCGCAACGCCCTTGGCGTGATGCTGGGAAATGGTTGGTACAGCCACGATGGGAAGTCGCCCGGCAGACAGCCCTTTGCCGACAGCCCGATACTGAAACTGCAACTGGACATGGAATTCACGGATGGGACGCGCGCGAGTATTGTCTCGGACGATACATGGAAGGCGTCCGGCGGACCGATAACGGCAAACGAGTTGGTTGACGGCGAGCACCACGATGCCCGGTTGGAGAAGACCGGATGGAAGAGTCCCGGCTATGATGATTCGGCTTGGGGCAAGACAGTTATCGTCAAACCGCCGAGCGGCAGGCTCGTTTCGCAGACGCTGGCGCCCGTCAGGGTGATGAAGACCATCAAACCCGTAATGGTCATGAAACATGATGACGGCGCCTGCATCTATGATTTCGGGCAGCACTTTTCCGGATGGACGAGGCTTCGCGTAAGCGGTCCGAAGGGCGCCAAGGTAACCCTCAAGCACGCCGGCATGCTGGACGCCAAAGGGCGCCTGGACGTAAAAAGCCAGCGCGGCGCCGCACAGAGAGACAGCTATATCCTCAAAGGCAAGGGCTCGGAAGTCTGGGAGCCGAAGTTCACTCTTCATGGATTCCGCTACGTGGAGATGACGG
>CAZSLS010000299.1:0-6754 GCA_964607575.1 uncultured Planctomycetaceae bacterium | reverse complement strand
TACACGGAAACGATTCCACCTTAAACCAGCGCCCAGTTTTTGGGGACACGCTTAACTTTCAGTTTCCAAGTACCACCCACTCCCGGGCAAGAACCGATCCATCAAATCCTATCCCTCACTTCCCATTTCAGACACCAGTATACCCAGCACGCGAAGACCCTGAACAGCTAATAGCAGAAGTTTGGCCCAACCTTTCTCCCACCGGTTGGTTCTTGGTGGTGTCCCTTTCAGCTTGGCTGCCAACTTATCTCGAGCCAGCCCAAGTCGTATCCGAACTCCACGTATCACATCTAAAGGATCGATACCCTTGATATCTTCAGTTCTTTGCGCCCGAAGCTATCCCTTCTACTGATCAGATGACTAATCGACTCGCATACTACAGCCAGATCGAAACCGGAGTCAATATCTTTTCGGCATAAATCATGTGCGCTGTGACGATTTTGGACCGCACGTCGGATCACAGGTCGATCGCTGGTGTGGCGAGAAGCTTACTTCACCACCAACCGACATGTGGCACCATGCCTGCAAGGCGGACTCTAGGCACAAGGGATGGCCGCTTGTCTCTGCGCGGCCCTGGCCTCCATTGGACAAGGCTGAACGATATCTCCCGGGGCTCTGGGAAATTGTTTACTGCCCAGGAATTTGGGCTACGTCTGAGTATTGGGGCCATAGGCTGCAGGTTGGGCGTCTGCCCCGCCCGGCCTCAGAGCTACCCGAGTGGTGTCCTGCGATGGCTTCGATAGAAACGCGTTAGGAGGTTGGGCACTCTGAACTGGCTGGTGACAATTGACAACGGCGATCTTGCTTGCTTTGATGTCTTCGGTACCATATAGGATATCGTCGGCACCGTTTAGAGTAATGCAAGCGGCGATAACTCGTTGATTCTATAAGCGTGAAGCAATGGCACGCCGATTGCGTAAGAAGGCACACGGGACGAGGCGATCATGATTGCATATTTAGACAGTGATCCGAGACTATAGGCAACGGTGGCTGGATCGGGACTGATAAGTACCAGCCAAGGCTTCCTCGGCATGCGAAAGCAGGATCGGAGTGAAACTTATATGTTGTTTAACGAGTGGCAAGCCCAAAGCACACTGCTGAATCATGATATTCTGTGCAATCAGCTACGGAATGAGCTCGCTGCTGTACGAATGAGCCCGCAATACTCTTCAGTAGTACGATTGAAGATGTGGCCTCAGCGCGCTGGCGAGTATCGAAAGTTCTTTGATATGGCTATAGAAGCCCTAAGCCCGAAGCAGGTTTTGGATTCACCGGTCTTTGCCACCTGGGAGAAGACAAGAAAGGAAGTTTTCGGGCCAATTATCCATGAGATGTTCCTTGTCCGGAGCAACATGATTGCAAGAGTGCAGGAATTACATGAACTGCTCACGCGTTCCGTTGATGGAGTAGAAGCGTTTCTGCTCATGAAGCCGGCGGATAGAACTCTCAAAGCTGTGACCAAGCTACAGGAGCTTCTGGACTCTTTGAGTAAGGCTATTTCCGCTTTGCCGAAAAGAATAGGCAAGACCGATTAGATGGCAAACATCAACGAGTTAAGCATTGGCAGAAACCAACAGACACACCCGGCTTGCAGACCATCATACTCGCTGCTACCTAAAGCACCAATCTGGAACTGAGACAGTGATCGCCCCAACGATTGTGGTGGTAATTGTTGCGGTGGTCCCGGCAGTGCTCGGTCAGATGATTTTTTCAAATCGTCCAAGAGCCCTTCCCTAGAAGCCCGTACGACAAATCGCCACAATCGTTGGGACAGTTACGGCTAAGCCACCAAGTCCAGAGCAAGGGACCCTGGGCCAAACAGCCACTACCCATTCTGGGACCCTTACTGGCCAGCACACATCAGAATTGAGCGGACCCGCGGAGGCTGGATCACAGCCATTTTGGCACTGATAGGGACTTGTAATGCGGCAACGGCACAACCGATCTCGTCGGGAACCTGATGCCCGGCCGATTCCGTGACAATCCCGTATCGTCTCAGAACTCGGCCGGACCTGCGAGCCATGCCTGCGAGGCAAACACTCGTTGCAACCCATGATCTGCAATGAAGGATGGCCACTGGTCTCTACGCGGCGTTGTCTCCGCTAGGCAGGCCGAACCGGATCAGCTGCTGAGGCAGTGCTTGAACGGTTGCGCGTTACGTCCTGGCCCGCGACGCTTCGACCATTGCCAGCATCCCGGTTTTGACAACTTCGGGCAGGTCGGCCCAAGCGTCGATCACCTGCCGCAGGTCAGGATCAGTGCTTACGCGCTTGTCGTTCTGCTTGTCGTTTTGCTTGTCGGAACTGTGACCACTGCTACATCCGCCACAGTCATTCGCTTGCACTCCGGACGCACTTTCGCCTACCGCAGCAATCGCAGAATCACCCTTGTTTTCCAGGCTATTTATCATCTGCTGGCATTCGGATTCACCGGTATATCCCTGCTGTCCGGAGGTCGATTCCACATCGTCGAAATGCTGTAATTCGGGACTCTTAATCAGCGGGTCGTAGGTTCGAGTCCTACGCGGCGTAGTGAAGCTTTCGGCCGAAACATCGGCCGAAAGCTCTTTATTTATAGGGGTAATGCACCCGAGGCATTTCAGCTTTCCCTCTTTCTTACGTGGTCGCTTGTTGTCAGAAATGGTCATGATTTACCTGAAAAGTGGTGGGTAAAGTGGTGGGGGTTTCATGGGTGGTAATCCGCCACACGATCCGAAGGAGCTTGCAGACGTCTCGGAACCGCCATAGGATTGTTCGAAAGGTCCACGATGGTCGCAGGCGCAACACCGTCTGGGAAATCCCGGTCAGTCCGGCTCCATGACAGAATCAGCTATCGTTTTCAGCGACACAATACACTCACTGATGGAGCGACTATGCCACTTAAAAAACTGACGATGCGATGGGTTTTGATCTTGTCGCTGGCCCTAACAGGATGCCAGGCGGGAGTAAGTTCGGAAGAGTCAGTTTGGCGGGAAGTGTATCCCCTCATCTGCAAATACAAGGGCGTTTTTGACAGACCTCCCGGAAAGGTCCCGACAAATAAAGTCGTCGACGGACCGATCCTGGGCAATGGTGACGTGGGCGTGGTCATCAGCGGCGGACCCGAGGCTCAGCGATTCTGGATCTCGAAGTGCGATTTCTGGAAGGCCAAGCCCGGGAACCACCGCGGGGGCGGCCCCAAGGTAATCGGCGGTCTGGATCTCCGCATCCCGGCGCTCGCCGGCGCCGCGTATCACGCCGAACAGATTCTCCACGAGCCGGAGATCCGTTCGGCCTTCCGCACGGCCGACAGCTCCGTTGCGATGCGATGCTGGGTGGCCGCTTCAGAGGACCTGCTCGTGATCGAGTTGACCTCGAAGGGGAAAGCCGTGACCATCGAGGCGAAGCCCTGGGTCAAGGCCGGTGACGAGTCAACGACGGCGCAGGGGACTTGGAAGGATGTGCAATGGATCACCCGGGCGTACACCGGCGCCGATCTGGACTGGCCGACGGAGGCAGCTCTCGCCGTGCGCTGCCTGGAGACCGGTCTGAACGCATTCACCCTTAAACCCGGCCGGACGATCACGATCGCCGTAGCAATACGGACGAGCCACGACACGAAGACGCACCTCGACGACGCCCGGAGGCGCGTCGCACAGCTCTCCCGCGACGAGATTGAGTCCATCCGCGGCGCCCACGTCAAATGGTGGCGAGGCTTCTGGTCGAAATCCTTCATCGAGATCGAAGACAAGCTGATCGAGAAGTTCTACTACGGGTCCCACTACATCATGGCCAGTTGCAGCCGGAACAAAGATTTCCCGCCGGGACTCTACGGCAACTGGATTACAAGCGACAAGCCGGCCTGGGCGGGCGACTATCACCTGAACTACAACCACCAGGCTCCCTGGTGGGGCTGCTACTCGGCGAATCACATCGAATTGACAGATCCCTACGACACACCGCTTATGGAATTTATGCCGCGGGGCCGGTTCTACGCCAAAAGGGACCTCAACTGCCGCGGCATCTACTATCCCGTGGGAATTGGCCCGAAGGGGCTGGAGATCACGCGCAATCCCCCCCACGGGAATGCGCCCAAGGCCGGCCAGGGCGATCAGGGTCATTTCCTGGGTCAGAAGTACAACGCGGCTTACGGGGCGGTGAACATGTCGATGCGTTTCTATCATACGTACCATTTAGACTATGCCAGGAAGATCTATCCCTATTTGATTGAGGTAGCCAGTTTCTGGGAGGACCGTCTGAAATTCGAAAACGGGCGCTATTCGATTGTGGATGACTGCCTTAACGAAACCAAGAAGCCGGATGATACCAACCCGTCAAACTGTATGGGCGTGGTTAAGCTGGCCTTTAGAACTATTATCGACGTAAGCACTGAGTTGGGCATCGATACCGACCGTCGTCGCAAGTGGCAACATATCCTGGACCATTTCAGTGACTTCCCCACATACCAATACAAGGGAAAAACAGTGTTCAGCGGTGCGGAGAAAGGCCAAAGTGCTAATGGGGGTGAACATGGATGGCCCATCACTGAGCACATTTGGCCGGCCGGGCAAATCGGACTGGACAGTAAACCGCGGTTGTTGGATATTTCCCGCAACACGATCACGCTGAAGCCCAGTTGGAAGCACAACAACTGTTTTCCCATGATTTATACGGCTGCAGCGCGGGTGGGCTATGACCCGAATGTCATACTCAAGAATCTGCGCAAGCAGTGTCGCGATAGTGGTTATCCTAACATGTTCGTTTTCTTTGGCGGCGGCGGTATCGAATGCGCCAGCGCCGTGCCGTCGGCGATCAACGAGATGCTGCTGCAAAGCCACGAGAAGGTTCTGCGTTTTTTCCCGGTCTGGCCGAAAGAGACCGACGCCCGATTCGGCAACCTGAGAACAGTCGGTGCGTTTTTGGTATCCAGTGCCTTGAAAGACGGTCGGGTTCGATACGTCTTCATCGAGAGCGAAAAGGGGCGCGATTGTACGGTACAGAATCCCTGGCCCGGCGAAGCGGTGACGCTCTCCCGTAACAACAAGAAGGCTGAAATGTTGAACGGCAATCGCTTCACCTTCAAGACTGCGAAAGGGGAGCGATTCGCTTTGGTTCCCAAGAAGTAATGCGGGTTCATATCTCAGTCCTCATTGGATTGGGTTTTGTCTTATCGTCCGGACTATGGCCGGAATCCCGGTCTTGATGGGTTCAGGCAGGTCAGGCCAGATGTCCACTACCCGTTGCAGATCGGGGTCAGTGCTGACGCGCTTGTCGTTCTGCTTGTCGTTCTGCTTGTCGGAACCGTGACCACTGCTGCACCCGTCACAGTCACCCGTTTGCATTCCAGATGCGTTTTCGGCCCCCGAAGCAATCGGAGAATCGCCCTTGTTTCGTAGACTATCGGACATCCCCTTGCACTCAGACTCACCCGCTTGACCCTGCTGTCCGGGGGTCGGTTCCGTAGCGTCAATAGGCTGCGATTTTGGACTCTTAATCAGCGGGTCGTAGGTTCGAGTCCTACGCGGCGTAATGACTTGTGACGATTGTCCGACACGCTTGTCGTTCTGCTTGTCGTTTCCGCCCGGAAATGGCACCGTATCGGGGGTATCGTCGCACGTACCTGTCGCCCGTAGAATTTCCGCCCCCTGGCTCTGTATCGCTCATTGCGGACCGCCGCCATGCCCCGTGGCCCACTCTCCGAACATGCCTTTTGCGATCATTGCCCGCAGCATTTCTTGTACTTCTTGCCGCTGCCACACGGACAGGGTTCGTTCCTGCCAACGTGCTGCGTCCCTGGAAACGGAATGACCCTGCCCGCCGATTTGCTAGCTTCGTCGTACCGAATGTATTGTCCCCCTTTGCTTCTGAGGCAGAAGCCGATCAGCGAGGCGTTCAAATCTGCCATCTCCTCTCTGGTCATGGCCTCGCTATCCAGCGGGGACTTCTCCATGCTGTTGAGGTAATCGGCAATATCCGCAGATGCTTCCTCATCGACAGGCAAGGCTGCGCCGGAGGTCATTATAAAATCATCAAACAAAAGGACCCGCGAGATCATGGTTAACGCCTCAGTTGCCGTGTCACCGAGGCCCACATCCGCCAGGAAGTATCGGCGGTCGCTGAGAATATCGAGTACGTGTATACCGACACTCTTAACGATCTTCTCCACTCGAAAGATCGAGAAGAAGGCCCGTTGCATGCCATCCAACACGGCCTGGACATCGGTTCCGAGCTCAGGGGGGTTCTGGACCAAGTAATGTTCAACGGCATTTCGACCATTCTGGAAGCAGTCGTGGATGACATAGTCCATGAGAACTGACAAATGATCCTCAATGTCTAATACCAACGCGCCGTCCCGCCAGAGTCCCCACTTTCTGGCTGTACTCTCGATGGCCTTCTTGGGGGTCAACTTGAGAAACGAGTTGTTCAGTTCGAGTGCGACGCTTCGCGTCCGCTTGTATTTCTCCAGGACTTCAGTGTAGTTCATGAAGGTCTCTCCAGATGATCTTGAACATTCTACCATATCAAAGCGGAATCTCCATCGATGGCCTGCAACCGCTGCTTCAGCAGTGTCACCCGCCGGCGGGCGTCCATGTTCCTGACGGCAATGGCCAGGGCTTTCAGCGTGCCCACCATCACGACCAGCTTGCGGCTGCGGGTAATGGCCGTGTAGAGCAGGTTGCGCTGGAGCATCATGTAGTGCTGGGTGTGTATGGGCAAAACCACCACTGGATACTCGCTGCCTTGGCTCTTGTGGACGGTTGTTGCATACGACAGGT
>CAZSLS010000298.1:0-6768 GCA_964607575.1 uncultured Planctomycetaceae bacterium | reverse complement strand
GGTTGCAGGTTCGAATCCTGCCACGCGTGTTCGTTAGTCCTTACAAGGCCAGCCATTTACGGCTGGCCTTGTTTTTTGCCAAAAACCGGATGGGCGTGTATAGGCTTGTCTGGGCGTGCCGATCACCGCCCCCATCTGAGGGCGCATCGCCTCTGCCAGAGCGTTGGTGATCAACCGCCCGCACCGCCTGCATCGCCTGTTTACAACGTCCAAAACGCAAGTCTCTCGCCGACACTTACTGATAGGAGAATTGATTCCACGTGTACGTGCGTGGTTAGCAAGGCACGTTCAAGGACGTATGGCTTCGGCTAAGTTCTGGCACCATACAGGGGCAAGAAAACCGTTGCAGCGCTGTCGACCTCTACTAGAATAGGGGCTCTGCAGTTTGGGCAGGTCGCCCGGTATGGTTGGGGCCTGAACGGCTACGGACACGCAGTAAGAAAGGCCCCCGCAATGATCGCAAATCCATGGCACGTGTTTCCAGGGCTATTGACGTTAATCCTTGCCGGGATGGTAATTGGCGTGGAACCAGGCAGAGAAGGGGAAACGACCAGGAATAAGAACGCGGCTCCGACCCCACGCACCTACCAAGGCAAATGGGTTGAAGGTGTCGGCGATGCCAAACGGTTGAAACTCATCGACCAGGCGTTTGAATCCATTGATGTCTCAGCGAAAATGGTTAACCTCGCGATGAACTACAAACGCGACTGGGATGGACTTATCTTAAGTAACGAGGCCTGGCCGGCCTGGTGGATTCAGAACACCTATGGCCCTTCTTATGGCATGATGCCGTTTCTGGAAGAGCCATACGCCACCTGGATGAAAAACGCACAAGGCATGTGGTTCCGGGAGATGGCCGACGGCAAACGCAAGGATACCAACGGCTATGTCGCCCCGAATGGATCGCTTTGCGATTGCACTCTGATTTACCGTAATGGGGGACGCGACCTGGGCTTTGGCCACCCTGGCTGGCCCCATTCGACCGGCCCGATCAATGACGGTAAGATCAAGATGCAGGCGACGTATTTCCGCCAGGGCGACGGCGGGCATGGTTCCAACGACTGGGGGATTGGCTTTACCGCCGCGGGTATGGTCCTGGAGTGTGAGCGACTACTGGTCAGTCGTGATCGTGATGCAATAAAAGAACGCCTTCCTCAACTCAGACGGGTGGCAGCTTTTCTTGATGCCAGGCGCGATAAGAAGACCAACCTGCTTAAGGGCGGCAAGGGGTCGAATCTGCTGGCGCCGGGCTTTGATGGATATACCGGTCCCGATGGCAAGAAACAACTGGTCTATCTCACCGAATTATCGGTCAACTGCTGTGCGGGGCTGAACCGTCTGGCCGAAGTCTGTGACATCATCGGCGAGAAAGAAGAGGCACGAGGCTACCGGGCAATCGCTGAGAAGATTCGCACCGCTCTGCCTTCCATGATGGATGATAAGGGAACTTTCATCATGTTCAAGGATCCTGAAGGGATCAAACATGGCGTCTATGGCGCGGAAAAGTACGGCTATTTCGAAGCAACGCCAAACCATGATGCGGTCTGTATGCGAGTCGTGGATGATGCGGCCTCAAGAAAGATCATTGAACGAATGGTGTCGATCAAAGGACTAGCTCCCCACGACCTGATTCTTCCCAACTACCCGGCCTATGACGAACCGGGGTATCCAACCGCCGGACTGATGGCATACGGCACCTGGGTCCATGGTGGACATTGGAGCACGTGCCAGGGGCGGATGAATATCGCCTGTCTGCGGGTCGATGAATTCGACCATCCCTTCAAATCCTGGGATAGAATGTGCAAGATCATGCAGAACTTCCGTGCCGACGCGCCATTTGGCCGGCTTGGCCTGATACCCTGGGGAGGCCAGATGGGCAGACCATACAATAACGTGATGGATTGCTGGGGCGTTCCTGCCGGTGTGATTCGAGGATTGTTCGAATACGATTACCGCTCAGACGGCCTGCGTGTTCGGCCACATCTGCCATCCGGAATCACCCGCTATGTTCAGAAAAAGGCCGTCATGTTTGGCGGAACAAGAATCTATCTGACAGTTACCGGCAGCGGCAAGGTGACATCTGCAAAGGTCAATGGAAGAGGATGCGGGATCAATGCCAATGGCTGGATCAATCTGAAATCCCTCGGCGAAAGACCTGTCGTTACTGTCGAAATCATTCGCGGCAACACCAAGGCGCAAGGGGCCTGGAAACCGGGGAAGAAACAACCCCTGGTGTTCCCCAACGACCCGACCGTTCTGGAGATTCCCGAAACGCTGCAAAACAAGTTTCATGTCGATCTCAAGAAGCTCAAACGGTTCTATGAGGAGATGGTCAAGGCCAATCTGGACAGGACATATGAAGGGGCCATGGCAAAAACCGCCTTGAGCCAGATGATCGCCCGTTATGAACGCCACAAAATGCGCAAGGGCGGCACACTGCCGATGCCGGACATCAAGCCCCTTCCACCCTGCAACCCCGATGCCGTCGAAGACTTCTATGCTACCAACGCCCTCCAAATCGCCGGCGGACTCACCGATCGGCTGTCAGGCCTGACCATCTGGGAAGATGTGAGACCCAATGCCAAAGCTGTCGAAATCGCCAAGCGGATCAACCTGTTCCCATCGAAAAGAACAACCGACGACCTGGTATTCATGATGATCCCAGCAAACAAACTGAAGACAAGAGTCGGGACCTCACAGGGCGGTGGAAATATCCAAGCTGAAATGGGACGGATCTCCATCTTCACGACATCAATGACCGCCGATGAGGTCATGGCATTGGCTACAACCCGGGAGGCCCTGAAAAAGAAAGACAAGACCTGTCTTTATACCGGCGCCCCAGCCATTGGATCAGACCTGCCCCTCAAATACAACTGGACCAATGCAAATCAATTGACCATGGAAGTCTGGATTAAACCCGCCGGCCATGGCCGGATACTCGATAAGATTGCCGTCGGGGGTAGCAATGGCTTTCTAATTGATCTTGTCGGAAGCAACCAGGTCCGCACGATAATCGGAGCTAGATTCGGTGGCCAGGGCAAGAATGAAAACAGCGCTATCACCCTCAACAAATGGACCCACGTCGCATTGGTGCTCAATCAGAAGTCCCGCAACGCCGTGGTATATATCAACGGCAAGAGGGCGTATGAGATTAAGGGTTTGCCGCTGATCAGCAGCTTTTGAGCGGCTGGTGTTGATTGAATGACAGGGGATCCCTTCTGCAGCGCGGTCCGCGAGCGTTTCGGCGTCGCGTTGTGGCACCATCTTCGACGAAGCGTTTACTTCGCCTCTATGTCACGAAACGGTGCGATATGTCACGATTTGCCAGCAAGGGTAATTCCTCTATCCTCAGAAGTGTAATCGTGATAACGATTTGGATGTAATGCCGAGGACTGTCTTCGGAACCGAGGGTTACAGGTTCGAATCCTGTCGGGCGAGGTTGTAAAGCGAGACGGGCCAGCCAATTACGGCTGGCCTGTTCGCTTTTCTCGGGGTTTGCGAAGGCTTGGCGTGTTACTGACCTACTCAAAAGAAGTTACAACGGTCAATCGTGCTTTGCCTGAGAAATCGGCTTGCCATCGGCTTGTTTCGGCGTGCCGGTGCGCCAACAGCGACAAGAGCAGTCTCGGCGAATTCAATCTATGGGAAATTTGATTCCGCGTGACCGTGCGTCGGAGGCCCGGGGGTGAGGGGTTTCTCGCCGTAGACGTAGCCGTAACACCGTTTTCGCCGTCGCCGTTCTCTGTGTCCTCTGTGCCCTCTGTGGCAAAACCGTTAGCCGTTGGGCAACCTGTCCGGGCGCCCCATAGCACGCGACTACGACAGCGAAAAGACCGACCAGCCGCCCTCGCGGGACTACAGGCCCATTGTTATTTTGTCAGCCTTGCCGGAGTCGTATATCTTCCGGCCGTCTCGGATCGCTTTTCGCACGTCCTTCTCGATGCGTCGGTACTTGTCGTAGTGTTCCTTGCGCTTCTGGTCGGCCGGGTGGAGGACAGAGAATCCGGGCATGTCGGCGCGGGGGAGTTTCTCCAGCGAGGCCTTCCCGGCCTGGATAATCTTCAACGCCTCGGCCCGTTTGACCGGGTCCTTGATTCGCTTGAGGCACGGGCTGAGTTCCGGGCGGTCGAAACAGACCTGCGGGCCTGCATACAGATCGGCCTTGTGAAGTTGGTTGGAACTGAGCCCGGCCAGAGCGAACAGGCGACCGGACTGCCTGCCGTTAAGCGGATTGCGTCCGGGCATGGGTCCGGGTCGCGCCGAGTAGCCCGTGGGATAGTATGGCGCGTTCAGGTCGATCCAGGTGACGATCCGGTCCATATCTTCGGTGCTGAGCTTGACCTTGTTGTGTCCTTTCTTGAGCATCTTTATCAGCCTGCTGGTCTTCGAGCCCCACGTCAGCGCCGGGAAATGCCCCGCCGGACCGGCCCCGATCGCGCCGGTAAGACCCCTGGACTGAATCTCGCAGTATGAAACGTTGAACCCGAAGTTCTTATCGCCGGCCAGGACGATCTTCTTGGCGCCCTTCTTGCCGAAGTCATGGCACTTGATGCAGTGCTTGTCGAGTGCGGGCTGGACCTCGGCGAGGTACCCGAACCGTCTCGGTTTTCCGTACCAGGGCTTCAGCTTGCTCGGCGCGCGTTTAAGGGCCGCCGTAAGTTCGGTCGGTTTTCCAGGAGCGGTTGTGGCGGTCCTGGATTCATGGCACCCCACACATCCGCGCCGCTCTCCGGAATGGATGGATGTTCCGCTGCGCATGGAGTGGATCATCATCCCGTCTTCGTCCAGAAGCTGGAAGTAGACGAAACGGTCCGAAGGCACGTGGAACGACGCGCTGCCGTCTTTCTCCACCGGAGCCGTACCCAAAACGGTCTTGGCGATGAATCCCGACCAGCCTATCGCCCCCTCCTGGTGACCCAGCGCCCGCCAGATATGCCCGGACTTACCGCGCTTGCTGTGGGCCTGGACAACTCTGATGAACTTGACCGACCCGGGTCTCACACGCTTCATGTGCGTGCCGATGTAAACGTTCTGCACGTAGAAATGCCCGTCCTTGTGGTCGTAGTCGCGAGTGGACGCCATCGCAACCGGCTTGGGACTCGGAGCCAGGGGCATCGGATCGTAGCAACCGGGCTTCTCGGCGTGGATCTTGACTTCCGAGCCCTTGACGTCGCGAAGGCGAATCTCGGCTCCGATCCGCCGATTCGGAGCAACCACGAACAGGAACTGCGTGCTGTTGATTGGGAACGGGCAGTTGTACCAGGGCTTGACGCTGTTGAGGTTGTCATTCCAACCGTGCAGGCGATAGTCGTGGCTTTCGGAGAGAAGGTCTTTGGCCTCGGCGGGCCAGATGCTGGTCATTTTCTCAATGCCTCGAAGCTTGCGGCCTTTGTCCTTTGGTATAGAAAGCTTACTGGGCTTGTCGAAGCGTCTAACGACATCTTCGGGCCAGGTGCGCTCAATGGACTTTCGACCGTCGACTGCAATCTGCGGGTTGATAATCGCCAGCGCCCCGCCCAGCGATCCGTGATGAGTGCCCAGGATGCAGATGAACTTACCCGTCCCGGGAATCGCCCGCGCCGTCCACGGAGACGCCGGGTGCGCCGTATTGTTTCCCCAGATGATCGCCTGGTTCGTCCCGTCGGGATTGGCGACCCAGAATCCGTGCCCGTCGCCGAAATTCCGGTCGACATAGTCCCAGCGGTTGTACAGTATGCGCCCGTCAGGCATAAGCGACGGTTCGTTTTCGTGGACCGTACTCCTGGTGATCTGGTGTATGTTCGCCCCGTCGGCGTCCATCTTGAACATCTGGGGCACCAATTGCCCGGCGCAGGGAACGATCTTGATGTCGCGGGTGGAGCAGAATGCAATCTTACCGTCAGGCAGGTATATCGGGTCAACGTCGTAAACGTCCGGGGCGAAGGTCAACTGCTTTGGCTTGCACTCGCCGGTGTCGGTGAACAGAGTAGCCGGATCCACCGTTATTTCGTAGATGTGGAAAACGTCTCCGCGGGTGCGACACATGGAGAACACGACGCGTTTACCGTCAAAGTTGACGCAAGGCCTTCTGATCATGCCCTTGGGCGCCGAGACTAAAACGCGCGTCCTTCCGGTCGACGGGTCCAGGACCTTCAAACTGGCGCCCATTTTCATGAAGCACCAAGGCCGCATATAAGCGTGAGTCCCGTCGCGGTCCGGCGCACGGAGCGTGTAGAGAATCGGCGTCTTACCGAGCACCTTTTTAGCGTCCAGAACTTCTGCGGACACCGGGCCGGCCAGCAAACCCAGCACGAACAAAACGCCAATACCGCGATGAATCATGGAAACTCCTCTCAATCTACAGTAGAAACCTCCATTATGAGCCCCAATCCGGATATGGTCAAGAGCTTGAATCGCCCCTGGGTTCCTGCGCCGGCAGGGTTTTGAATATCGGCGGAGGATATTTAGAGCGTATGGGTGTTCATTACTTTTCCGGTCGCGCCTTCGATCTGGCGGGTCGACATCTTGTCGCCGGACTGATAGGAAATTTGATTCCGCGTGACCGTGCGTCGGAGGCCCGGGGGTGAGGGGTTTCAATGTTCTTGTTCGGTGTTCACGGTTGTGCCTTCTTTTGTCCCTCTGAAAGTAGTTTGCTCAGTTGGTCAACTGTTTCTTTATACTCCTGGGCTTCGGCGACATTCTTGTTTTCGGATGGATCCTTCTTACGATCATAAAGCATACGCTGTGCGCCCTTGCCGTATTCAGTGTAGGTGTAATCACGGGTCGTCA
>CAZSLS010000297.1:0-6797 GCA_964607575.1 uncultured Planctomycetaceae bacterium | reverse complement strand
CCTCGCCTATATCGTCTGCATTCTTATCATACCAAGCATAATCGCCCAGTTTCGACGCATCATCGCCAAAGCTATACGCCGTCTTGCTCCCCGCACGGCAGGCGTATTCCCATTGCGCCTCAGTTGGAAGCGTCACCTTCTTGCCCGTCTTCTTAGATAACGCCTCGCAGAACTTGGTCGCATCATCCCAACTTATGTAACTAGCAGCGTGGCTGCCGTCGGATTTGGCGTACGCCTGACCGTCCCACGGCTCGGTGCCCATAACCGCCTTCCATTGCGATTGGGTTACCTCGGTAACGCCCATGTAGAACGGCTCACTGAGCGTCACTTCACGTTGGGGGCCTTCCGCATCCCCGCGGCCGGTTTCGGTCTTCGGCGAACCCATCAGGAACTTACCAGCCGGGATCAGCGTCAGCTTCAGCGTCACGCCCTGCCCGAGGTTAAGTGTTGTGGTTTCGGGAATACCGTTCCCGCTAACCAGTTCACTGCGCCGTTGAAGCAATGCCTGCGTCGATTCAGACTCCATCCCTTTGTCAGATTCTTCCGGTCCGGTTACATGTCCTGACTGCACATTTACCATGATCCCAAGGCCTATCGCAGCAGCCAGCAATACCAAGATGGTAATTAATACACGATGGCTGCGGCTCGTTCTGGGGGCGGCAACTGTCAACTTGACTTCGGGGACCACCGGCCCAGATTCGGCCTGCCTTTGCCTTGCTTCATTCTCACGCTTTTGGCGTTCAACCTCAGCCCTCCGTTGCCTTTCCTCCTCTTCACGCCTTAAATCATCGATTCTTTCCTGGTGCCTGCGATCTTCCTCCCGCTGTCTCGCCTCACCCTCTTCTTCACACCGATCCGCCTCCATCTGGCAAAGACGCGTATTTTCGCCAACTGAGCGAAGGCCCTCGAGCAAAGTCTCCGCCGACGGGTAACGGTCGCCCGGAACATCTTCAAGACAACGCTCAATCACACAGTCCCACCGGTCAGACAGGCCCTCAACCACACGCGAGGGAGGTTTCGCCATACCTGCCAGTCTCTTGCCCGTGAGCATCCGGTACAGCAACACGCCGAAGGCGTAGATGTCCGTTCGCTGGTCGATCTGACCGGTCCCCTCGCCCCGCTGCTCGGGAGCCATATAATCGTATGAGCCAAGGATACCGCTCGATTCACTTGACCGCCCGCCACTGCCTGGACCACTGCTGGGCGGAACATCGGCGAGGACTGTGTCGACGAGACCCAATGAGTCTTCAATTACATCTGAGTCATCGCACAGGACGGTATCCTGACAGTCGAGGGATTGGCTCATCGATTCATGGATCTGCGACAGGATGAACTCGTTGCCGACGGCCTTGGCCAGGCCGAAGTCCGTCAGCAGGACTTCACCATCAGCATTGATGAGGATGTTGCCCGGCTTGATGTCGCGATGCACGACACCTCGCTTGTGAACGTACGAAAGGACCTCGGCGATCTGGATCGCCCAACTGAGTACCTGGCCCTCAGGTACTCGCCCTTCGGGCTGCTTGCGGAGACGATCGCGCAGGCTTTCGGACTTGCCTTTCGGACCGGCCACGTAGTCCATCGCAAGAAAATACGCACCCTTGTGGACCGATGCGTAGTGAACCTGGACAATACGATCGTGTCGCAGTTCGGCCATCACGCTGGCCTCGTCGTAAAAACGGGCGACGAAGTTCTCATCGGTCGCCAGCGATTCGGGCATAACCTTGACAGCATACTTCTTACGCACACGAGGAAGGCTAGCCAGATACACAGAACCCATCCCCCCCGAGCCGATAAGCTCAAGAATCTTATACTCGCCCAGCTTTGTTCCTGCGTCGATCTTCATCAGTTAATCATTCTAATCAAAACTGTTAGCCCGACTCCCACAGTATCTCTTCGTCGCAGTATGGGCACTTTTTCATACGTTTCGCTCGAAGCCATCATAACGGGACAGTGACTTCTTCGAAACAGATTTTCTTGTTTGCTTGGCCGCACGCTCGAAATCCTCGCACTCTATGCATTGGGGCGATCCGGTCGCAATCTCTCGTTCGTACGGTCCGTCCTTTGCCGCTTCGCAGAAGGCTACGCAGTCGGCTCCGCTGTATCCGGCGGCAGTTTCGGCTAGCTGGTCGATATCAATATCCGCGGCAAGGGGAACACCTTCAAGTGAGTCGGAGATAATTTTCTTGCGGGCGTAGGCGTCAGGCAGCGGTATATAGATGAGTTCGTCAAATCGCCCCGGGCGGAGCGCCGCTTCATCAATATCCCAAGGACGGTTTGTGGCGCCGAGCAGGAGCAGTCCGCCGTGGCGCCCTGAAACACCGTCAACCTGCGCCAGGAACTCCGGTATCACGCGATTCATGACCGTAGAATTCCCGCCGCGTTTTGCGACGATCGCCTCGGTTTCGTCGAAGAATATAACCGCACGTTCATGCTCACCGGCCTGGTCGAAAAGTTTCTTGAGATTGCCCTCGGCCTCGCCAACCCACTTGCTCATGATATCGCTGCATCGAATCGAGAAGAAAGTCGCGTCGATTTCACTGGCGACCGCCTTTGCGAGCATGGTCTTGCCAGTTCCGGGCGGTCCGTAGAGCAGCACCCCCCCGCCGGATCGCTTCTTGTATCTCGCGGTGATCTCGGGGTGCTCGAAGGGATAGATTACCCGCTTGCGAATGGCCGCTTTTACGTCGTCCAGCCCGGCTACATCGTCCAGAGACATTTCTGGTGTTTCGGAGACGATCCAGTTGGCGGCTTCGTTGTCGCCTTCTTCGGCGGCGGCTCGTTTACGTCCGGAGGCCTCGGCGGCGCTTCCGACTTCGATCGACCTAGCCAGTCCGAACAGCTTATCGGCCCGTTCGACGCGAGCTTTGCGAAGATGCCCCGCCGACGATCTAGCCAGCTTGAGCAACGCCTCGGCGGACTGGAGAAGACTCCTTCGCGCGATGGCGTTGTCTCCGTTGCGATACGCCTCCATACCGCGCCGATGATATCGTTCAAACAAGTCCAACTGCAACTGCTGTTGAATACTCACTTTGGAACCTCTTATTCCCTGGCCATCGCGTCCTGAACTTCTCTGAGTTTCGCCTCGACGCCGTCGTCGAGGTCGGCTTCACCGTCGGCGGTTTCGATATCAATGAGCTTGTCGATCTCGGCGTCGCTGACGATCTCGCCTTCGTCGGACGGTTCGCCAAACACGGTTTCATTGGAAGTCTCGAGGAACAGGTCAACGCGTTGTTCCATCGATTCGGCTTTGCCCATGGCGACTTCAAACTCTTTCTGGGTTGAGGTCATGTCAACCGACGAGAACAAATCGCCGATAGTCTTGGAGACAGCCGACAATGCCTTGGCGAACATACCGTGCATTTCGGCCTGGTCTTTCATCTGGGAGGCAATTTTCAAGGTAAGCATCTGATGCTCCAGACGGCGGCGCTGGACCATGGTGGCCTTGAGAGCCTTCTTCGCCAACGCCGACTGCGAGGCGGCTCCAACGCGATATGCATCCTTGGCCGATGCGATGTATCCGCCTTCCTGTTTCGCAAGCTTTTTGATCTGACTGGCGAACATACCGAGGGTCTTTCGAATAGCTATGCTCCGTTCGATCCTTCGCTCTTCTTTCGATTTAAACAGTGCCATATTTTCTTCTCCGCAAGTTATCTACTTATGATTGTTGATCCAGTTAAGCAGACCGTAGTTCGCTCCCATCGCCAGGACAAACGAACCGGCCAGAACAAAAACATTCAACGCCAACCCCACCAGCCCCCAGGCCAGCAGAACATCAATAACGCTCAAAACCAGCAGCATCACCAGGATAGCTCCGTTCGACTCGGTCGCCAGAGCGGATTTGACTACTTTGTACAGAATGAAAGGAAGCAGAGCGACCGCCAGGAGCCACGCGAAAATCAGGGGCACGCCTTTCAGCCCCCCCCACGACTGCGACTCTCCGGGCAGGTCGATTCTCATGGCCTCGCCGATCACCTGAGAGTTGTCAACTCGGTACAGCGTGGCGGTAAGACTGATACGCCCCTGCGAACGGTCGGAAGTAAACGCGTGGACCTCCCCATCGAGGAGGTATTGTGCGTCGGCCTTCCTGGCCGCGGTGAATGCAGAATCAAGATCACCAGCGGGCTTCTCTTGCAAGCCCAGTTCCTTCATAACGTGCACGAGAAGCGAATCGGCCAGCACGTGGAAGTTGCCCGCCCGGCCTATGGTTTCTCGCAGTTTGGCGGTAACGTATCCGTTTTCATCTTCGGCCAGTCGCATGACGGCGAGCTTCCTGGGGCCTGTAACCGAGGGCAACAGTTCAGCCACCCGCCAGCAGGCTTCTTCGGCGATCTGTTGCCTGGGTGCGTCTATCTCCGCGGGCACAGGCCTGAAGCGGTCGTACACCTGCCACGAGACCACGGCCAGGCTGATGAGCACCGCCCATCGAAAACGCAATATATGCTTGAGGCCCAACATCAGATCTGTTCGCCTTCATTGTCATGGGGCTTGTCCAGCACATCCTGTGTGGACTTGATTCCCTGTTCAATGGCGTCGGCGTTTCCGCTTTCCTGTTCGGTTTTGGCTTCCTGCATGGCGGCAATGATCGCCAGGGTGTCCTCATCCTCATCCTGCCCGTATGCGATGTCATCACCCCCTTCGACAACCTCGAGGATCTGACCGAGTTTCTCCATCTGGAACTCGCCCTGAACGCTGGCCCGCTCGATGAACCGTTCGAGGTCGACCAAGTCCATCGACCCGACAAGATTCGATATCCCCATCTCCCTGAGGACCGAATCGTTTTCTTTCAGGACCGACAGGCCCGAAAGGACGCGGCTCTGGCGGGATATAATCGCCAACTGCTTGTCGCGACCCTTGGCAAGAGCGTCAAGCTCCTTGATCTTCCGGGCAAGCACCAATTGCATTCGCTGGGAATTTTCCTGCGCCCCTTTAGCGAAGAGCTCCTTTTTCTCGCCCTCGATACCCTCGATCTCTGAGAGCAGTTTCATTTCGGTCTGCTCCAGGCGAATTCGCTCTTGGCGAATCTCGTCGGCGGAGATACTGCTCAGCTTCCGCTTGTTCGAGAACAGCCCGATAATCCCGCCCGCGAGCCCTTTGATGTTGCCTATCCAGTCAGCCATGATCGTTTCCTCGTGTATGAGTCGTACGTTTATGAATGGGTCGAGAGGACCCACCCCATGTCATTCAGATGGTCCAGTTTGTAACCTTTCCCGTCCATCTGTAAGAAAGCGCTGTGGACCCACGATTCACTTACCTTCAGCGATACAGATGCCTGGCTTACGGTGATGCTGCTCTGCCCGGCCAGGATCGCCCGGATCCCCTCGACGATCTCATCGCAGGCGGTTTCCCAACGCTGGGGGTCTATTACCGGTAGGAAGCAGTCCAGCCTCGAATCCGACTGATCGTAGTACGCCTGCCCTTCGTGCATGTCGCCGAGCACGACGGCGATCCGCTTGTCGTGGAATCTGTCGCTGCGCGCCGGGTCGTCCACCAAGGCCATAGCATCGGGGGTAAATCCCGTCACGCTGCCGAGAATCACCACGCGAAAGGCGCCCGCGAAGGCCCTGCGCCTCTTATCCCCCGCCAGCTTGTTCAGGATCACCGACAGCTCCGTCCGGCTCATAGGTTGATCGTCGTATCCCTGGGACACGAGCGTCTCGGTTCGACTATAGGACCGGGCCTCGACGATGACCACCGCCTTGGCCTTGGGCCTGCCCCAACCGCCGATGCGAAAGACAAAACGACTGGTGAGATTCTGCGGCCCATTGGCCGATGCGGCCTCAGCGTTCTGGGCATGGCCAACCTTGGCCTCCGAGATGCGTATCTTCCGGTCGGACACGGGGGCGACAACCAGATCGATCTGCTCGACACGCTGGTCAAACCCGCGGATGAAATTCGCTTCCAGAGTGCGGGCCTGATCCGGCGTGACCACCATCAACCCCTCCTTGCGAAGGGCATCAATTCTCTGGTCAAGAGGCATTTCAGCGATTGCTGATTGCCTGGCCGAGCTGGTCTTTCGGGCCGATCCGCGGTGCATCGAGCGTTCGGGCGTATCGGAATGAACGCGACATCTCCGGAGCCTCTCGACCGACCAGCATGCGGTGCATATCGCCTGGCCGCAAATCTCGCAATGTCCCCCGGCCGACAGTTCGCTGAAAAACGCCTTCCCACAAGCACCGCACCTCTGCTCGACACAAGCCAGCGAACCGGAAGCCCCCTCGCTATCCCCACGTGCAGCCATCTTCACTCGCCCGTGCGACACGGCTTTGGTTTCATTGTTGTTATTCACAATTCACACTTCCATTCGCCGGACCGCATGCCCGACCACATTGGAAGTATATCGGCCACCACATACCCTGTCAATACGTGCGTTACCTTGTCTTTCCTTTTCTTTCTCGCTGGCCAGGACTTCCCTATCTACAACATTCTATATAATCAAGACTTCTAAATATTCACGCATTCTGACGGTTTTTTCATTTTTTAACAATCCCCCCCCTATAAGACACCTGGACACTGCTCCCACCACGTCGATTTTGAAGTGTCCTGTGGCGATTCGCGGCATGGTAGTTCTGCGGATTGTTGTCCCACGACCCGCCGCGAAGAACACGAGCTATTCGCCGCCGTCCCTGTCCGCAAACGTGCAAACCAGTTCACCATAGCGTTTACTCCCACGCACAGCAAGGCCCAAAACACCAAAATACAATCGGCCCTCGCTACGCTCGGGCAAAGGGTAAAAGAGCAAAGTGCAAAGGGTTAAACGACTTTAGTCCACGCCCGAACCAGACACAACCACAACACGA
>CAZSLS010000296.1:0-6885 GCA_964607575.1 uncultured Planctomycetaceae bacterium | reverse complement strand
AACCGAAAGAACAAACTTGCCTCGGTTGTCGATATAGGCGATCCGAAAACAAAGGGAAAGCCCCCCGCTGACGTGAAGATCGGCGAAGTTGAGTGGCTGGCTGAAGCAGTCGACGTGAAACGCACCGTTACCATACCGAAGCTGCCCGACGCGCTGCCGCGCTTCACCGTGAAGGCGACCGTTGAAGTCACCCTCAAGGACGGCAGCAAGAAGGTGTATGACAAAGCCGTCGAGATCGACGTACGAACCGGTGGAGGCAAGCCTGAGAAAAAGGAATAGCGCCGTAAAACTTTGAATGTAAATTCGCCTGGTTTGAACTAGAATCAAAATGAAAGTGAGCGTAGAACAATGGATGCAGGAAGAAGTATAGGGGAGTTTTCAATCGTTTCGATCGCGGCCGCAGTTTGTCTGATATTCGCGGCGACCTCAGCCCGGGCGGAGACCTATTACGTCAGCCAATCGTCGGGCGACGATAGTGCGACCGGGCTGTCCGGTAAGCCCTGGAAGACGCTGAAGCGGGCGTCGGCTGTGAAATGCGCGCCCGGCGACAAAATACTGCTGAAATGCGGCGATACGTGGGATGAGGAACTGCATCCTCAGGGCGAAGGCACGCCCAAGAACCCCATCGTCATCAGTTCGTACGGTGAGGGCAAAAAGCCCGTGATCGATCGGCAGGACTACAACAAGGATCTTGTCGGTATTCGCCTGGACGATCAGGGCGGGTTCAAGATCGTCGGGATCGAGTTCAACCGCTGCATGACGGGCATCTACGGCGAATACACCGCGACTTGTCCGACGAAAAAGTTCGTCTGGATCGAAGATTGCTATTTTCACGACTCGCTGAAGTACGGGAATTACAAGACCTATCCCAAGCCTCGAAACATCGGCCTGGGTATCTGCTTCTTCTCGTACGAGCGCAAGAACAGGATCGTCCTGACCGATATCACGGTCAAGAACTGCGTGTTCCGCAGGCTGGCTTCGGGCATCTGGACCAACAGCCCCGACAACTTCAACAAGAACGCGTCGAATATCTATAACTTCGGTAACATGACCTTCGACGGATGCCTGTTTGAAGAAGGCTACCAGTGGCAGATGGGCCTGCGCGGGGTCGCCGGCGGGGCCGTCCGCGACTGTGTAACCCACGATATCGGACGAAAGTTCAGGTCCTTCAACGGAGTGGCCGGGGCGATGTTCTTCCGCTGCAAGGATTGGACCTTTGACGACAGCGAATGGGGTTTTGTTTCGATCGGCCTGGGCAGCGGCGACGGTGAGGCGTTTGACTTCGAGGGCAACTGCGACAACATGACCATGCGGAACTGCTTGTTCCACGATACCGACGGACCGGGTTTCCTGCTGTGCTGTTACGCCTCCGATGGACACCCGAACAAGGGCATTGTCATGACCAATTGCGTCCTGAACGGTAAGTCCAAGCGACCGATCGGACTGCCCCGCTGCGAAATCGTCAACACTACCGATTGGACTGAGGTAACCTGGACCAAGACGCGCTTCTACATCTCCAGGGGCTCAACCCTCATGAGAGTGATGGACCCTGAGAAGGACAAGAAGTCCAAGTTTGTCGATTGCCTGGTCAAGAAGCTCTCCGACGCCTGTAGCACGCCGAATCTTGCGGTAAAGGCCAAGGCGACCGCGTCGTCCGGAAAGAACCCCGCCAACGCAATCGACGGTAAGGCGGACACCGCGTGGACCGCCGCCGCACCCGGCGATCAGTGGCTCGAGATCAAGTTTCCCAAGCCCACAACCATTAACGAATTCAAGATCAAAGAGCACGCATCATCGTCGATCTTCCGCTACGTGATCGAATACTGGGACGCCAAGAAATCGTGTTGGAGAAGCTGCTTCAACGGTATGGCCATCGGTAAGGAGTTCATGGCTCCGATAGTCGCCCGGACTACTACCAAGGCCCGTATTCGCATCATTAAGACCACGAAGGGCAACCCCTCTATAACGGAATTCGAGGCATACAACGATACGACCGGCGCCATGCCGATCACGCCCGGCGGATATCTGATCAGGAAGAAGAAATAGGACTGGCGCCAAGTGAAACACGCCCATGCAAAGCGCAGTTGGTTCATAGCATTAGTCGTATTCACATGTGCGGCCGGGCCGACGTTCGGTGGGGACAGCAACCAGATAAATATCCCGCGCGTGAAAGGCATGCCCGCCTTTCCGAAACCGTATTCGATGAAAGACTGGGGCGCCACGGCCCGCGGCTTCGATAAGCTCGCTTACGATTTTCACGCCAGGGGACAGCACCTGCCCCTGATCTGGTGGGACAACAGCCGGACCAACATGGACCGCACCGGTTTCGGAATTCCCTCCTACGTGGGACCGGTCCGTAAAGGGGCGAGCAATGAAGGGATAACCACGATGGGATCGGTTGTCGGGGCGACCTTCGCGGGCATTGACAAAGCCAAAGGCGAGCACAACTGGGTCCTGATGTGCGAGCAGTATTACAACAAGAAGAACGGGCAGAACCTCGTGCTCAATCATCCCAATACGCATGCCGGAGGATCGTTCTGGTACGAAGTGTGTCCGCATATCATGTTCTACACGCTCGTTGATCGATATCCCGGTACGGGGCGAATGAAGCCAATTATGAAAACCACCGCCGATCGATGGTATCAGGCGTGTTGGGAGATGGGCGGGAAGAACGGGAAGGCCGATTTCAATCATACCAGTTTTGATTTTCGGAAGATGAAACCGGTCGATAACAAGCGGTGGAAAGAGCCCGATGCGGCCGCCGGGATCGGATGGCTGCAGTACATGGCGTGGGTCAAGTTCAAGGATCCCAAGTATCTCAAAGCCGCCGACTGGTGCATGCAGTTCCTCCATGACCGAAAGGGCAATCCGTATTACGAAGTACAACTGTCGTTCGGAGCGTATACCGCCGCAAGAATGAACGCCGAACTTGGGCGCAGCTACGATCTGGGCAAGATCATCAATTGGTGTTTCGATCAGTCCAGCGTGGTCCGTCCGGATATGGGCGTCATCTCCGCCAACTGGGCCGGGCACGATTGTCACGGGCTTGTGGGCGGTATTAATCGCCCGCCGCATCGCAAAGCGGGCGGTGGGTATGCGTTTGCGATGAACACTTTCGCCATGGCCTGGCCGATGGTCCCGATGGTCAGGTACGACGATCGATACGCTCGGGCGATCGGAAAGTGGATGCTGAACGCCGCCAACGCCGCCCGCCTGTTCTACCCCGACGCCCATCCACCCAAGCGCCAGTCCTGCCCCGGTTGGAAAGGTGATCCCAAACATGTGATCGCTTACGAAGGTCTGCGTCACCACTGGGATGGCGATGAAGCACTCTTTGCCAGTGGCGATCCCGTGAAATACAAGTGGGCTTTCAAGACCGATTTCGGCGTTTATGGTTCGTCGTTGTCCGGCGTGTTCGGCGGGATCGTGCGAACCACCAATGTGAAGTACATCCTGCAGCTCGACTGCCTGGCCACCGATGCTTTTCGCAGCAGGGCGTATCCGACTTACTTGTATTTCAATCCGTACAAGGAGGCGAAAACCGTCAAGATCCAAGTCGGCGCCAAGCCCCGAGATTTGTACGATGCGGTCCGAAACGAGTTGGTAAAGAAGAACGTTTTCGGAACGGTCGCGATCGATCTCGCCGCTGATTCGGCCGCATTGATCGTCATCGCGCCGGCCAATGGCAAACTGACCCGCCAGGGCAACAAGACACTCATCGATAACGTTGTAGTGGATTTTCGCAATGACACTGCGCCGGGGCTTGGGCCTGCGAGCATCATTTTTGACACCGACATGGACACCGACTGCGATGATGCGGGCGCCCTGGCGATGCTGCATGCTCTAGCCGATGCCGGCGAGGTCAAGATCCTCGCAACCGTTGTCAGCTCGAAGTACGCCTACTCTGCCCCGTGTGTCGAGGCGATCAACCGGTACTACGGGCGAGGCGACCTTCCCATCGGCGTGCCCAAGGGCGCCGGCGCCCCGACGAAGCGCGGGTCGCGATATGCCCGGCAGATCGCCAGCGCGTACAAAACACGACTGACAACCAACAAAGACGCCGACGATGCTGTCGATGTCTACCGTCGAATCCTCGCCGCCCAGGACGATGCGTCGGTGGTTATCGTGACGGTCGGCTACGTGACGAATCTGCGCGACCTGCTGCGTTCCAAGGCCGACAAACACAGTAAGCTTGACGGGGCGAAGCTAGTGGCCGCCAAGGTCAAGCGGTGGGTTTGTATGGGCGGCGGCTACCCGGCGCAGTTGCGTCACGGTGGGCACGGTAATTTCATGCCCGACCCCGGCGCGATCGTCGAGGCGGCGGCAAAATGGCCCGGCACGATCTACTTCAGCGGGCGGGGCAGGAAGGTGCTGACCGGGCGGACGCTCGACAAGACATCGCCCGAAAACCCGGTCCGCCGCGCCTACAAGCTCTATCTCAAGGACAGGCCCGCACGGTCGAGTTGGGACCAGATCGCGCTACTGTTCGCGGTGCGCCCCCGCGCGCCGTACTGGAAGCTTCGCACGAAGGGATCGAATCTCATTTACGCAAACGGTACGAACCGCTGGGTCGACAAGCCGGACCTCGACCGCCACGTACTCGTCGAGTTTGCCGACGACAGCGGCGTGGTCCCCGCGGTGACGCGCGCGATTGAGAAGCTCATGACGCGCCGCCCTCGCCGGGCGATCAAGACGGATTGAAATCAAACGCGTAGAGTTTTGCATTCTGAAGCATGAACTTCAGCTTCACGGTTCTTCCTTTGAGTTTCGACAGATCCCATTTCGGCGTCCACCGCAACTCGTCTGCGCCTTTGGATTTGGATGAGAATCCGGAGATCGTGTTACCCGTCTTGTCGAGCAATTCAATCTGCACCCAGCCGGATTTCGCGTCGACGTTCACTTCCAGCTTGTCGCCCTCCAGCTTGAACGGCTTTGTGACGATCGTGCCGGGTTTGTCTTTGGCCTGCATGCAGATGAAACCGTCCAGCCGCATTTTTGCCAGGCCGATGTTCAGATGTCTACCGCGACTGTAGTGACGCTCGTCCATACCGCCATAGAAGATCCAGTGTTCATCCTTGTAGGTGACGATTTGGGCAGGGGGTTTTATACCGTCCTTGTCGAAGCTCCCTTCCTTGCCGCGCGGCACGAGCGGTTTGCGCGCGTATATCCAGCTCTTGTCGAAGTTCATACCGTCGCGGCTGACGCCGATGTAGAAATCCATATAGTCATCGTCATGGCGGGTCTTGTAGTCGAAGCCGTCGAAGAAATGCGATTGTCCCATCGTGTAGACGTCCATCAGCCCGAAATACAGGCCCTCGTAAACCCACATCGTCATCCCATTGAACTGCAGGCGGGGCTTACCCCAGCGGTTCTTGGCCTTCTTCGGGTCCTCCACGCGGATCTTGTCGATTACGGTCTTCCACGCTGTCGGATGTTTCTTCACGTCGTTTCCCGCCGTGTGGACCATTATGCGCGTCGAACGACTCTCGCTCGTTCCGCCCTGTCCGCCGAGGTCAGTGCGGGTCAACAAACGATAGTGCTTTACGATCGGATCCCACAGGAGTTGGTTATGAGTGTCGGCTGCTCGATGGGAGACGGGCTTTCCACCATTGTAGTTAGACCAGTGAATACCGTCGGGCGAATAGCAGAGCGCAACACGGCAGCCGCGGTCGGCGAAGTCGGCGGCGCCCTTGTACTTCTCGGCGTGGCCCCAGGGGAGACTCGGATCGACGGTACAACTGAAGCCCTGGCTGAGGTGGACAATGTTGTTCTTCCCGTCTTTTCCCACCAGCGGTTTGGTCCATTTGATCCCGTCTTTGGATTCGGCGTAGCCCACACCCGCCAGCCGCCAGGCCATATACCACATCTGGAACTTGCCCGCCTTTTCGTTGCGAATCACGCTCGTGTAGTAGCCGAAATCCAACGCCACCCGCGAGCCGTCGGGTTTCTTCCAGGAAGGATGGAAGTCCGTGTCAAGCGTCGGCTTCATCACCACGCCGACCTTCTTTACGACGCCCATCTCGCGGGTGACATTCTCTTTCGATTCGATGACGTAATCGTCCACCAGCAGTTGCTTCTGCAGACCGACCGGTACGGGTTTCTCAGCTACAGGTTTCAAAGCTGCTCGCCCGACCGTATCCGTCGGGCCGGTGAAACCGGGACCGCCCGCTCCGACATATCCGTGACTCGCTCCCGATCTTTCGGGGCTGACCCAAAACGCATAAAGCGAACTGTTGGTCAAGTGGAAACGGAAGCGAACCGGCTTTCCGGCCAGAGCGGACAAGTCCCCGGCTCCTTTCCAGGTAATCGCCGCTTGCGTGCTGTCGGTTGCAATCGGACTGCAATTGGCCGCACTGAACGGTTCGATTACGTTTCCATCTTGTCCCAGAACTTCGACACGCAGATTACCCTTGCCGCAGTCTGTGTTGACGAAGAGGTGTTTACCCTTGAAAGTCATCGGTCGCGTGGTCATGGAACCTGCCCGGTCGCCGGCGTCCAGGGAGGCGAAACCGTCGCGACGCAGGAGGGCCAGTCCCGTCACTGCATTCCCGTGCATGCCGGTTTTGTCTTCTATTCGTGCGGAAAAATAGATGTAGAGTTTGTCGCCGACGACAAGACAGCACCCGCCCACCGGTTGAACGTTGCCGAAGTTCCAGGTCCCTTTTTTCCAGGATGGACTGATAAACGGTTTCCGGTCGGGACGGGCCCAATGGAATCCATCGCGGCTGAAACCGGTCAGGATTCGGCAGTATTTCTGAGTGCCCTCTTTGGCGACAGTACGGTTATCCGGGCCGGTCCAGATCGCAAAGAGTCCCAGCATCAGGCTTTCGTACGGGGCGGCGGAAAGACTGTAGAGTTGCGGTTTGATGTTCTTGAATCTGGGAT
>CAZSLS010000295.1:0-6891 GCA_964607575.1 uncultured Planctomycetaceae bacterium | reverse complement strand
CCTGGACCACATCGAGCAGACATGAGCCCTTGGCTTTCGGCAAGGCCGCACGAAACTGCGGTAAGGCGTCCTTACCAATCGCTGTCAACGCATAAGCCGCCGGCGCCGAGAGGTCTTTCGTACACAGATACTTGCCCAACTCCGGCGCAGCCTTCGCGTCGGCACAGAGCTGCAATTGTCGCATAAGGAAGCCCTGGTTGTCCTTCGACTGCCCGGCCAGTTGCGAGGTGATCGCCCCGGCCACACACGCGCGGTCCTTATCCTTGCCCGGAGTGCAGGCATAGGTAGTTACCGCGTGGAGCATGTAGCGGGGTTTGATGTCCTTACCGTCGTCGGTCGTTGAAAGCATACTGATCAGACCGACAATATTTTTGCTTCCGCCCTTGAGGACTTCATCGAAAACCGGGGCGGCGTCGGACCACGACGGACCGGTCAACTTGCCTCCACGAGCATCCTTTTCGGGCATTTTTTCGACGAGTTTTTTCAGATTATCTGAAGCTGCCATTGATATATTCCTTTCGCAATTCGCTTTTTAGTTTTCGGTCTACAGGTGCCAAGGCGCCCGCATGGGCTGGTAGGCGAGGCGGTTGGCCTCTTCGTCACCGATAATCTGTTCGGTAACCGGGTCGAACTTAATCTTCCGCCCGACGCGAATGGATATATTGGTAAGGTGCATAATGCAGACGGTGCGGTGTGCGGCCTCGGCGTGCCCGCCAGCCTGCTTGCGTGTTTTGACCGCCTCGCCGAAACCCACCAGCGGTTGGGGATCGGGCATGGCTTTGAGTTTCGTCTGATCTTCAGCACTGAGTTCGTCGATGCTGGGATGCATTCTCTTCATTCCGCTTGGCTCGCCCCACTCACCGCTCTCGATGACCAGTTGGAATCCGTCGGCATAGGTAAGTTTCGACCAGCCCCACATGCCCGCCACTTCCGGATGCGCGGGCGGTGCGTAAGTCTCGATCTCGACAGGCCCGGTGTCGTCCTTACCGTGCAGGTAGTTGAGCGGGTCAAACTTGTGCTGCCCCATGTCCCCCAGACCACCGCCGTCATAGTCCCAATACCAGCGGTGAGTACCACCGGTGCGAGGCGGAACGTACGGTTTCAGCGGGCTCGGACCGCAGTACATGTCCCAGTCGAGGTTGGCAGGGACGGCCTGAGGCGCCAGATCAACCCGACCGGACCACTGCTTGACCTTCAGACCGCCGCGAGTCACGTAAACCGCTTTGGTCTTCTTCAGCAACCCGCTTGACATGATCTTGCGGGTCATCATATTCGTGCCTTTGCTGGTGGCCATTCCGAATCGTCCGTACGTGCCCACCTGGAAGATCCGCCCGTAGCGTTTCGCTGCATTGACAACGGCGCGACCCTCGCCGACAAACCGCGTCATGGGTTTTTCGCAGACAACGTCCTTACCGGACTCCATCGCGGCAATGCTGATCAGCGCGTGCCAGTGCGGCGGCGTTGCGATAGCAATAATGTCGATATCCTTGCGTTCCATCACGCGGCGATAGTCTGTGTATTTCGTCTTGTTGTCGCATCTGCCAACGTACTTCACGTCACACATCGCCAGCTTCTTGATGTTCAGACCATGCTTGCCGCTGAGGTCGCGAAACGTCCCGGGACCTCGACCACCGCATCCGATCAACGCGGCGCCAAACGTTTCGCTGGGGGCGGGAGGCTTACCCGCGCCGCCGAGAACGTGGCTGGGAACGATCGAAATCGTCGCAGCCGCGGCGGTCGCCGCTGCGGCGCCTTTCATCAGACCACGACGTGTCATTTCAGTTGTTCGTTTTTTCATTGGCTCAAACTCCTATGTTGTCAATATTGCGTTATGTATTCCGCGTCCGCGGAGTTTAACCCGCCGACGCAGTGAATGTCTATTTCTTCTTGCGGCGAGGTTTCTTCGTCCGTGAGGGCATTTTCTCGCCAAGCCCCTGCAACGCCCAGCCAAGCGTCCGCTGGGTATACCCGCCGCCTTTGGTCTTCTTCATCGCGTCGACGGCGCCTCTGGCCTTTTCGTCGAGGTAGTCCAGTGCGTTTGCGGCATGGAGGCTGACCCTCCAATTCGAATGCCCCAACGCCTCGACCAGCACACCGAGGGCTTTGTCGCCCTTGTCCATTGAGCAGAGCGATTCGGCCGCCGCGATGCGGACATTCGGACAGGAGTCGCCCAAAGCCTTGGTCAGCGCGTCGCTTGCTCCGGCGGCTTTGGCGCCGAGCGAGAGGCATCCGATGGCGCCCCAGTACCTCACGCCGGAATCCTTGTCGCCCAGCATCACGACGAGTTTGGGCAGGTTCTCCACGTCGCGCGCATTGGCGACATCCGCCGCGGCCATCAGCGCCGCCTGGTCGTACTTCTTCCGATTGCGGGCCAACTCGTACGGAGTGGACCCCTCAGCTCTCGCCAGCAACTCCCCTTCCGGAAGGAAGCCGATATCGTGGATATCGACAGCCCAATCGAGCTGGGCCTTTCGCATGCGTTTGAGAATCTTGCTGAATTTCGGGTCGTCGGCGAGGTTGTTGACCTCGTGAGGATCGGCCTTGGTGTCGTAAAGTTCCTCGGTGGCCTTGGGTTGGAAGAACAGCTTCTCGGCGCCCTTGAGCCTGCCCGCGAGATGCTCTTTCCAAAGCGACTGCATCGATTTCGACTTCCAGAGGTACTCCAGATGCTGCCCCCACGGAAGATGGGGCATGTAGTTTCGGATGTACTTGTACTGCTTGTCGCGGACAGCCCGCGCAAAGTCGTATCGCTCGTCCATCCGCCCGCGAAGCAGATATACATACTCCCGCGGTTTGGCGGCCTGGGCGCCCAGGAACGCCTCGCCCTGGATGTAATCGGGGATCTTGATACCCGCCAGAGACAGCATCGACGGCGCCAGGTCTATAAAGCTCACCAGGCGATCGGTCCGCGTTCCGCCCTTGCCCGGGGCCAGGTGCTGATACTTCTTCGGGAAGCGCGCGATCATCGGAACGTGCGTGCCGGAGTCGAACAGGAACCGCTTGGATCGAGGCAGGACGCCTCCGTGATCGGCGTAGTAGATCACGATGGTGTCTTCCGCCAGACCGTCCTTCTCGAGGTCCGCCAGAAGTTTGCCCATCTGCGAATCCATCTGGGTGATCCGCTCGTAGTAGTACGCCCAGTCGTTGCGGAACTCCGGCGTGTCGGGATGGTACGGGGGCAGTTCGACCTTGGCGGGGTCCTGCTTTGACGCCTTGCCGCCACGATGGAGACAACTTTCGTGCGACGTGCCGATATTGAAGATGCTGAAGAACGGTTGGCCTTTCTTCCGCCCGCGCCAATGACCGCGTCCGGAACAGACGTCCCACGTGCCCTTGGGGAGCCTGGCGATGTTGTAATCGGTCTTGGAGCAGTTGGTCGTGTAGTAGCCCGCCTCGTGGAGATACTGCGGGAAGAACTTGATCGTCTCCGGTATCGGGTTCCTGCTCCGCATGTGCTGGGTGCCCATGGACGGAGGGTACATACCCGTGATGATCGTCGATCGGGCAGGAGCACATACCGGGACATTTGCAAACGCATTTTCGTAGAGTATCCCCTCGCTCGCGAGCTTGTCGAGATGCGGAGTGACGGCGTTCTTGTATCCGTAGCAGCCAAAGAACGGACCGTTGTCTTCGCTGACCAACCAGAGGATATTCGGGCGGTCGGCAGTTTTGACCCGTGCCGATACAACCCCGCCAATCGCCATTGTCGCGGCACCGAGTCCGACGGTCTTGAGAAACGCTCGCCGGGTGATACTCGTTGAAGCCATACTGATCCTTTCTTGAAACGCGGTCTGGATAGATATTCGCGGCGCGACATATCCAATCGGCCCCGAACCGCCATGCATCATACCCGTATTAACGCTGGAAATGGAGAGTTCTGACGGACAATCCGCAATTGATCGTCCGGAGAGTGCGAAAATCAGATTACTCAAAGTCCGAAGAAACGCCTGGCGTTTGCGGTGGTTTGTTCGGCGAATTGTTCGGGAGCGGTTCCCCGGAGAGATGCCAGGCGGACCGCTACGTGGGCTACGTGGGCGGGTTGATTGACCCGGACGTTCCGCACCGGTTCGGGCGAGAGGTATGGGGCGTCGGTTTCCACGAGAATCCGGTCGTCCGGCACGATCAGGACCCCAGCGCGGATGTCATCGGCCGTCTTGAACGTCGCGATACCCGAGAAACTCACCATCGCTCCGATATCCAGGATCCGGCGAACCTCCGCCGCCCCGCCGGTAAACGAATGGAACACCATCGCCCGTCCGTCGACGCCGGAGTCGCGGACAATCGCCATCGTATCGTCAAACGCCTCGCGCGTGTGGATCACGATAACCTTGCCCAGCCTCGCGGCCAGTGCGAGTTGCTCGGCGAAGACCTCCTGCTGCCGGGGGCGCGGAGAGTAGTCGTAGTGATAGTCCAGGCCGATCTCGCCGATTGCGACGTTTCGTTCGTGGGCGGCCAGTTGCTCGATATCCGCCAGATAGCTCTCACCCTGCTCTGACGCGTGATGCGGATGCACGCCGGCGGTGCAGAAGACCTCCCGATGCGCTGACGCGATATCTGCCGCAATCCGGGCATCGGGGATGTCGGAGGCGGCGGAAATCATCATATTGACGCCCGCGGCCGCCGCGGTGCTGATCACCTGGTCGATGTCGCACCTCAGGCGTCTGTCGGCCAGATGGCAATGTGTGTCGATCAGGTTCATATTCATATTCATATCAAAACCCCTCCGGGTTGGGATTCGAAGTAAACGCAGCGACAATGTGCTTGATCTGCGGTTTGGCGTCCGGCGGCGCCACGATGGCGACTATATCGTAGCGAACGCCGTACTGATCGCTCGGATGATGTGAGAGGTAGTAACCGGCGGCTTTGCGTATCCGGCGTCTCTTACGGGCGTCTACGGCCGATTCAGGGGCATTGTAGCTGTCGTCCGAGCGGGTCTTCACTTCCACGAAAACGATCGTCTCACGTCCGGATTCTCGGCGGGTAGACCGATCGAGGGCGATTATGTCTATTTCGCCTGAGGGGCAGCGGTAGTTTCTCGCCAGCAGCTTCATGCCTTTTCGCTTGAGCGCGCGTGCGGCGAGTTTTTCGCCGTGTCGACCAAGCGTTTTCTCAGGCCGGAAAGGCCACATGAATCTTATGCCTCGGATTCGGTAGATTCGACGGACTTCTTCCGCTGGCGTGCGACCTGTTTGAGGCGGGTGGCTTTACCGACCCGATCGCGGAGGAAGTAGAGCTTCGCCCTTCGCGTCTTTCCGCTTCTGAGGACCTTTACGCCGGAGACTTTGGGGCTGTGGAGGGGGAAGGTGCGTTCGACGCCCTGGTTGTTCACTATCCTGCGGACGGTGAAGGTCTCGCTGATACCATTACCGCTTCTACGGATTACTACACCGTTGAAGATCTGTATGCGCTCTTTATCGCCCTCGACGATCCTGACCGAGATGTCCACTGTATCGCCGACTTTAAACACCGGGACGTCGGTTTTCATACTCGATTGGGTGGCTTGATTTATTAATTCCTGGCTCACGATGACACTCCCGTCAATGCCGTCTGCTGCGGCATTCGATCCTGAATTCTATGATTGATCTTCTTCTGTGTTTTCCTGGTAAGCTTTCCAGAGGTCCGGTCTGCGGTCCCTGGTCCGTTGCTCGGCCTGCTCGAGGCGCCACTGCCTGATCTTCGCGTGGTTACCGGACAGTAGTATCTCGGGTACTTCCATTTCGCCGAAGACCCTCGGTCTGGTGTACTGCGGGTACTCCAGCAGGCCTGCGCTGAACGACTCTTCGTCTATCGATTCGTCTTTGCCCAGGGCTCCGGGCAGGAGGCGGATGACACTGTCACAAACCGCCATCGCCGCCACCTCGCCGCCTGAGAGTACAAAGTCGCCCAGGCTTATTTCCATATCGGCCAGACCGATCCGTATCCGTTCGTCAAAGCCTTCGTAGTGCCCTGCCAGAAGGACCAGGTGGTCTTCGTCAGCCAGCTCTCTCGCCACCGCCTGGGTCAGGGGCTCACCTTGCGGCGTGAGCATTATCACTTTCCCGACCGACTCGCCCTTCTCGCGGACGGACTCGACGGCGTCGAAGACGGTCTGGCAGATCATTACCATTCCGGGCCCGCCGCCGTATGGCGAATCGTCGACGGTCCTGTAGGAGTCCGTGGCGAAATCCCGGATATTCGTTCGGTGGATTTCAACCAGGCCTCTATCACACGCCCGGCCGATGATGCTCGTCGAGCAAAACGCCTCGAACATCTCCGGAAACAGCGTAAGGATGTCGATACGCAGTGCCATCGCGGTGCGGGGCTTTCCGAATCGCCGCGGCGCGGACGCTATTTGCGCCCTATACCGTTACGCTTCAGGAGATCGCTCACCGTATCGCTCGGTTGGGCGCCAACGCTCAACCAGTACTCGATCCGTTCGCGATTCAGCGAAATCTGCTTCTCGATGCTCTTGGCGTTGGGGTCGTACCAGCCCAACTCCTCGATCACCTTACCGTTACGGGGGGCGCGCGAATCCATCGCGTTCAGGCGAAAGAAACTACGGTGCCGCCGGCCCATTCTTTTCAATCTCAATCGAACCGCCACGTATAATTCTCCAATGCATCTCGCTACCACTACCGGTAGCATAGACTAACTGATTGATGTTGGGAATCGGACATTGTAGCAGACCCCCGGCAACCTGCAAGTCTTTTTTCGGTGGATTTCTCGTAAACGGCACGGCAATTGAAAGTTGCTAACCCCCAACCACAATGCCGCCGTATCGAGCGTCTCGGCCGCGGGCAGAAAAACGCCTCCCGTAACATCCCGGAACCAGTTGGCTCTCAGGGTCGCGAAGTCATCGAGGTCAAGGTCGCCGTGGCGACATGCAGGAATAGACGCAGGTCGTCGCAGCAA
>CAZSLS010000294.1:0-6953 GCA_964607575.1 uncultured Planctomycetaceae bacterium | reverse complement strand
CTCGCCAAAAAGCACGGGAGGGCTTATCTTAGTGCCATTACGCTCTGACCCCATTTGCCCTTAACGGCTAACGGCGCTCTGACCCCATTTGTCCACAAAAAGGATGAAATACCGTAAAAATCTACAGCAATCGGAGCCACTACGCCCCGTTTCGCGGTCGAGGGCACGCCGCCCGCAGCACGTCGACACTCACCGACCCGGATCACTTCTTCCTGCCCTTCGACTACGCTCAAGATCTGCGGCGGCCAATAGCAGCACCCAGTCCCAGCAACAACCCCGATGTCTGTCCCGATTTCACATCGGGGTCTACCGGGGCTTTCGCTTACGCTTCAGCAGTAAAGGAAGGCTGGCGGCCATCAGAATCATCGTCGCAGGTTCGGGCACTATCCCTACCACCACGTTTCCGTTGGGGACGTCGTAGTTGATGAACCAATCCTGCGCGTCAGGGAAAGCTACCGCTCCGAACGTGTCGGATATCGATCCCGCATCGATGATCGTAAACTGATCGCCCGGCGCCGCGGCGAACGGTCCGAGGTAGGACAGGTCGAGCGTTCCGCCCAGGTCGGCGATTTGCCCGATACTCAGCGTGTCGTACTCGTCGCCGGAGGACAGTCCGCTCAGTTCGATGCACAACTCGGCGCCGGACCCGAAGACCGCGCTGCCCTCGATCGATACGTCGCCCGGACTCGATCCGGGAGACATGTCGCCTTCAAAGTAGTGCGTGCCCAGGCCGGTAAAGCTCCCCGGTCCGTCGACGTTTCCGAAGTACGTCGCCGCGCAGCCGTTGCCGGCACGGATCTCGCCGGTGTTGTTCACGTCGTCGAAGAACGTTGTAGGTCCGATGCCCGAGACGATGATAAGGCTTTCGTTGTCTACGTCGCCGAACACGTTGGCTACTCCGCTGAACGCCATTGTGCTGCTGTTGGTGATCCCGCCGTCGGCGCGGAGCGTACCGTTTCCGGTTACCATCCCGCCGAAGCCGTTGGTCAGCGATCCGCTGACCAGCACCGACCCGCCGCTAAACGTGACCATTCCCGAATCGTTGTCCACGTCGCCGGTCACGGTGATCCGTTCCGCGGTGCTCACGAACATCTCGCCCGTGTTCACCACGTCGCCCATGACGCGTCCCGACCCGCCGAGCAGGCCGTTGTTGTTCACCACAGGCGTCTCGATGCGCGCCGAGATGGCGCTGCCCAGCAGCACCTCACCGTCGTTGTTCAGCGCGGCCGCAAGTGCAACCGTACCGCGGTCGACGCCCAGCAGTCCGCCGGGCTCGACTGCAAGCTGATCGGCCGACACCGTCGCACCGTCGAGCACTTCTATCGTGCCCCGATTCTTGATGGTGAACTGATCGATATCGGTGATCGACAGTCCGGTTCCGTCCCGTAACAGCACGGTAGTTCCGGTCCCTCCGCCTACTGCGAATTCACTGGCGCCGGCGCCTCCGCGAATACCGCCTGGAACGTTCAGCGAACCGCCCTGGTATATGTAGGTTCCGCTCGAACCGGCCTGCTCGCCCAGAACAAGCTCGCCGCCGACGGTGTGTGTCCCGCCTGCGTTAATGAACTCGCCCGGCGCGTCGTATCCGACCACGAAGTCTTCGCCGACCGAGAGGCTTTGTCCGCTGTTGAGCGTATGCGCCCCGGCGCCGCTGGCGCCGGCGGCGTGACCAAGGTGCAAACTGCCTGCGAACGATGGATTGTCGCCGAATGTGGACAGCGTGTTTACCCGCAGGGCGCTCCCGGACGCCTGGGTGAATGTCGCTCCCGCGGCGATCTCGACCGCGTCGGCCGCAACCACTCCGCCCACGCCCAGATTCAAGGCGCCCGTATCCGATATCGTGAGCGTCCGACCGACTCGGACCTCTCCGCCGCTGTCGACTGTAAGCACAGCCGGCGCGTCGTAACCAACTACAAAATCCTCGCCGACCGTGAGGCTCTGGGCGCCGCTGAGGGTGTGTGCCCCGGAGCCGGTGTTCCCGGCCGTGTGGCCCAGATGAAGGGTAGCAACGAACGATGGATTGTCACCGAACCCTGACAGCGTGTTGACTCGCAGGACGCTCCCGAGTGTCTGGACGAATGTCGCGCCCGAGACAAGTTCCATCGCGTCGGCGGCAACCACGCCGCCCGCGCTGAGATTCAATGTGCCCGTATCCCAAACTTTGAGCGTCTCGCCGACTCGGACCTCTCCACCGTTGCCGACCGTCACGACGCCCGACCCGCCGGCCCCGGTGCTGCGACCGCCAATGTAGAGACCGCCCGAGTTCGTCCAGGTCGATCCGTCGCCGTCGACCGTTACCGTTCCATCCGAGTCGCTCTGGGATCCGATGTAGCCGTCGGTGTTCGAAGAAACGCTCCCGCCGTTCAGCACGTTCAACTCGCCCGCACCTTTGTAGCCAACGTAGATTATACGGGCGTTAGTCCAGGATGATCCGTCGCCGTCGATCGTCACCGTGCCGCTGGAGCCGCTGGAGTATCCAATCCAGCCCTCGAAGCCGTCCGAAACACTCCCGCCCCTGACTACGTCCAACTCGCCCGTACCTTCGTAACCGACGAGGAGACTGCTCGAATTCGTCCAGGTCGATCCCGCACCGTCTACTGTCACCGTACCGCTGGAGCCGCTGGAGTATCCGATGATGCCCCAGGAGCTCGAAACGCTCCCGCCGCCGACAATGCTCATTGTGCCCGTTGCGTCGGTTCCGACCATTAGCAAATCGTTGAAATTGCTGGCGGTGTAGCTGCCGCCGACGTAGGTCCAGCCGTCGACAGTGTTTACTGTACCCGAGCCCCATACTTTCAGTTGCGAACCGACTTCAACGATACCACCGTTCTGTAGTGTCAGCAGCCCGGTCCCACCGGGTAACTCGTCGCTACCGCCGACATAGAGATCGTTGTGGTTCTCCCAGGTCGACCAGACCCCATCCACCGTCGCCGTACCGCTGGAGCCGCTGGAGTAGCCAAGATACCCGTCCGTGTTCGATACCTTAGCAGTGCCTGTGACGTTCAGCGCACCTGTGCCATCGTAGCCGACGTGGAGATCCTCCGAGTTCGCCCAGGTCGATCCGGACCCACCCACCGTCACCGTACCCCCGCCGCCGCTGGAGTAACCCAGATACCCGGTAGTGTTCGAAACGTCACCGCCGCCGGTGACGTGCAGCGTCCCAACCGCATCGTAGCCAACCACAAGGTCCTCACCGATCGCCAGGATCTTACCGCTGCTGACAGTGTGCGCCCCGACGCCGGTAATCCCGACCGCGTGGCCCAGGTGGAAGCTACCGCCAAACGGTGGATTCGGGCCGAGCCACTGTGGATGCAATGACAGCGTGTTGAGCCGCAGAACGCTCCCCGCGGCCTGAGTGAATGCCACTCCCAGTTCAAGGTACATTATGTCAGTCGCAACCACGCCGCCCGCGTTCAGATTCAACGTTCCAGAATGCCCTGCATAGAGCGAGTCGCCGACTCGGATCTCTCCACCGTTCTGGACGTTCAACGTGCTTGCGACACTCATCCCGAGAGAGAGAGAATTCGAGTTCGTCCAGATCGATCCCTCGCCGTCGACCGTCACCATGCTGCCCAAGCCGCCGTAGCCTCCGATGTTGCCGTAGAGGCTTGAAACCCTCCCGCCGTTCAGCACGTTCAACTCGCCCTTACCGTAGTCGCCGACGCGGAGGCGGCCGGAGTTCGTCCATGTCGATCCCTCGCCATCGACCGTCACCGTCCCGTCCGAACCGCTCGCCCATCCGATGTAGCCCCAGACGTTCGAAACGCTCCCGCCGCCGACAATGCTCATTGCGCCCGTCCCATCGCATCCGATAACCAACCAACCGGTCTCGGAGCGACGGGGGGATCTGCCGGCGATGCCGGCGAAGAGATTACCGGTGGTCACGTTTACTGTCCCCGAGCCCCATATTTTCAGTAGTGATCTGGCGTCAACCGTACCATGGTTCTGCACTGTCAGCAGCCCGGTCCCGCCGGCTGACGTGTCGCTACCGCCAACGTAGAGACCGCTTGAATTCGTCCAGGTCGATCCGGTCCCATCCACCGTCACCGTACCCCCGGCGCCGCTGGAATAACCAAGATACGCATCCGTGCTGGAGACAGCACCGCCGTCGGTGACATTCAGCACGCCTGTGCCCTCGTAGCCGACGTAGAGACCGCTCGAATTCGTCCAGATCGATCCGATCCCGTCCACCGTCACCGTACCCCCGCCGCCGCTGGAATAGCCCAGATACCCGTCCGTGCTGGAGACATCACCGCCGCCGGTGATCCCCAGAGTGCCCGACGCATCGTAGCCGACTACAAAATCTTCTCCGACCGTGAGGCTCTGGGCGCTGCTGACAGTGTGTGTCCCGGCGCCGCTGTTCCCACCGGCATACCCCAGGTGGAGGCTGGCGACAAACGACGGATTGTCGCCGAACCCCGACAGCGTGTTGACCCGCAGGACGCTCCCGGGAGCCTGGTTGAATGTCGCTCCCGAAACAAGTTCAAACTCGTCGGCCTCAACCACCCCGCCCGCGCTGAGGCTCAACTCCGAAGTGCCGCCAACCGTCAGCGTTCGCCCGACAGAAAGCGTCATCCCGAAACCCAGCACCGGGTTCGAGCCCAGGAATTCGCCCGGATCTACAGAGAAGTTTCTCGTGAAATGCAATGTACCGGACGTGAAGTTCAGCACGCCTCCGTCATTGACCATAGTTCTGGCAGAGACGGTTCCATCACTAATATTCAACGTGCCGCCGGACCACAGTTTAAGAGTATCATTTACGTTAACAGTCCCGCCGTCGCTGACGGTCAACTCGCCTGGACCACCGGCCAGGCTGTCGCTTCCGCCGATGTAGAGACTGCCCGAGTTCGTCCACGTCGACCCCGCCCCGTCGACCGTCGCGGCGCCGATTCCGCCGCTTGCATAACCGAGGTAGCCATCAGTGTTCCCGACCACGCCGCCGACGACGATCCTGAGTTCGCCCGCGGCATCCGAGCCGATCGTCAGGCCGC
This sequence comes from uncultured Planctomycetaceae bacterium, assembly GCA_964607575.1. GTDB lineage: Bacteria > Planctomycetota > Phycisphaerae > SM23-33 > SM23-33 > BS750m-G57. The sequence goes on along the minus strand of CAZSLS010000294.1, from coordinate 1,962 downwards.
CGTCAACACCCACACCCGCCCCGCCGACAACGATTTCCCCGCCATCGACGTCAACTATCCCCGAGTCCCAGACCTTCAGCAAGTCCGCGGCGCTAACCACGCCGCCGTTGTCGATGATGAGTTTCCCGGCGCCGCCGGCAGCAGTGTCGCTGCCGCCGACGTAGAGACTGCCCGAGTTCGTCCACGTCGATCCGATCCCGTCCACCGTCATCGCACCATCTGAGCTGCTTGCGTAGCCGAGGTAGCCGGTGATGCTGTCGACCCCGCCGCCGCCAGCGATCTTGAGTTCGCCCTCATCATCAGAGCCGATCGTCAGGCTCCCGACTTCGCCGATAGCAGCCCCGCCGATCACAACCTCGCCGCCGGTAGCGTCCACCGTTCCTGAATCCCAGACCTTCAGCAACTCACCGGCGCTGACCAGACCGCCGTTGTCGACAATGAGTTCCCCGGCGCCGCGGGCGGCGTTGCTGGTACCGCCGACGCAGAGTTCTTTGGAGTTCGTCCAGACCGATCCGATCCCGTCCACCGTCACCGTTCCGCCGGCGCCGCTGGTGTCGCCAAGGTAGCCTTTATTACCCGCGAGCGTCCCACCCAGCAGCGTCAGACTTGCGACCGATCCCGACGCGTCCCCGACGGTAACGCCCGCGGCGCTGGCCGTCAAACTGTACGTATACCCCTGCATGTCGAAATCGTAGTCGCCCGATCGGACGATGAGCTTCCGGTTCGTGGGGCTGCTGTCAAAGGTCACAGTGTGCGGACCGGACAGGTCGAAGACGACAATGTCTCCGGTCGATGGCGGACCGGATGGATCCCAGGAAGCCGGGGCGCTGAACAACCCATCTACGACATTCCAATCGTATTCGTCAGCCCCGGCCGTCGCGGTCAGCAGAGCGCCCGACACGACAAACGCAATGACAACGGATAGAAACCGCACACTGCGTTTGCGAACCGGAGTTGGGTTGACGATTGCACTGCTAAACGAAGAGAGTTCATTCCTGTTCATCGAGATTCCCTTTCTCTTGTCGAATACCTCACTTGGTCAGGACAACCATCCGGCGGTCCTCAAGACATTCCAGATACGCGCGCTGCACTCCGAACCACAACATGAGATAAACCGTCGAGATCCTTCCTCCCTGGTAGAGCGAGCAGGCTGGACCTCACAACACAAGTAAGCCCAGCGACCAGGTTAGCGTTAATTCTACATGCGTTTACGGGATATGTCAAGAATCAATCCAAATATATTCTGCGGTAAGCATCTGAAGCAGAGAGTGTTATACGATCTATTTAGTAGGAATTCGCAATTGGCAAACGACAACGACAATCGGAGCCACTACGATGCTGACTGTCACAACGCCTGTCCTGCACAACTCGCAGAGTGACGCAGGGTCGCCGATTACTGCTCACCGAGCAGATCGTCGTTCGCAATTGTCGTTACTGCTCACGGTGGACTCCGCTTCACGGGTCGTCTTGGCGGATGAGCGGCGGCCTCCGCTTCCGCTTCGGCGATCAGGCGGATAGTCTCGCGGTAGATCCTCCTGCCATCGGAGAGAGTGATCTTGGTAGAAAACGGAGGCGGGACCTCTTTTTTCTTCTTATCTGACGGCGTGGCCACTGGCGGCGGATCCGGCGTCGGCGAAACCGTTGGCGCTTCCACTTCCGCGCTTTCTGTGTTTTCGGTGGTTGCAAGCTGTTCTTCCGTCGGTCCGCCGAGTTCTTTGATGACCTGACCCTTCAGATCAGGCGGTAATTCGGTCAGACTCTTGTACAGGACGATACCATCGAGTTGTTTGCCGCCGGCGCGTTTGGCGGCTTGCTGGGGCAGCGCGATCATGAACGTCTTGAGCAGGAACTCCCGACATCTGCGCGACGTTTCGCCATCGCTTTCGAGTGCAACTTCGATCTGTTTCTCGAGCAGCGGTTTCATAAACTTAGCGGCCAGGCGGATCGCGGCCTGTCGATACC
>CAZSLS010000293.1:0-7003 GCA_964607575.1 uncultured Planctomycetaceae bacterium | reverse complement strand
CTACTACGCCACCAACATACCGATTCAATATTTCGAAAAGATCATCCTGCCGGCGTTTGTTAAGTGAAGATCTAGCCACGGATGAACACGGATAAACACGGATAAGGCGGCTTGGTTACGGCAACGACCACGACAACGGCAATGTCGTTTGCCGTTGCCGTTTCTAATTACGTAATCTGTGTTCATCCGTGTTCATCCGTGGCAAAAGTTGACAACACCGCGAGCTTCGACAAGAATACCACGCCTATCGATAACAGCAAACTCTGAGGAATTGGCGAAATGAAAAAACTGCTGGTTATTCTGACGGCTGCATTTTTGATAAGCCTTTCGGTCCGGGCGTCTGTGCCCGAGCAGGGCGAAACAAAATACAGCGTGGCCCCGAAAGTCCCGATCAAGGCCTATGCCTTCAACCTTTCCGACGTGCGGTTGCTGGACGGGCCGTTCAAGAAGGCCATGGACCTCGATGCAAAATACCTGATGGCACTCGAGCCCGACCGCCTCCTGTCGCGGGTCCGAGAGTATGCGGGCCTCAAGCCGAAAGGCAAGGTCTACGGCGGGTGGGAGAAACTCGGACTGTCGGGACATATACTGGGACATTACATCTCGGCCTGTTCGATGATGTACGCGGCCTCGGGCGACAAGCGCTTCGCCGATCGGGTCAACTATATCGTCGATGAACTCGCGATCTGCCAGAAGGCGCACGGGAACGGATACGTCGGTGGCGTTACCGACGCGAAACGGATCTTCGAGGAGGTTGCGGGCGGTAAGATCGAAGCCAAAAAGTTCGGGCTCAACGGCGGATGGGTCCCGTGGTACAACCTTCACAAGATATACGCCGGACTCGTCGACGCGCATCGTTATTGCGACAGCGACAAAGCCAAAACGATCGTGATCGGGATGACCGACTGGGCGGTCAAGGTCACTGGTAAGCTGACCGACAAGCAAATGCAGTCAATGTTCGTATGCGAGATCGGCGGGATGAACGAAACACTCGCCGACATCTACGCGATTACGGGCAAAGGCGGGCATCTCAAGCTCGCGGGGCGCTTCAACGATAAGTCTGTGCTCGATCCGCTCGCCAAGCGTCAGGATCGCCTCGAAGGCCTGCACGCCAACACCCAGGTGCCGAAGGTCATCGGCGTCGCCCGCCAGTACGAGCTTACCGGAAACAAGGATTTCCGCACGGCCGCCGAGTTCTTCTGGGACGAGGTCACCACGAATCGATCCTACGTCAACGGTGGTAACAGCGAGCGCGAGCATTTTCGCAGCAAGGGCGAGTTGTGGAAGCGGCTTACCACGAGCACTGCCGAGACCTGCAATACCTACAACATGCTGAGATTGACGCGTCACCTGTTTGCCTGGACGGCTGACGGGCAGTACGCGGATTATTACGAGCGAGCGTTGTACAACCACATCCTGGCGTCCCAGGAGCCACGAAAGGGCGGAACGATCTACTTCTGCTCGCTCAAGCCCGGGCACTTCCATACTTACAACTCGCCCGACAACAGTTTCTGGTGCTGCACCGGAAGCGGTCTGGAAAACCACGTGAAATACGGCGAAAGCATCTACTACCACGATGACAAAAGCCTGTATGTTAACCTGTTTATTGCCTCCGAACTCAACTGGAAAGCAAAGGGCCTGAAGGTTCGTCAAGAGACGAAGTTCCCCTACGAACCGAAAACGCGTTTCGTCTTCACCTGCGACAAACCGGTCAAGGCAACGCTGAAGATCCGCCAACCGAAGTGGGTGGGTTCGGCGCTGAAGGTCACCGTCAACGGTAAGAAAATTGCCGCTGCCGGTAAGCCGGGTCAGTATCTCTCGATCGACCGATCGTGGGCCAAAGGCGACACGGTGGACGTGGCGCTTCCGATGAGCCTGCGACTCGAGCCCATGAAGAATGCTCCGCAGAAGGTGGCGATCATGTACGGTCCGATTCTGCTTGCCGGTCAACTCGGGCGGGAGGGGATGACCGACAGTATGCCTTATGCGCAGGTTGAGCACCGGGCCTATCACGGTACGCCGACCCCGGATGTTCCGGATCTTGTCACGGAGGGAAAACCGGCGGCAGAGTGGACAAAGCCCGTTTCGGGCAAACCCCTCGAGTTCAAGACCGTCGGTGTCGGGCGACCGGCCGATGTGTCGCTGATCCCGTTCTACAAGGCCCATCACCAGCGTTACACGGTCTATTGGGACCTGATGACCGATAAGGCATGGAAGGCAAAGGACGCCAGGCGAAAAGACGTGCAGGCGCGATTGAAGGATCTGAAGGATCGTACAGTTGACACGGTATCGCCCGGGAAGAAATCCGAGAAGGACCACAACTTCAAGGATGCCGATTCCATCACCGGACAGGCCCACAAACGCCCCTGGCGGGCCGCCAAAGCCGGCGGTTGGTTCTCGTACGACATGAAAATCGCAGCCGGCCGGACCGCCGACCTGGTGGTCACATACCACCCCCGAGGGAGTCGCACGTTTGATATCCAAATCAACGGCCGACCGATTACCACCCAAACGCTCAAGGGTGGGGCGCCCGAGGAGTTCTTCGACGTAACGTATCCGATTCCGCTGAATATCACCGAGGGCAAAGACAAGGTAACCGTCCGGTTTCAATCGCATAAGGGCGAGGAGGGCGGACGCGTATTCGGCTGCCGCACCGTCAAGCGGAAAAACCAGCCGTAGACAACAAAGCAAGACCGCCCGGAAATCCTGAGGAATTGGCGAAATGGAAATGAAAAGACTGCTGACTATGCTGACGCCCGTACTGTTGATAGGCGCCCTTGCTAATGCATCCGTTCCGGAGCAGGGCGAAAAGGCGTATAGCGTCGCGCCGAAGGTTCCGATCAAGGCGTACGCCTTCAGCCTGGCCGATGTGCGCTTGCTGGACGGACCGTTCAAGAAGGCCATGGACCTCGACGCCAAGTACCTGCTTTACCTCCAGCCCGACCGGTTCATGTCGCTGCTGAGAAAGCAGGCGGGCCTCGAGCCCAAAGGCAAGATCTACGGCGGATGGGAAGGCCGCGGACTGGCCGGACACGTGCTCGGACATTACATCTCGGCTTGTTCGATGATGTACGCCGCCTCGGGCGACAAGAAATATGCCGACCGGGTCAACTACCTCGTCGACGAGCTTGCCGAATGTCAGAAAGCCTTCGGGACCGGATACGTCGGCGGCGTTCCCGAAGCGAAACGAATCTTCGATGATGTGGCGGCCGGTAAGATCAAAGCCGCGAAGTTCTCACTCAACAAGGGATGGGTCCCGTGGTACAACCTCCACAAACTGTACGCCGGACTCGTCGACGCGTATCGTATTTGCGGAAACGAAAAGGCCAAAACGATCGTGACCGCCATGACCGACTGGGCTGCTGGCGTCACCGGCAAGCTGACCGACAAGCAGATGCAGTCGATGTTCGTGTGCGAGATCGGCGGGATGAACGAGGCATTGGCCGACATCTACGCGATCACCGGCAAAGCCGAGCATCTCAAGCTGGCTGGCAGGTTCAACGACATGTCCGTGCTCGGTCCGCTCAGCAAACGCCAGGACAAACTCGAAGGCCTGCACGCAAACACCCAGGTTCCCAAGGTCATCGGCGTCGCTCGCCAGTACGAACTTACGGGAAACAAGCTCTTCCGTACGGCCGCGGAGTTCTTCTGGGACGAAGTCACGCGGGATCGATCCTACGTTAACGGTGGCAACAGCGAACGCGAACATTTCCGCAAGAAGGGCGAACTGTGGAAGCGCCTGACCCCAAGCACCGCCGAGACCTGCAACACGTACAACATGCTGAAACTGACGCGCCACCTGTTTGCCTGGACCGGCGACGGGCAGTACGCCGATTACTACGAGCGCGCCCTGTACAACCACATCCTGGCGTCCCAGGAACCGAAAACCGGCGGGATGATCTACTTCTGCTCGCTCAAGCCGGGACATTTCCACACTTACAACACGCCCGACAACAGTTTCTGGTGCTGCACCGGAAGCGGTCTGGAAAACCACGTGAAATACGGCGAAAGCATCTACTTTCACGATGACAAAAGCCTGCTGGTGAACCTGTTCATCGCCTCGGAGCTGACGTGGAAAGCAAAGGGCCTGAAGATCGCTCAGCAGACGAAGTTTCCTTACGAACCGAAGACCCGCTTCGTCTTCACCTGCGAAAAGCCCGTCAAGATTGCACTGAAGATCCGCCATCCGAAGTGGGCGGGTCCGGTCTTGAAGGTGACCGTCAACGGTAAGAAAGTCGCCGCCGCGAGCAAGGGCGGAGGGTACCTCACCATCGACCGATCGTGGTCCAAAGGCGACACGGTGGACGTGGAACTCCCAATGAGCCTGCGCCTCGAGCCCATGGAAAACCGTCCGCAGATTGCGGCGATCATGTACGGGCCGATTCTGCTTGCCGGGCAACTCGGGCGGGAGGGAATGACCGACAAGATGCCCTACTCCCCGCAGCACTGGGCTTTCGGGGGCACGCCAACCCCGCCCGTACCGGACCTCGCCGCCGAAGGCAAGCCGATCAACGATTGGTTGAAACCGGTCGAGGGCAAGCCGCTGGAGTTCAAGACCGCCGGCGTCGGTCGGCCGCGCGAGGTCTCGCTGATCCCGTTCTTCAAGGCACACCACCAGCGATACACCGTCTACTGGGACATCATGACCGAAAAGGCATGGAAGGCCCAGGACGCCAGGCGAGTGGCCGAAGAGAAGCGATTAAAGGACCTGAAGGAACGCACCCTCGATGAGGTCAGGCCCAACAAAGAATCCGAGAAGACCCACAACCTGAAGGGCGGGAATATGCTGGCCGGCGCAGCGTTCAAGCGACACTGGCGACACGCCTGGCCGGGAAGCTGGTTCTCCTACGATTTGAAGGTCGCGTCCGACAAGCCTATCGACGTGGTCGTCACCTGCTGGGGCGGAGACAAGGGCAAGCGCGGGTTCGACGTCAAGGTTGGCGACACCAAGATCGGCGAGCAGACTCTCACCGGAGCCAGGCCCGGCGAGTTCTTCGACACGACGCACCAGGTTCCGGAGAAGCTCACCAGGGGCAAAGCCAAAATTACCGTCCGGTTTGAGGCGCACAAGGGCAAGATTGGCGGCGGGATATTCGGAGTCAAAACCGCCAGGCGGAAGGGCGGAACCAAGGCTCCGGCTACGGCTCCGGCGCCTCCGGCGTCCGTCTCCAAGGCTCTGCGGAAGAAACTCGACCCGTTCTACAAGCAGTATGTCGTCGTAGACGGGCTGCTGATCACCGCTTCGGAAAAGGTCGCCAAACGCGCACTGCAGGAAACGGCGTACCTGGTGCGGAAGTTGTTGGCCGATCGCCCGGACGTCCTGGCGAATCTCGTCAAGCGGAACGTGTACGTGACCGTGATAGCGTACAACGAAATGCAGACCCAGATGCCCGAATGTCGCGGCCTGCCGTCATGGTATGACAAGCGGGCCCGCGGTCTGGGCGGGAACCCGATCAGTTGCGGCGAAGAGAACCTGCTGGGCTACAAGGGGGATCCCTATCGGGGCGAGAGCATCTTCATCCACGAGTTCGCCCACGGATTGCACGGGGCGTTCTCCTCGCTGGACAAGAAGTTCCATGGGCGGATCGAGGCGCTGTACGACAAGACCAAGGCCACCAGGCGATTTCGCGGTTATGGGATGAACAACTTCGGCGAGTTCTTTTCCGAGGGTGTTCAGTCATGGTTCAACACTAATCTCAACGGCGGGCTGGTGGCGGTCGATGCGAAAGGAAAGCAGATATGCCAGATCAACACGAAGGAGCAGTTGAAAAAGCACCTGCCCGAACTGGCCAAAATACTCGCCGAATCATTCGGGCCCAACAAGTGGGTCTACCAACCGGTCGCCAAGCGGATGGACCAGCCGCACCTGCGCGGTTTCGACCCGGCAAAGGCGCCCGTCTTCCGCTGGCCTGAACGGGTCATCAAGGCCTACCGCGACGAACAGGCGAGAAAGCGAAAACAGCGAAAGTAAAGGGACTCCGGCTCGGCGTGTTCTCAGGGCTTTTTGGCGCCGGTGGCGTCGATCCATTTCGGCACCGTACCGTCGCCGGTTTTCTTGCCTTTGAGCAGCCAGCTCAGGTTGAATCGCGCAATCCCGTTTTCCCTTTGCGGTCTGGCACGCCATTTCCTGTCGCCGTTGGGATTGCCCTCGAACTGGACGTAGATCCAGCCGGCGCTCGGGGTTTTCGGTCGCCCGGCGGCCAGCGAGGAATAACCAAACTTGCCCTCGCCAAGCAGGCGTTTGATCGGCCAGGTCCTCCCGCCGTCGAAACTTGCCCAGAGAGTCCCGTGACTGCGCCCGGCGGTGCATTCGATGTTGCTGAAGATCAGGATATCCCGTCCGCGAACCGGCAGGCGCACCAGTCCGCCGTGGCAGCCGTTAGATCCTTTTGCCCGCGTCCCGTCGGGCAGCACCCTGGAGACCGCCAGGTCTTTCCACGTAACTCCGCCGTCGTCGCTCCAGGCCTCCCACCGCATATGCGGGTCGACGCCTTTGGGTTCCCCCCAGTGCCTCCGCGTATTGTAGTAGATCCGCCCGTCGGAAAGCTCGGCTAGCAACCCCTCGCCGGTGCCCATCGCCGGAAACGGATCGCTGGTCTTCCACGTTTTCCGCCGTCGTCGCTGTAGATGGCGTTGGTGTACATTTTGTGCCATTCGCTCCTGCGATCCCCGCCCGCGTAATTCCGCGCCGGGCGAAGGAGGCGTCCCTTGTGCTTTCCGCGGAGCAGCGTGATCCCATGCCCGGCCATTGACATCGCAGGAACGATACCGTTTTTGTCCTTGCCGATAACGGTCCCCGCCTGCGCCTTCCACGTCTTACCGTGATCGCCGCTGCGGTAAACGGTCAGCTTGGCATCCCGATAAAAGCCGATGTACTTGCTTTCGGCGAACGCGAGGATGTTACCACTGGTTTCGTCGACGGTCAGCCCGCCGCCCTGCCAGCCCGGATTGGCGATGGTGATCGGCTTGCCCCAGGTCTTGCCCCCATCTTCGCTGCGGCGGA
>CAZSLS010000292.1:0-7031 GCA_964607575.1 uncultured Planctomycetaceae bacterium | reverse complement strand
ACTAATGACGCTCTGACCCCATAGACCCATTACCGGTTAGTGTCGTCGGGCCCGCCGGGCCGTTCGACCTTGGCCGGCCCCCGGCGTGCTCCGAGAACCACGCTCATGTCCATTGTGGTGTTATCGCGAATCAGTGTGATTTGCACCACGTCGCCAATCTTGTGTGCCCGAGCGACTTGAATCACGTCGGAAATGGATTGCACCGGGCGCCCGTCAATCTCGATGATGATGTCGCCTACCTGTATTCCGGCACGTTCGGCGCCGGTCTCACTGAAGACGAACGTGATCCGCACGCCGTCAGCGTGCGGTTCACCACTGATACCAAACTCAGGCGTGCGAGCATGCATCATCATCGCCAGCAGCAGCCCAGTCATTGAGATGACATTGATGCCCGCATGCACAAAGATGGGCGTCAGCAGCGTCTTTCTCCATCGGTAGATGGCGGTCAGGCAGATCCCCAGTAGAAATATCACCACGGTCGGAGCGGCGCCGTATGAGTGCATGAGGGCAAAAACCAGCGACGAAACGATCATCGCAATAACCGGGCCAGAGCGCACCCGAAAGGCGTTGTACAGGTAACCGCGAAAGAAAATTTCCTCCGCGACGGGGCCAATTGTTGTCGCGAGCAACATTATGAACGCAATCAGACCGTATTGAGTTGATCGCGCCGCGTTTCTCCAGATTCGCGGTGAGATGGGTGTCTCGGGAGCCACTAGACTCCAGGCGTAGTTCACTATGGAAAGCATCACGATCACACCGATCGTAAGGGGAATCGCCAGAGCAGCTTCTTTGAAGATCTTTCCGATTCGCGGGAAACAGAATTGCTGCTTGACGCCCCGGAAGGGATAGACGATCAGAAATCCGAAGAAGAGCACCGTGCCGATTATCATATAAGCCCAAGCGGGAATCCGCCTCAGCAGGTCCCGCGGCAGGAAAGAGATCGACCACACCAGCAGGAGCACCAGTATTCCAATGGACAAATGGCGCAGGCTCCATCTGGCGCGTTGGAAGAAGGATTGCTCACCGGGATCAGGCACCGTTACCGCCACGTCGACTTGAGTTGTTGATTCGGGTCTGGACTCTTCGCTCATGACGCCTTCTGCTTCTATTAGTGCTCGTATTCCAGTCCGTGTCTGAGGCTACTTCTTTCCTGTCCACGGGTCGCCGTCGGTCATGCCCTCATCGTACCATGTGCCCTTGAAGCTGGAGAAATCGGGCGAGAAAGTCATTTCGAGATCGCCTGTACGCTGCGAGTAATCGATCCAGCCGCACCTGACTTCGCGATCGCCTGTCAGGACAAATTCGCGCAGCTCGCCGTCGATCTTGGAGCCCAGGACTTCCAGTTCGTACTTACCGCTCAATTTGTCTCCATCGAGCTTGATCGTGGTTATCGAGGGATGTTTCTCGTCACCGTTATGTATGAAGCCTTTGTAGGTCCCCGCCATCTTCGACTTCCAGTTTCCCCGACCCGCGCATCCGCCCGCCAGGGCGAGCGTAACGATAAGAAGAACGGTCAATGATGTATTAGTTTTCATGTTCGTATCCTTTCGTAGATTATGAATGAGTGTTATATCCCGTTACTCCACCTATTACAAACCGTCATGTGTTTTGTCTTTTGATGTCCGGTTCCCCAATTCCCGCACCGTCACTCTTGAGCTTACCGCGGAGACCCGCTAAAGTTGGCCTGACGAACAACAGGGAATCCGGATATGCCCGACGACGCGCAACGAATCGAACAGCTCCGCGAGATCATCAGTGGACACGATACGCTCTATTACGTCCAGGCCGCGTCGGAAATATCCGACCGCCAGTACGATCAACTGCTCGACGAACTCAAGGCCCTCGAAGCCGCACATCCCGAACTCATCACGCCCCAATCGCCGACGCAGCGGGTGGCGGGTCGGCCTATTGAGGGGTTCGAGTCGGTAGCCCACGCCGTGGCGATGCTCAGTATCGATAACACCTACAACGCCGACGAGGTCCGCGAGTTCGACGCCCGCGTGCGCAAAGCCGTCGGGGAAACACCATTCCACTATCTCGCCGACCCGAAGATCGACGGGGTGGCGGTCTCGCTGCGGTACGAGTCGGGGCGGCTGGCTCGGGCAGTCACGCGCGGCGACGGGCTTACCGGCGATGATGTGACGGCTAATGTGCGAACGATCCGGTCGGTCCCGCTCGCACTGGGGGCAGATGATGCGGAAGATATCCCGGAGGTCTTGGAGGTTCGCGGTGAGATATACTGGCCGCTGTCGGCGTTCGGCGCCTGCAACGCGCGGCGGGTCGAGGAGGGGCAGGACAAATTCGCCAACCCGCGAAACGGTTGCGCCGGTACGCTGAAGCAGCTTGATCCCAGCGTGGCGGCTGAGCGGAAGCTGGCGTTTATCGCGCACGGGCTGGGCGAGATGTCCCGGCGCGCGGCGGGGCGGGCAAGTGAGCTTAACGAACATCTTGCCGCCTGGGGCATCCCGACCAGTCCGCACGGGCGCATCTGCGGAACTATCGACGAGGTGCTCGAAGTTATCGCCAACTGGCTGACCGTGCGCGGCGAGGTCGACTACGAGACCGACGGGTTCGTGGTGAAAGTCGACGAACTCGACCTCCGCGAGAAGATCGGCGCCACCAGCCGATACCCGCGATGGTGCATTGCATACAAGTACGCCTCCGAGCAGGCACAGACCGTTCTGCGCGGCGTGGATTTTCAGGTCGGCAGGACGGGCACAGTGACGCCGGTGGCGCACTTCGAGCCGGTGCAGCTTGGCGGGACCATCGTCTCGAACGCATCGCTGCACAACTTCGACCGGATAGACCACCTTGCCCTGCGGACAGGCGATACGATAGTCGTCGAGAAGGCCGGCGAGATCATCCCGCAGGTAGTCGCAGTGGTGGCGGACAAGCGCCCGCCCGACGGCGAGCGGGTGTCGGCGCCGGGGCAGTGTCCGGAATGTCAGACGCCGCTGGCCCGCGACAAGCCCAAGGAAGGGCACGTTGCGTTCAGGTGCGTCAATGCGGACTGCGAGCGTCACATGGAGCGGCGGCAGCTCGTCAAGGCGCCGGTGACCTGTCGCGGTTCGCGCGGGCGGGGATGCGACGAGCCGGTCGAGATCGTCGGCGAGATGGTCGCGCTGCGATGCCCGAATCCGGAGTGTCCGGCACAGTTCAGGGAGCGGTTGGGCTTCTTCGCGGGGCGCGACCAGATGGATATCGAGAACCTCGGGCCGGCGGTCGTCGACCAACTCGTCGATAACGCCCTGGTGAGCCACTTCGCCGACCTGTACCACCTGAACGCCGCGGAGGTGGCGGGCCTGGAACGGATGGGCGAAAAATCGGCGGCGAATCTGCTGGCGGCGATCGAGGCGAGCAAATCGCGCGGTTTGGCGAGAGTGATAGCGGGATTGGGGATCAGACATGCGGGCGGTCGGGCGTCTGGGATCTTGGCGCACGCGTTTGGTGATATCGACTCACTGGCGGCGTCGACAATCGAAGACCTGACCGCGATAGACGAAATCGGACCGACGATCGCCCGAAGCGTGCATGACTTCTTTAACAGCGAAAACGGACGTGAAACCATAAATGGTTTGCAGGCCGCCGGAGTGCAAATGACCAGTTCGGCGGTCGAAGCGCCTGCGGGCGGCGCTGGCGCGCTGGAAGGCAAAACGATAGTAGTCACCGGAACGCTCGAAAGCTTCTCCCGCCGCGAAGCCAAAGACGCAATCCAGTCCGCCGGCGGAAGGGCGTCATCGAGCGTATCGAGCAAGACGGATTTCGTGGTAGCCGGCGAGTCACCAGGCTCAAAAGCCACCAAAGCCCGCGACCTCGGCGTAGAAGTAATCGACGAAGAAGAGTTCAAAGAACGCCTCGGCTGACGGGGCGAACTTCGATGTCGATCCGGAATGTGTCGCGTTTTTTGTGGTCGCTATTTCAGTAGCCCCTTTGGTCTGTCGATACAACTGTGGGTCAGGTCCTGCAAAGAGATTTGAGGGGGGATGTCGGAAGCGTCCGCCGCGATATCTGTGGTGCTATCCGCAGGTGGGCGGCGAAGCTTCCCGATAGCTGCCAGCTAGGTAACGTTCCGCGAGGGCGGTAAATGCAGTTCCGCATACCTGATGACATCGTAATCAAAGCTCAGGCGAATATCAGCGACGTCAGCATGGCGGTGGCCGTCGAGTTCTACGCTGACAACAGGATCGATCACGCTGACGCCTGCCGACTGGCCAACGCATCGGCCGAACAGTTCAACCGCGAATTGCTGCGACGCGGGCTGGGGATTCAGATATACTCACCGGCCGAGCAGCGTCGCCCGGCCATTTGACACCGCGCAAGGCGGTGGGGCGATCGGGCGGACCATTGACAAAGGCTTCGCGGCGGCGACAATGTGGCGGTTAGCATGCCTCCTGCATCCCCCATCAAACCTGTTATCGGGATCATCGGCGGAATTGGCTCGGGCAAGACCACCATCGCCGACGAGTTGTCCGCCCTCGGCTGCGCTGTTGTAGACGCCGACGCGATCGGGCATGAACTGCTGGGGGACCCCGACGTACTCGGCGAGCTGCGCCGGCGGTGGGGCGATGAGATATTCACCAGCGCCGGCGAGGTGGATCGGGCGTCCCTGGCGGAGATCGTATTTACCTCGCGGGACGAGTTGGATGCGTTGAACGATATATTACACCCGCGGATCGGGCGAGAAATGGCCCGTGCGGTGGGTCTGGCGGTCGCTGACGAGTCGGTCGGGGCGATCGTTCTTGACGCGGCGCTGCTGTTGGAAGCGGGTTGGAACGAGCTGTGCAGCCACGTGGTTTTCGTCGATACTCCGCCGGTTGAGAGATACCGTCGAGTCAGTGAGCGCAGGGGGTGGAGAAAAGAAAACTGGGAAGCGCGAGAAAAAATGCAGATTTCTCTGGACATTAAGCGGAGCATGTGCGATTATTCTGTTGACGGCAGTTCAAGCGTCTCCCACCTGCGCCAGCAGGTTCGTAAGCTTTACTCCCGCATAACCCACCCCGCGGACGGTTTTGAACACAGTAATAAGCCGGAATAATCGCACTCGGTGAGGGAGACGTGCTGCACATGGTGGTGCGACATGCTACAGAGTGGGATGTCGAACAACAGAGCCCGCCGGACCGCTGAACTGCCGAACCGCCGAATCATACAACACGTCGATGAGGACATCTTCCAGAGACGAACCAGACGACTGAACAGAACCACAAACATTCTCAGGGGAGTAGCCTGACCCGCCGTACAGGATGACGGTATGACTGTCAGGTACTCCAGATGGAGGCTGTGTAGCAGACATGGCAAAAGCTATAAAGAAAACAGCGAAGAAGACAGCGAAGAAGGCGGCGAAGAAGACCACCAGGAAGACCGCGAAGAAAAAAACCGCCAAAAAGACCGCCAGGAAAAAGACCAAACCGGAAGTCATCGAACAGGAAGTTCAGGACTCCGGGGATATTGACGGCGATCAGGTCAGCGATGCTGAGGTGGAACTTGTCGAGGTGATATCCGTCGATGGCGAAGAAGTCGAAATCGTCGAGGACGCCGAAGAGGATACCTCGGACAGCGCAGAAGCTTCCGACGCCGATGGTGGCGACAAGGCCGACAAGGGCGGTAAGGGTGGTAAGGGCGGTAAGCTCGAAGACGGCTTCGATGCGGTAATGCACGCCCGATACGAGGAGGTCAAGCGGGGCGCGCTGCACATTACCGAACTGCAGGCAATGTCGACTCCCGAACTTCGCCAACTGGCCAGGGACGAAGGCGTCGAGGGTATCGAGTCAACGGGAAACCAGGAGTTGATGATCAAAATTATCTCCAATCGGGTCAACAACAGCGGCCTGATGTTTGGCGACGGCGTACTCGAAATCCTGCCTGACGGATTTGGTTTCCTGCGGAGCCCCGAGTACAACTATCAACCGGGTCCGGACGATATCTACGTGTCGCCCAGCCAGATCCGGCGGTTCAATCTGAAGCCCGGACACATCCTTGCCGGTCAGATCAGGCCCCCCAAGGAGTCGGAGAAGTACTTCGCTCTCCTGCGCGTGGAGGCCATCAACTACCAGGACCCCGACAAGCTCTCCAAAGTCACGAACTTCGAAGAGCTCACTCCGGCCCATCCGGACCGGCGAATCTTCCTGGAGACCACCAGCGATGAAATCTCGATGCGCGTGATGAACCTTATCACGCCCATAGGTTTCGGGCAGCGCATGCTCATCGTCGCGCCGCCGCGAACGGGCAAAACGATCCTACTCAAGAAGCTTGCGAATTCGATAACCACGAATCATCCCGACGCATTCGTGATCGTTCTGCTGATAGACGAACGCCCCGAGGAAGTCACCGACATGCGTCGCAATACCACCGCTGAAGTGGTCTCCTCGACGTTTGACGAAGGTTCCAAGCGGCATCTGATAATGGCCGAGATGATCTTCTCCAAGGCCAGGCAGATGGTCGAATTCGGGCACGATGTGGTGATCCTGCTGGACAGCATCACGCGTCTGGCGCGGGCCTGCAACGCCGAAGCGTCGCATTCGGGCAAGATCCTCACCGGCGGTGTTGACGCCAGTGCGCTGGTCTTACCGAGAAAATATTTCGGATCGGCCAGGTGCGTGATGGAAGGCGGATCGCTGACGATTATCGCAACGGCACTGGTCGACACGGGTTCGAGAATGGACCAGGTTATCTTCGAGGAGTTCAAGGGCACGGGTAACGCCGAACTCTACCTCGACAGGCGCCTGGTTGACAGGCGAATCTGGCCGGCGATTGACCTCGCCCGCAGCGGTACGCGAAGGGAAGAACTTCTGATGGACACCGACGAGTGCAGGTTGGTGGCCAATTTGCGGCGCGTCACGAGCAACATGCAAACGACCGAGGCGATGGAACTGCTGATCAAGCAACTGTCCAGGACAAGCTCGAACGCCGAGTTCCTGATGTCGATGAAAGTCGACTAGATGGTCGGTTGAATAGACTCCGGCGGGTAATCTGCTACACAGAGTCTCAGCTATTTTCATAATTATGCCACTGCGTTCAAGTCGTTGCGCACCAAG
>CAZSLS010000291.1:0-7047 GCA_964607575.1 uncultured Planctomycetaceae bacterium | reverse complement strand
ACCGCCTCGACCTCTTGGGCCGAATAGCAATACGTCGGGCTGTCTTTGGGTTTCGGAAGCGGCATGTCTATCCGGCAGGACTCCGACAAGTACGCCTCCTCGACCAAGTGCTTGACTGTTTGCTTGATCGTGGTCAACTCCAGATAGAGCGTCCGTGGCATATAGCCGCGCTTCTCCAAATGGCTCGCGTAAGCCGTCAGTAACCGACGATTCACCCGGCCCCAAGTGGCTATCCCCTGACTCTCAGCGAATGGAATGAACTTATCAAATACGGCGCGATAACGCTTCTGAGTCGCCTCGCTGGCGCCGCCGGCAACTTCCGGCGCGGCCACTTTGGCCATGTACAATTTACGCCCCTGCTCCAGAGTCAATGTTTCTTCGTTGGCCTCCAGCAGAAGTTTCTTATCCGCCAATCCCAGTTCAACGGCCATCACCAGATCCAACGTCTTAAGGGACTCCACGGCTTCCGACCGATCCGTTGTTCCCAGCGAATGTCGTCCCGCATTGGCAGGATTAGATCTACCATCGGCTTGGTACACGCCGCCTCGCCTCCATAGTTTCCACGTAAAATACTGCCCCGTTATCATTTCATTTTTCCGTCGTTTTGGCATATCGTTAGGTTCTCCATTTTGTATTAGCCAGCCACTTCGGGGATGGCCCCGAAAGCTTAACCTGTTCTGTTTGCACCGCGATTGACAACGCTGCCTCCGGTATCTTCATGGACTGATCGGCACCCGCTTGCTTCAAGGATCCTGCCGGCTTAACCTGCCCCGAGATATCCAATGCATCCTCACGGATTAGTACACTATGCCCCCTGCCGCCGGGCTGAGCGTACGGGATCGAACCATCTTTCAGCCTGCGTCTGATCGTGCTGGCCGAAAGCGGTACCCGTCTCACGAACTCATCGAACGTAATGTACCCGCCTGCCCCAGTATTTCGGGGTAATTCCAATGAGCAAGAACGATCACCGGCGATCGGCATCTCGTCTGCGGCAAGTTGTCTTGTCGACTGATCCATCGTTTACATCACAGAATGCTACGCCGGTCTTCTAAGCAGGACATTTCTGACGCCTCTATCCATTAGCCGATCAACATCGTGTGCTCGACCGACCTGTTTAGTTATCGATTTCGACAACCTGTCTCTAAAAAAGAATACAACACTTCCTACTCCAGTAATCGATCAAGCAACTCGCACAGCGAAATCCTCGTCGTAAACAGCGCCTTTGGTGCTGAGTCAGTCTGCCCGCCCTCGTCCAGATTGATCCAAGACGAAGTTTTCGGTATGCCCATTCCAGTACGCGAGGATCGTGGCTTCTTAGCCACAACTCGAAGAAACTTGCCATCGGCAATCTCAATGTCAATAGCGTCTGCCGCACGGAATACGACAAACGTATCTAGCATCGCGTGCTCACCCGGAATGTTGCTCAGACTCGCCCAGTCCAATAT
This sequence comes from uncultured Planctomycetaceae bacterium, assembly GCA_964607575.1. Taxonomy (GTDB): domain Bacteria; phylum Planctomycetota; class Phycisphaerae; order SM23-33; family SM23-33; genus BS750m-G57. The sequence continues at coordinate 5,602 of CAZSLS010000291.1, read as the reverse complement.
CGCCTCCAGTGCACTACGAACACGGCTGCGGTTAAGCCCTGTTTCACGGAGAACGGTTGTCATCGCCACAGCGAAAGCGGCAAACAGACTGAACTCGCGCGCGATGCCATGGCCAGTTTGAGCCCTGTCGGTCTGACCGTAGTATTCTGGGTCCAGCACTTCGTAATCGACAACATACCGAAGTTGCCGAAGTCCCAGTTTGGTACGTTGTCCTATTTCTGCGAAATTCATACTCATGTCTCCTGCTCATCGAGTTATCGATTTCGATAACCGTATTGTACGAAGTGCCCGGCTCACTGTCAAGGCGCATGCGCAATCAGTCTGCGTCGGCTGAAGATTGTGGCGCGTCCGATCGCCCCTGCTGGTTTCGCAACCATCGCCTGGCCAGCATTTGTCCAATCAGTTGCGCGAGTTCCTCGCGATCTCGTGCGATGTCGTGTTCTTCGCGCGGGGCGATGGCACTCGCCCCGCGACGATTCCGTTTGCTGTGATTTATATGGCGTTGCATTCTACACCTCACTTTCCTGTGGGTTGCAAATCGCAAACATAGTGATCCGCTTCCGCTGTCATTGGCATCTCGGCTAATGCCTCCTGGATTTCCAGGGGCATCAGATCTGGACGGACGTGAAAACGGCGGGCACTGTATCTGTGCGTCACACCCAAAATAGGCGGGTCGCCGCCATCAGAGCTGTCGACGTAAAACTGCCCCGGGCCAAGAATCAACGCCTCCTGCAAGGCCATATCTTTGCGACGATAAAGGCCCCGGCGATGCTGCCTTGGACAACTTTTCGCCCGGCGATTGAATTCGCCCGCTGCGTCCAAGGCTCTGACCACGGCGATAACGTCTCTGTCTCGTATTGTTGCGTTCATGGAATGTTCCTTTCGCTTGCGCCGTTTCAGGGCGCATAAAAAACCGGCCGGTCGGGGCGGCAATGCCCTGACCGGCCGGTCATGTTTTTCATGTTCTTCGTTATTACGTCTCAGCCGCGATTGCGGCGACGATACTGGCGGACGAACGTCATCCCACCGCGAGGTTTGCCTCGCCTGTGATTTCTGACGCGATGCCAACCTGCAGCAACACCGGTGCGGCGCGGTCGCCCGCCGAATGCCGACAGGAGTGTTTTCCAACTCGAAGCCATGTTGACCTCCTTCCGGAAGATTGGTTGATTGCGAATAGTTCGTGCGTATTGAAAAACCCGTCGGGGCCTTGGCGGTCGTCTGCACCGTCGCGGTGACGGCACAGACCTGTCCGGCAGGACGGCCCCGACGGGCTGGATGTTTGGAACGACTAGAGAACTGTTCTCAAAGGATGCTTAACTCATCAGCCAGGAGATTCAACGTCAGGTCCCGGCTGGCGGGCAATCCTCGAAGCCAGCGGCTGAACTGCGAGATCAGCAGTCCAGCAGCAACATTTGCGGCAAAGATTGTCATTCGCGATGTGCAGGCCCCGATGTGAGCCTCGACCTGCGGGAAGAACGTCGATGCGTAATGCTCTCGGCTATCGGCGTCGTGCGCTGTCAAGACTCGGACTACCTCGGCGGTCATACGACCGTCGCCAAAGAAAGACACGCTGTCCTTCACTGAATCCCAGACGAGTTCCCTGGCATTGATCTTATCGACACAGGCGAACGTGACATTGCCGACATTCATGCTTCGTCGGAATCGATCATTGGTCTCAACGATTTCCACGCGGCTGTTTATCCGACGGCACTGCTCGGCGGTGGCCTGGACTTTCGGTCGGCTGAGATCCGCCTCAAGATATCCCTGGCTGGCCAGGTTACTTTCCTCGACGACATCAAAATCGATCAAGATCATGCGCGGCGCCCCGACGGCGGCAAGCTGCAACGCAACCTGCCGCCCCAGGGCACCCACGCCTATGATCGTGATGTTGCATTCGGCCAGCCGCTCGGCGGGAACAACGTCCCGCTGTCGGCTGAATCGTTCGGTTTCAATCATGGTTGGGTTCCTTAGTAGTTGGTGATAAACGATCAGTCTTCGCTCGGAAGCATGATCGTAATGACGGGCTCACCATCGTCGCCCGGGCCGCAGACGGCCTTGAATCGGGCCGTGATGCGACGATGCGGCGACTGCAGGAAAAGCACTTCAAAGCGAATGCGATCTCCGCTGCCTCGCCGTATCGCACACAGCAGCATCCACAACAGATCGTGCGCCCGACCACGGTCGGACTGGCCAAGCAGACGAAGATCTTCGTCCGGCGTGATATAGCCATTCCACACAGTATCCGTGCAAGCCACGGGATAGCGGAAGCCGGTTTCTTCGGCCCACTCGGTCAGATCGATCAGTACGCCGTCTTCGATCGCCTGGGCTCGGGTGTAGCTGAAGATCACCGGCATATCGCTAAACGGATTGTCCGCATGTCGGTCACACATAGCTGGCCTCCCTGTCCCACAGCTCCGGACGATCATACAATTCGGCCAGCACGGCCTGCCGTTCATCAGGCTCCATATCCTGCAGATCTTCGAGCCATTGATCGTCAAAGCACAGGTCGTCAGTTTCGCCAGCCCAACGATCCCGCCCGAAGAAAAGAGGAACGCTCGTGACTCGAATATCCTGCGCGTACTCTACACGCCAGGCCTCGTGGTCGCTGCCGACGAACTCGGCGGAATAATCAACCTCCACGGGAATGTTGATCCGCCCGCCGGGGCCGGTGTGGTGCTGCAGCCGGGCGAAGGTCTTGCCCCCACGGGCGAGGATGAACATCACGGCCCAATCGCAGCCGCCGAAGACACGCTGGAAACACTCTTCGTCCGTGCCGCTGGGCTGCGGGCAATCGCCGGGATGCGTATGCACCCAGATTCTGCCGAACTGTTCGGGCTGGCGGCCGATATCTATCTGGCTGTCGAAAAAGTCGGCAACGCTTTCATCATCGAACGCGACGGATACGGAACTCACATCCTGGTTGACTGTTATAAAATTCGTCACCAACAGCAGGTCATCACCGCCGCAGACGCCGAAGCCTCCAATCTCGCAATCTCCCCGGTCACGGAAGAACATCAACTTCGCCCACGCATTCGGCGAAAAACGAAGCACGGGCTCCAGCTGGCGGACGTTACGCCGCCTCGATTCGAACGCGCCCGTCGGTTCCAATAGCGGACTTTGTGACACGGTCTTCTTCTTGCTCTTCTTCATTTTCTTGCTCTCTTTCTTCAATGCACGTGCATTGCATATCTTCTAAGCAGGAAGAGCAGATCGTCTCCCCGCAGTCCGGACAGTTTGTGATGCATCCGGCGCAGTATCGATCCTCGCACACTGGGCACTCTTTAAGGCATCCGCCGCAGGTGGTCTCGCTGCATCCGCTGCAACATGAGGTGCATTCGTCACAGAAATCGTGATCGCAACTGCTGCACCAGAACGTATCATCCTCGGCCACCACGTAGCCGCAGTCATGGCACGACCGGCCGTACCAGTTGCCCAAATCGATGTACGGCGAGCCCGGATTGTAAGTCTCCAGCACGCTGCGTATCACACAGAACAGATCGCTCAAACGCCCGCCTTCCACGGCCGACTTGATCGGCAACAACGCATCGCCGCAACACATCTGCTCATCTGACACATGTGGATGCGTCACCGCATTATTGGACGATGCCGGATGCGGATCCATGGCCATAACGTCAAACGCATTCTGCGAATTCTCCGCGGCGATCCGGTCAATATACAGCCGAACCTCGAACGGCCCGAGGTAGACGCCGTCCAGTTCGATCGGCTCGGTCACAACTGAAAACGTTCGGTTCTTGAGGCTGTAGTTCACTTCGGCGAATTCGTCTTCGAGTTGACGGATCTCCTCAACGATCTCCCGAAGCGTTGGGATCCTACAGGCATGGGTTTCGATCGCACGTTGGGCATTGCCGACGTGGTGCGGCATGTCCAACAGTGCGGCCTTTATGTTACGGACAGTTATCCGAGCCGCGGCCGACCATCCACGCAGCAAACAAGTCGCCAACTTCTGCCGGCCAATCCGAATCCTGTCGGCCTGACCAAGCAGGATTCCAGCCTGCTGATGAACATCGCCGATCCGGCGGCGCTGTAGTTGCTGCAGCTGCTCTCGAATCTTCTGGGCAATGCGAGCGTACACCTTGCCCGGTGGTTTGGTTTTCATGGTTTGATCCTCCCGGAACAGAGGCGCCCGCCCGGCGGCTGATGGCCAGCCGGCCCGGACGGGCGCCTGTTGGCGAAAACGACTCTGGCTACGCGACAATCGCGACGCACGCGGCGCCTTGGATTTTTGTCGGTGTCGCGCTGATGCGATCGCCCTCCTGCAGCACGTAATCACGCGGCACGGGCTGGCGATTAACGCGAATCAGCAGGTCGTCGGCCTGCTGAGCGGGAAGCCGCGCGGCGATGAACTTGTCGATGCTCGTGTCAGCAGCGACATCAACGTAATCCGCGAATCCTGCGCCACTATTGTTGATGAACAGTATTTGCATAGGTTGCTCCTGTAAGGCAGGTTGATTGAACAAACACGCCGACGCCCCAATGGCCCCGGCCGAGTACGGAATTGACGAGTCAAGAGATCAAACAGCTACGCCGCCCTGCCGTCAGTGGCCGGACATACAAGTTCGCCCACGGCCTCACCGTGGACAGCCAGACTACGATTGACGGCCGCCAGTTCGCCCTGGCCATCGTTCGCGACGGCATGCACGACATTTTCGCCAAGCATCTGCAATTCTTCCGGCATAAGCTTGGCTGCTTCAACAATACTGCTCATGGACATACTCCTTGTCCCTATGGGACGGTTAATTAAACAGGAACGCGAAAGGGAAACATGCGTAATCGCCGACACACAACGATTTGCACGTTGAAATGAACGGATATCCCCCGACGAGAGAAGAAACAAACACCTAACCCATCGGCATATATTTATAGCTGATTTCTGCCCCAAATTAAGCAGCCGCCGTTTACAGACATGCTCACCAACCGGCCACACCACAAGCCCTCCGGGGTTCAAACCGCTGTGCACGATATAAAGCGACAACCCCGGCGGACCTGCGGCGCCATTGGCGACTCACAGCTCGCGATAGACGCTAATCGCAATCCAGGTAAACAAACAAGCCATCACAACGTCGAACAAACTCCCCGTCGCCAACACGGCCAACACCCCCATCCCCAAGCCAAGCACGGAAACAGCTTCGGTGTCTCTTCTGATAAGCACCACCTCCTTTCGCGGTAGTTCAAAGTGTAAATCTGATCCCCTCCGTGCGATCGAGCGACTGCCAATCCAAACGAGCACGCTGGCAAATCAACGAGACAGACAAGAAGAAATGCTAAATCCTCTACACATGTTTATAGCTCTTTTATAGCCGGAATTAAGCTACGTTGAGCCAGTCCTCGATGAATCCCGACTGATCGGGCCAGTGAACCAAGATGCTCACCGATTATTTACGCAGAACCTTGTGAAGCCCCATTCATCCGGCAGTAAAGAGAGACAGCGCCGGACCATCGACGGGAAGACTAGACCATAAAGACTTGATTACACAAATGTTACGAAATGCTATGCGTAATGCACTGTATAGTTTGAATTGCTGTTGCTGGTGGCTTGCCCCGGTTCTTCGGTCCAGTTGTTATGAGAGAACCATTACCTTGT
>CAZSLS010000290.1:0-7147 GCA_964607575.1 uncultured Planctomycetaceae bacterium | reverse complement strand
CGATGGTTGGAACGGGCGGCGAGACTAAATATTACATAGACGGGGCCTTTGGCGGATCGACGCCGGGGCAGAGCAGTTCAAACGTTCAGTATATAGGCAACTTCCGTGCGTATCCGTTTGCTGAGAAGATCGACGAGTTTGTGATTTACGATCGCGCGTTGAGCCTGGGCGAGATCCAGGGGTTGTACATAGCGGGCCTTCTGGGCGATTATCCTATTGATTTTACGGGGATGGCGATAGATGTCGACGCCAGCGTAGACGGCAGTACTCTTAGCCTAGACGGCGGATATGCGGATCTGGGCCCGCTTAGATTCCTGGCTACCGGCGCGAAACTGACAGTGACCAGCGGGACGAGCTTTACCAGCACCACAATTGAATCCGACGTGACATCCATCGAGTTCAATGCTGAGGATAATGTCATACTGGGCGTTCTTGACGGCGGAATGACGACCGATCCGGTTCCGGTTCCCAACAGTGTTGAGATTATCAAAAGCGGTGACGGTGTTGTGACGCTGACCGGCGACGGTGTGAATCTGGACAACGCGACGTTTACTGTTGAGGGCGGCGGTCTTGAGACGATTCAATCGTCGCTTCCGGTCGGTGGAGCGACGCTGCATCCGGCCGGTGGTGAGATTGTCGTCGGCAGCAGTACGCCGAGCGATACTGTTGCGTACACTAATACGATAGTATCGGACGGCGGATCGCTTCGCGCCGGGTCTCCCGGAGCCGACGGCGTGACAGTCAACATTCCCAACGGTATTACGCTCAACAGCGGTGAGTTGCAGCTTCGCACCGACAATACGAATGTGTTGAACGTAACGGGTGCGATTACGGGTCCGGGCTACGTTGACATCGGCGCCGGAGCGAGCGTTACGCTCGCCGGCGGCGGACCTTACGTACTGGGCGGAGCGACGGTCAGCGGGGGAACTCTTACCACCGATAATTCGCTGGTGTTCGATAAGCTTGATATTCTCAGCGGAACGTTCACGCGGACCGGCGGCGCCGGTCAGCGCGATCTTACGATCGCCGACAGCCTGACAGTGGGCGTGAACCTCGACATGACCGGCGATGCGCTGGATGTTTCGACCGCATCGGTGAAGGTCAACAACGCGACGCTGACGGTGGACACGCACCTGCCATCCAGATCCATGGACCTGTCGGACGACGGGCAGTTGGTGTTGGGAGGCAATAACCTGACTGTTACCGACACGCTGGTGACCAAGAAGGGACAGTTTGTCATGTCCGGCGCGGGCGCGCCCGTGCTGGTGTCGCACGGAGACATCAATCCGACCACGGAACCCACACGAGTGGATCTGTCGGGCGGAGTAGTAACGATCTCCGGCGCCGGCGGCGGAGGGATTCCGGGCGGAGCTGTTGCTTATTGGGACTTTGAGGAGGCGGGCAATCTCGGGGCTGACGCCGTAGGAAACTACAACGGTACGGTAATGGGCTCTCCGCAACAGGTCGTTGGCAAGGTCGGTAACGCCATAGACTTCGAAGTGGGCAACGCTTCTTACATTGATCTGCCGGATGGTTTTGCAGATTTCACCAATGGAATTACGGTCGCCGCGTGGGTGAATTACGAGTCCTACAGCAACTGGTCGCGAATAGTGGATATCGGCAATGGCGCGGGCGTGGACAATTTCCTGCTGGCCAACAGAGGTACGAGTGACGACCTGCGCTGGGAGGTCCATGACGGCACGGGCGGAGGCGATGCTACGCTCGACCCCAACGATGTCTTCGATATTGGCGAATGGCAGCTTATAGTTTCAAATATCGCCGGTCCCGGTGACGGTCAGAACGCTCAGGTCTGGCTGGGCGATTTGAATGACGGGCCTGGCGGGACCCCGCAGTTAACACTGCTCGGCGAGCAGCAGATGCCTCTCCCGCGAAATGTCGTGCGTACGCTTAACTACATAGGCGAGAGCAACTGGGGCAATGACGCCTTCTTTGACGGGATGATGGATGAAGTTGCGATATGGGATCGCGCGCTGACGCCGGCGGAGATAGCTGCGATCTGGAATGGCGGCGCCGGCGACAGCCTGGCCTCTGCGGCAATCCTGTCCGATACGGATGTATTCATCACCGGAGACGTTACCATCAAAATCAACTCTCACATTGAACTGGGCGTACTGAGAGTGGACGGCGACAACAGAACTGTAACCGCCGACGTGAACGCCGGCCGCCAGCTGACGTTCCAGAGTACGGTTGTAACTAACGCGACGAGCGTTACGTTTGACAACAGCGGCGATCTGTGGTTGACCAAGATCGGAGGCGTGGACGCAGGCGGCGCCACGACGATCAACAAGGACGGTTCCGGCGCGCTTATTCTTACCAATCCGATAACGAATATGGGCCCGAGCCCGGTGTTGAATGTTAACGACGGCGAGTTGGCGCTTGGACGGTCCGGTCTGCTGGCGGGCATTGATGTGCAGGTCGGCGATGCGGACCTTAAGCTGGCCAGCCCCGCCGGTGACGCTGCGCAAACATACAGCACGCTGTTTACGTTTAACGGTGATGCATCCGTCCTGGCTGGCGAGGTTGGTTCGGACAGCCAGGGATTAGCGACCGTGATCTACGATCGCGACATCAACGCCGGAGCGAACTCACTGACGCTGGGCGCAGTAGACGGATACACGCTTAACGTTGGAACGCCCGGGACCCCGCGCAACGTCACCGCAGGGCAGTTGGGTGTTTCCCAGGGCGTTAATATCACCGGAGATGTTTCGGCTAGCGGGAATGTCGACATCGTCGACGGCGCGACGACTATCGGCGGCGGAGTGTCAGCGGTTGACTTGAGCATTACCGGCGGTTCGGTCAGCATTGGAGGCTCCGTTTCAGGCGCCAATCTGGCCGTTTCGGATGCTGTTGTGAACATCGCCGGCCCGGTGACCATCACCGATACTATTCAGGTTCGCAACGGCGGTTCGTTGACCCCGGCGGTCGGCGCCAGCACAGACACGCTGGATGTGTCTTCGGCCAGTGTTTTCGATGCCACAATACCCGTGACGATCACGAAAGAGGCGAACCTCGGCAACAAAATGAGCATATCCGTGAGTGCGGGCGACTCGTTCACACTGCAAGGTGCGGATCTGGCCAGTTCGCTTGAGCCCAGGACGCTGAAACTGCAGGGCGGTACGGTGACAACCTCCTCAATCGGAGGGAGTCTTGGTCCGTCCGTAGGCGACATCCTGTCTTACTGGAACTTCGACTCCAAGACCGGAACCACGATTTCCGACGAAGTAGCCGGTTCGACGCACGATGGCGAACTCATCGCTGGTGCGGACATCACCACCGGCGGGCAGGGATTCGGCGGCGGCGAGGCCCTGCAACCCAACGCAGACAGCGACGGAGGCACGAGGGGCCACATGCGTGTCAACGACGTGCATGGTGACCCGGACCACTACGATTTCAATAGCGCTTTTACGTGGCATGCGATGGTCAAGACGAACTCCCCCAATGAGGGAGGGATCATCAGCCGCTCTCCAGGCACTACGAATTGGAATCAGGGATCCAAGGCGCTGTTCGTGCGGAATCGAGGCGGGAATGCGGAAGTGGAGTGGGATACCGGTTGGGTTAGCAATCCGCGAACGGCTACCTTCATCAACAATGACACCTGGAGCCAGATTATCGCGACCTACGATCCGACTGGTGACGTGCTGACAATCTACGTTGACGGTGTGGCTGCATACGGACCGGCCGGCCACAATGTAAATGCGTATGACGAACATACCGTGAATCACAACGGCGCCGTCGCCCATGACGGTATGATGGTCGGCTGGGTCGCCCCGGATTTTGTCAACAGTGAATTCAGCGGTCTGATTGACGATGTGGCCATTTTTGATTCGGCGCTTGCGGGCGACGACCTGACACGCCTGTTAACCGCCGGTCCGGGCGACTTTGTCAGCGGCGGCAGTCTTGCGAACACCACGGTTACCGTGGTGGCTGGCACTACGCTGGCGATGCCCGCTGACACCGATGCGACTCCTGTCGCCCTTGCCGGTGTCGACATCGCTGATGGCATGACACTGACTGTCGACAGCAATTCGACGGATCTGCAATTCACCAACCTGACGCTGGGAACCGACTCGACGCTCGTGTCAACCAAGGCGGTCGGCGTCGGAGCTGATGAAGTGACGGTAACGGTCGGCGGTACTCTGCAGGGCGGTAATGGCGTTGCTCTGGTGGGCGATTACGAAGAGGACGACATGGGTACGGACCTTACGCTGGCCGACGGTTCTACTCTTGAGTGGACGTTGGGTCCCGATCCGGACAATTACATTAACGTTGACGGCGGTATCGTAACGATTGACGGTGCGCTTACGATCAGGCTGCTGGACGGCGGCGGGAGTCTGGCCGGTGAAAATGTCGCGCTGTTCAGCACGTTCTTCGGCGCTTCGTTCGATCCGACCCAGATCACGATTGAGGCTCCCGCGGGCTGGTCGTGGGACACGCTTGTCGGCGGCGAGCCCGACATTCAGTACATCGATGACGAGTTCATCGTCCTGAAGAACCTGTCGACGGGAATTGTAGTTGTGCCCGGCGACACGAACGGGGACCAGATAGTCGACGACGCGGACCTTGCGATCTTCAAGGCGCAGTTCGGCGGGGATTGGAACGGTGTTGCGCTTGAGGATCCGGACTACGACAACGACGGCGATGTTGACATCGATGATTTCGTGGTGCTTCGCGCGAACTTCGGTACGGGTGTTGTTCCTGCCCCGCTGGCTCCTGATTTCTCAGCGACTCCGGAGCCCGCGACGATGAGCCTGCTTGCGATCGGAGGTCTGCTTGTCATTCGCAGGCGGCGCCGGAAGGCGTAATTGGCCCCTGGGCTCGTGCGTCGATAGCATGGTGCAACGCGTTTTGCGAGATACATCGCGACAATTTGGAGATGCCTTCTGATCGCGGGTCTTCCAGTGCGATAGGCTTGTCTTGGCGCAAGTAACGCCGAATGGCTAACTTATGCTCATTGAATCTCGGGTGAGTGCGTCTGGCGATGGTTGACATCGCACATCTGCATACTTGTAACACTATATGCCATAAGATGTTAATCTGGACATCCGTATCTGGACGTCAATCTGGCCCCGATTACGCATTTCGCTTGACTAAAACCCTGTTTTCCCATATCCTATAGGGTAGTTTGACTCAGATTCACTAGTCTGGTGCGGTGGCGCAGTATTGCATATCTCCGCCCGGATGGAGCGGAAAGTCAGAGGAATTCGGCGGCGCGGGGGGTGTTTTGGTCGCCGTACTAAGTCGCATATGGAGCAACTGCATTGTCTCGTAAGGTACAGAGCAGTTTGGTCGCGTCGTTTCCCCTGCGCGCATGGATTCTCCGCGCGCACAACCCGAAGTTCCGGAGATAAGAGCCCCATGTCCACACACAATCACGATACGCATGACAAGTACAAAGTCAAAAGTGGGCGACACATGACCACGGCAAGCAGGCCGTGGATTACCGCACTGGTGCTGGTCGCGCTTGTTTTCGGTGTTGCATCAAACGCCGCCGCGCAATACTACCAGGACAACTTCGACCTCTACGCTCCCGATTCATACAGCATCGGACAGGGCGACTGGCTGGACTGGGACGGCGGAGTCGACATCACAGACAGCCCGATAGTGCGCAGTTCGCTGTCGTACAGTCCGGGCAATTCTCTGGAGGTTGGCGAGATCGGTCGCGGAATTGATACAGGGTGGTCGTTTTCCGGGGCGACCTCGGGCTTGTGGGAATTCCGCGCGATGACATACGTTCCGAGGTCTTCAACGGTCGGGGCGTCTTTTCTGGGCTTCATGAATGAGTGGCCCGGGACTGTCGACTTTCTGGCGGGGGTGGATATTGACATGGCCGCGAACGTCGTACAGGACAACTCCGGAGGCGTCAGCGAGACTCTGGTGAAAGACGCCTGGGTCCAGTTCAAAGCTGAGATTGACATCGACGCCCAGACGATTGACACATATTACAATGGCGTGCTCTTGAACAGCAGCGTCTGGACCGGTGTCCAGGAGGTGGCTGGTGTTGACCTGTGGGGTCGGGTTGCGGCGGCTCCCATGTACTATGACGACTTGGAATTTGCTCCCAAACGGACGGTCGATCATACGCTCACTTGGGATGGCGAGACCGGGATATGGGGCGATCAGGCCGCACACGGCGCCGATTCACATTGGGTCGAACTTGGCGCAGGGACAATCACGCCTGAGATTCCCACTCTTGGCGCCATCGGTACGAGCGGCGACGTTGCGATCGTCGGTTCGGGCGAAGCGATAGCAGCGGCCGATCGGGGCGCCTACTCGCTTACGATTAACGACGACGGCGACGGGGGCGGTTTGGTGACGATCAATTTGGGGGTTACGCTTGAGATTTACGATACGACTACCGTTACCTCGCCGGGCGCGCTTACGATCAACGGAACTCTGGACACCGGGGAGATCGCTAACGACGGGCTTACAACATTGGGAGCCGGTGCGGTTCTGAAGACCGTCTCGGGCGTGTTGACGGAGATCGCCACCGGCGGCGATGCGACGTTTGAGGGCGGAGCGACGGCTGTGAACCTGAACCTTTTCTCGGGAAGCACTTTTGTCAAGGCCGGGGGCGGTTCTTTGACTGTAACCGACACGGGCGTTATCGACGGGACCAATACGCTTCAGATCGACGGCGGGGAGCTAAGGCTTCAGGCGCTGGTCGCCAATCCTCTTGGCGGAGCTGCGGTGGTGCTGGGCGGCGGCAGGCTTACGACCGACAACGGAACCAGCATGAGCGGATCAACTGTTTCTGTGACGGCGGACTCTTCAATTAACTCCATAGCTCTAAATCCTACGGCGACTTACGGTGCTTTGACTTTCGACGGCGACGGTGTTCTGTCCATCGACGGCGCGGTGACCGACACAAGCTTCGCCTCGACAACTGTCAAAGCGGACGTCACCGCCGGTGTAAACGCCAACGAGACGCATACGATCCTGGGCGCCGTGACTCTCGAGAACGGAGCGCAGTTGGTCACCAGCGGAGATGTTTTCACGACCACTATTGGCACGGTGACGCTGTCAGGTTCGTCCGGTGCGATTGGCCGCAGCGGTGCCGGAGTGCTTGCTATCGGCTCATACGGCGGCGGGGCGTCCAAGACTCTGACGATCACCGGCGGCGGCAGGA
>CAZSLS010000289.1:0-7157 GCA_964607575.1 uncultured Planctomycetaceae bacterium | reverse complement strand
ATCTTCCCGGTTTCGCTGCTGCCCCGGTAGTTGATATAGATAAACACACCCGCGGCCGCCAACGCCACAACCTTCACGGTTATCGAAGCGCCCAGACCGGTGGTGTCCATATCCAGAATGAACTTGACGACAAAATCCACGGTCGCCCTGGCGAAAACTATCGCATAGAACGCCCCGGCCAGTGATGACGCGAACCATTCCATCCAACCTGCGACGAAACTCGCTCCGCGACCAAAACCGATCCTGGCGAAATTGTAGGCCCCACCCGCACGCGGTATCGCAGAACTCAATTCGGCGAAGCTCATTGCCGTAAACACCGCAATCACACCGTTTAACGCAAAGGTGAGCAATAGTCCGCCTGGCCCGACCTTGGGCATCGTCAGGCCGATACCCACAAACACCCCGGCGCCGATCATCATGCCCAACCCCATCATCATGACGTGGAAGAGCGTCAGGTCGCGCGACAGTTCGGCCGAAACGGGCGAACCGGATTCACCTGGTCGATCGCTCACTACCACCGCACCTCGCAACCCAAAGGACCCCGAGACGCTTCGAACCGGTCGACGGTAAATTCATGGCTGACAACAGAATCCATGACCGGGATTATACTCAAGCAGCCCCCCCACCGGTAGAGAGAGATGCTTAGGATTATTTCCGGGGGCGAAACTGGAGAATGTATTTGACGCCTGTCTACAACGAAAACGCATTGGAGCCTCAAAGGTCGTTGGCAATACGATACTCCTGAGGTACAATGAAGTTGCAAGGGCGTCTTTCCAGGTTACTATCGTAATGGTTACAATGAAGCACATCAAGGATGTAGGGCGGCAGATCGCACGTGAGTTCCACCCCCAACGTGTCGTATTATTCGGCTCACACGCATCTGGACATGCGGATACAGACTCTGACGTCGACCTGCTGGTGATTATGCCCTTCACAGGCAAAGCGGCCATCAAATCCGCGGAGATTCGCTTGAAGATCAGCGCTCCGTTCCCTGTAGACCTCCTGGTCCGCACACCGCAGGCTGTACGCAGGCGGCTCAAGATGGGAGATTGTTTCATGCGACGCATTATTGAGCGAGGAAAGGTACTCTATGAAGCCCCTGACGGCTGAATGGGTGCAGAAGGCTGAGGGCGATTTCGCCATAGTGCTCCGGGAGACAAGGGCTCGGAAGAATCCCAGCTACGATGGCGCCTGTTTTCATGCGCAACAATGCGCCGAGAAATACCTTAAAGCACGACTCTGCCAGGCTGGCCTGGATTTCGGGCGAACCCACGATCTGGTGGCGTTGCTTGACCAGACAACTGAAGTTGAACCAACCTTGGAGCTATTCAGGGAGGATCTTGCCTACCTGTCAGCATTTGCAGTCGGATTTCGTTACCCGGGAGAATCAGCCGACAGAGAAATGGCCCTCGATGCACGAAGGCGATGCCGGCGATTCCGCTTGGCGGCAAGAAACGCCCTGGCCCTTCCACCTGAGTGATTCCCCGCTGAATTGCCATACGACTGGTAGAGCCGGATCGGGAATGTCAGTCTGCCTCGGTCCGGGTTCCTGTTGCGGTCACGAGGCAGAGGACGGTGACGTCATCGTTTTGCGGGGCTGAACCGCGGAAGTCGGCAGCATCCTGAATGATTCGCCCGACTGTTTCTGCGGCGGAAAGCGAACCGCAAGTTGTGAGGCACTCTTCGAGACGATGGGCGCCGAATAATTCACCCCGGTCTGAAACCGATTCGGTGATCCCATCACTGACGACCACCAGGGATATACCGGGCGCCAACGTTTCTCGCGACGCCTCGAAGCGGACCTCGTCCACACTGATCGGACCGATCGGCAAGTTGCGGGGCTCTCCCAAACGCCGGACCTCGCCGTCTGACGAGAGAATCAGCGGTTGAAGGTGCCCGGCGTTCAAGTACTGCAACTGACCGGTATCAGTGTCCAGGAATCCCACGAACAGGGTTATGTACATACCGTCGGGCATGTTCCTTGAAATCTGCATGGCCACCTGTTGCACGAGTGGCCCCAGATCGTCGCAGAATGACGCGGTCGCCCGCAGTGCGGCCTGGAGGTTCGACATCAGCATCGCCGCGGGAAGACCCTTTCCACAGACGTCGCCCAGCGCAAAAGCAAGCCGCCCGTCAGGCAACTCCCAGACGTCGCAGCAGTCCCCGCCAACCCACATCGCCGGTTCGCATCTCGCCGCAATATCCACACCCGCAATGTCGCCAAGATCCCCGGGCAGGAGTCTGGCCTGTATTTCGCAGGCCATATCCAGTTGTCTTTCGATAAGTTCCTGGCGAGACCTGGCTTCGGCAAGCACGAGTACGTTTTTGGCCATCGTCACCTGCCTGGCCACCGCCTGGAGATAATCGAAGTCGTCCGGCATGGCGGATTCCGAAGGCACATCCACATACAGGGCGTCCATGATCGTGTCCGAATCGCTCAGCGGGCAGCAATAGACGCTCCGCGGTCTGGTCTCATCGGCGATAGTCAGCAACATGGCGCCATCTACACCCGAGGCATTGGAAGCCATCACCGGGCGGCGTTTGGATGCGAGGGACTGAACGACCCGGCGCGACAGAGGCACCGACCCGACGGAATGATTTGAAGCGTACCTCGGCGTTCCTCCGATGTGGCAGGCGAGTATCTGGGGGAGTTCCTCACAGTCGCTGAGGCGCAGAACGAGCGCCGCGGATCCCGGAATGCGTGCAATGGCATGGCAAAGCTCCGGGTAGAGCATCGATACATCTGTCAGGCTGGCTAGCTTTTCCCCGATAACACCGAGCGATCTGAGCCGCCCCCTTGACAGGCGGGCGTCTCTGGACTCGTCGGAGTAGATAACTTCGGTCTGCGGATCATCCGATATCGTAGCCAACGATGCCACACTCATGATATCGCTACCACCCTCAACAACCGCACTCTGGGCAATACCCAGGGCAAACGGACCAATAGTGACAACCTCACCGGGCAGGATCGCATAGATTTCAACGCGCTGACCGTTGACCTTGATCCCATTGCGGGAATCGAGATCCTGAACTAGCCATCTGTCAAACGGGTCGCGAAAGATCCTGGCGTGCTGCCTCGAAATCTTCTCGTTATCCAGCACGATGTCGCAATTACCACTTCGCCCGATAATCATTCCGCGAGGGTCGAGAACAACCTCGCTGACCTCGTCGTCAAACGTAACTGTCAAAATTGCTTCAGCCACTCACCGCTTCCCGCAGCCTGTCGGCTGCAAATTGTCGCTAAACGAAACGTCGGACACCGGGGCGCCGGACTATCGCCCGCGCCGCATATCTCGCATTATCTGGCGTGCCGACGATGCCTTACCGTTGCGGGCAATGCGTTCGATCGTTCCTCGGGCCCAGATCACCAGGGCTATAATCACGCCCAGTGACACCGCAAGAACGATACAACCTATTACAGCATCCTGACTCACAACTGATTGTATATCACATCTGCTCGTTTTGGGCAACAATCCGGACCGCGGTTACGGGCGAAATCCAATTGCATCCGGGCGGCAGATATGCAACAATGATCCACCTGCCGTACAGGGGGGCGCCCGGGCCAACCGGATCGGGCGAACCCACAAGACGTTGTTTCTTTCAACAGAACTTAAGGAACCAAGAAGATGGCACGCAGAATGGTGATGATGGACGGTAACCAGGCCGTTGCTTACGTGGCACATAAAGTCAACGAGGTCATTGCGATATATCCGATTACGCCATCGAGCGCAATGGGTGAACACGCCGATGCATTCAGCGCCGCCGGACAGAAGAATATCTGGGGCACAATACCGGATGTGATCGAGATGCAGTCCGAAGGCGGCGCCGCAGGAGCAATCCATGGCGCCGTGCAGACCGGTGCGCTGACTACGACCTTTACCGCCTCTCAGGGCCTGCTGCTGATGATCCCGACGCTCTACAAGGTCGCCGGCGAATTGTCACCGATGGTGCTCCACGTCTCTGCAAGGTCGGTAGCCTGTGCGGCGCTAAGCATCTTTGGCGACCACGCCGACGTGATGTCCTGCCGACAGACCGGCGCGGCGATGCTGAGTTCAAACTCCGTTCAGGAGGCAATGGACATGACGCTGATCTCGACGGCCGCGTCGCTGGAATCACGCCTCCCTTACATCCACTTCTTCGACGGGTTCCGCACCAGCCACGAAGTAGCCAAAGTCGAAGAACTCACCGCAGAAGACCTCCAGGCCATGATCGGTGACGAACTGGTCTTCGCACATAGAAACCGAGGTCTGAGCCCCGATAGCCCGGCTATTCGCGGAACCGCCCAGAATCCTGATGTCTACTTCCAATGCAGAGAAGCCCCCAACCCGTACTACAACGCCTGCCCCGAGATCGTCCAGAAAGTTATGGACAAGTTCGCTTCGGTCGTCGGAAGGCAGTATCACCTGTTCGATTACATCGGTGACCCGCAGGCGACTTCGGTGATCATGCTGATGGGCAGCGGCGCCGAATCCGCCGACGAAGCGGTTGAAGCACTCAACGCGGCCGGACAGAAGGTCGGACTGCTGAAGGTCCGCCTGTTCCGCCCGTTCAGCATCGAACACTTCATCGCAGCCTTGCCCGAGACCGTTGAGACTATCTCGGTACTCGACCGCACCAAAGAGCCCGGATCGCTCGGCGAACCTCTCTACATGGATGTAGTGACCGCACTCTGCGAATCCGGCAGGAATGCTCGCGTACTTGGCGGGCGATTCGGAATGAGCAGTAAGGAATTCACGCCCGCTCACGTCAAGGCCGTCTTTGAAAACGCCGGAAGTGCAACGCCCAAGAATCACTTCACCATCGGAATCAACGATGACGTGACGCATACTTCCCTCCAATGGGACGAATCCTTCAGCAGCGAAGCCGACGACGTTGTCCGGGCGATGTTCTACGGGCTCGGATCGGACGGTACGGTCGGAGCAAACAAGAACTCCATCAAGATCATCGGCGAGAACACCGACCTCTACGCACAGGGATACTTCGTATACGACTCGAAAAAAGCCGGCGCCGTCACCGTATCCCACCTCCGCTTCGGGGCGAGACCCGTCCGTTCCAGCTACCTGATCACAAGAGCTAACTTCATAGCCTGCCACCAGTTCAGCTTCCTCGAGAAGTACCACATGCTCGCATCGGCAGTCGACGGCGGAACGTTCCTCCTAAACGCCCCGATGGCCGCCGAGGAAGTATGGTCCGCACTCCCCCGACAGGTCCAGCAGACCATCATCGATAAGAAACTCAAACTCTTCAGCATCGACGCCGACAAAGTCGCCGAAGCCACCGGAATGGGCCGACGCATCAACACCATCATGCAGACGGCGTTCTTCTACTTGTCCAACGTCCTGCCACAGGATGAGGCCATCGCAGCGATCAAAAACGCTATCCAGAAAACATATGGCAAGAAGGGCGACGAGATCGTCGAGATGAACTTCAACGCCGTCGACCAGGCCATCGCCCACCTCCACGAAATCCAGATCGGAGCCGCCGACAGCACCATCGAGATGCCCCCGGTCGTCTCCGACGACGCGCCGGAATTCGTCAAGAACGTCACCGCGACGATTATGGCCGGCGATGGCGATTCGCTACCCGTCAGCGCATTGCCCGACGACGGAACCTGGCCCGTGGCGACCACGCAGTGGGAAAAACGCAACATCGCACTGGAAATCCCCGTGTGGGATCCGGACGTTTGCATCCAGTGCGCCAAGTGCTCGCTGGCCTGCCCGCACGCGTCGATACGCTGCAAAATCTACGAAGCGGAATTGCTGAACAGCGCTCCGGAGACCTTCAAGTCCGTCGACGCCAAAGGCAAAGATTACGCCGAAAAGAAGTGGACCATACAGATCGCTCCCGAAGACTGCACCGGCTGCGGATTATGCGTCCAAGCCTGCCCAGCGAAGAACAAGGAAGTCGAAGGTCGCAAGGCCATCAATATGGCCACCCAAGCCCCCCTCCGCTTGTCCGAACGCGAGAACTACAAGTTCTTCCTGGATATAGCAGACCTCGACCGCACCACGCTTAATCTCAAGACAATCAAGGGCTCGCAGCTTTGCAAGCCGCTCTTCGAGTACTCCGGCGCCTGCGCCGGATGCGGAGAGACGCCCTACTACAAGCTGCTGACCCAACTGTTTGGCGACCGGGCGATCATCGGTAACGCCACGGGTTGCTCAAGCATCTACGGCGGGAACCTCCCGACCACCCCGTTCACCGTCAACGCTGACGGGCGAGGACCGGCATGGTGCAATTCGCTGTTTGAAGACAACGCGGAATTCGCTTTCGGATTCCGCCTGACCGCCGATAAACAGAGCCAATTCGCCCGCGAACTGCTGGGCGAACTCACCAATGAAATCGGCGCCGAACTGGTCGATGCCATCCTCGCCGCCGACCAGGGCACAGAGACCGGCATCATCGAGCAGCGAAGCCGCGTCGCACAGTTAAAGGATAAACTATCGGGCTCGAGCTGCCCTAGGGCGGCCCAACTGCTTTCGGTAGCAGACGTACTGGTCCACAGGAGCATCTGGGCGATCGGCGGGGACGGTTGGGCGTACGATATCGGATATGGCGGACTCGACCACGTACTGGCCAGCGGACGCGACATGAACGTCCTGGTAATGGACACCCAGGTATACTCGAACACCGGCGGGCAGTGCTCCAAAGCCACCCCCCGAAGCGCAGTAGCCAAATTCGCCGCAGGCGGAAAGCCCTCGCCCAAGAAGGACCTGGGCATGATCGCGATGACGTACGGTAATATCTACGTGGCCCAGGTCGCCATGGGACAGTCAGACGCGCAGACCGTCAAGGCGTTTGAGGAAGCCGAAAGCTATCCCGGATGCAGCCTCGTGATCGCGTATTCCCACTGCATCGCACACGGATTCAATCTCGTAGACGGCTTCACGCACCAGAAGGCCGCCGTCGCCTCAGGCTCCTGGCCGCTATATCGCTTCGACCCGAGGCTCGCCGAGCAAGGCCAAAATCCGCTCCAATTGGACTCCAAGGATCCGACGATCCCCTTCGAGGACTACGCCTACAGCGAGACGCGTTTCAAGATGCTCACGAAGTCCGACCCCGAAGGCGCCAAGGTTCTCGCAGCCCAGGCCACCGAAGACTTCAAGACACGCTGGGAAATGCTGAAGCACCTCGCCGCGATGGACTACAGCAGCTAG
>CAZSLS010000288.1:0-7199 GCA_964607575.1 uncultured Planctomycetaceae bacterium | reverse complement strand
CTAACCTGGCTTGATCTGTCCGGCGCCCAACTGACGTCGCTCCCGCCCGAAATCGGACAACTGACCGCGCTGACCTGGCTTAGCCTGAGATACCAACTGACGTCGCTGCCGCCCCAGATCGGACAACTGACCGCGCTGACAACGCTCCACTTGAGCGGCGCCCAACTGACGTCGCTCCCGCCCGAGATCGGCCGGTTGACCGCGCTGACCGAGCTTAGTCTGTACTGCAGCCAACTGACCACCCTGCCGCCCGAGATCGGCCGGCTGACCGCGCTGACCGAGCTTAGTCTGTACTGCGACCAACTGACCGACCTGCCGCCCGAGATCGTCCAGCTGACCGCGCTGACCAGGCTTTGCTTCAGGGACAGCCAACTGACCACGCTGCCGCCCGAGATCTTCCGGCTAACCGCGCTGACCCGGCTTGACCTGGACGGCAACCAACTGACCGCGCTGACGCCCGAGATCGGACAACTGACCGCGCTGAGAGAGCTTAATCTGCAAAAGAACCGCCTGACCGCGCTGCCGACCGAGATCGGACAACTGACCGCGCTGAGAGAGCTTAAGTTGCAAGAGAACCGCCTGACCACGCTCCCGCCTGAAATCGGACAACTGACCGATATGAGAGAACTGTGGCTGTGGGGCAACCAACTGACCACGCTGCCATCCGAGATTGGCCGGCTGACCGCGATGAGAAAGCTCCTCCTCAGTGACAACCGCCTGACCACGCTCCCGCCCGAGATAGTCAATCTGGGCACACATATCTCGCTTAACCTCAGAGAAAACCCTCTTGAAATCCCCCTTCCTGCTGTCGTCCAAGAGTGGTTGGAAACTACCCGTTGGTGCTACCTCTAGCCCGAGGCAGCGACCGGACCGGCGTAGCGATTGATCGCAACCGAAACTAGTCGTGCATGTTGTGAATGCAGCAGACGATGAAAAAGGTGACAACCCCCGATGTATTCACCGAGGGCGAAAATGGCGTTTTGCGAATGATACCTCTCCTTCCGAGCGTATGGATTTCGCCCCGGGTGATTACACCCGGGGGTTTCGCACACGCCGGAACCACCGCCGGCGTCTAAAGTTGACATTATCGCCTGATTGATCTAAACTCCTGTCATTATGGGTGAAGCAACAGTGTTTCAGATATCGCAAGGAAGGTAGAACAGTGGATTGGTACTACGCGGTGGGTGGTGAGCGATTCGGCCCTTTCGACCAGGGAGCCTTCGATCAACTCGTGGCTCAAGGTCGAATCACCGGAGTCACGCTGGTATGGCGTGAGGGGCTGGACGAATGGGTTCAATACCAATCCCTGGCGGACCCGACACCCGGGACCCCGGGCGCCATCCCACCGGCCATGGTGCAGTGTTCCCAATGTCACAGACGGGCCGCCACCGACGACATGGTCCAGTACCAGGGCCACTGGGTATGCGCCGAGTGCAAGGACACATTTTACCAGCGAGTTCGCGAGGGTAGTTTCCATCCGCAGGACCAGGCGGGCGCCGGGCGGCTTCGCTATGCGGGATTCTGGATTCGGTTTGGTGCGGCGATTCTGGACGGCCTGATTTTGATAGTCGCTTACTCCCTGCTCGGGTTCATTGCCAGCGGGATTTTAATGTCGTCACGCGGTGACATCGGGGTAATGCTCTGGACCCAGTTTCTCGTATTCTTCGGGCAAGTCGCCATCTTGATCGGATATATAACGTGGTTCCTGGGCAAGTTTGGCGCGACGCCCGGGAAGATGGCCTGCGGTCTGAAGGTCCGCGTATCTGACGGACGCAATATCAGTTACGCGCGGGCTTTCGGAAGGGCCTGGGCGATACTGCTGAGCTTCATGATCGCATACATCGGAGTGGTCGTGGTGATTATCGCGACGATATTCACGATTATCCCCTGGGGCGGACCGGACACCAGCGGGCCCGCGATCATGGTAATAATCATCGTGATCGCCGTGACCCTGATCGTGCTGGTGTTTTTTCCGTTTTACATGGCGGGCCTGACCAAGCAGAAATGCGCCCTTCATGACTTTATCTGTAACACTCGGGTGGTCCACGCGAGGTAGCACACGGCGGTAGAGAGCTTTGGCGATATCCTGTCCAAAATGCAATCACCCGATCGACGCGGTAAGGTTCAACAAACCTTCCGAAGCGTGTTCCGGGTGCGGTTCGCAGATCAGCATCGCGGCGTTTGCGTCTTTAATCTCCGGACCTTCCGACGCCGACGCCGGACAGCGCCTGCTGGTGGCGGATCAGGCGAGCTGCTTCTACCATCCAACCAAGAAAGCGTCCGTCCCGTGCGACAACTGCGGGCGGTTCCTCTGCTCCCTGTGCGACGTGGATTTCGGGGGAAGGAGCCTTTGCCCGGTGTGCATCGAAAGCGGCGGTAGTACGAACTCGCCGGGCGATATGGACTCCAGCCGCGTACTATACGACAAACTCGCGCTGTACCTGGCGCTGATCCCGACGTTCCTGAGCCAGTTGGTGGCGATCTTCCTTGCAATAAAGTACTGGGGCTCGCCGATCAGCATCCCTCCGCGCCACCGGTTCCGATGGCGGTGGGTATTGGCGGTGCTTATCGCGATGCTGGAGTTGTGGTTACTATGTGCTATGGTAACCGGGGATATCTGAGCTGAATGCCCGGATAGTATAAATGATCGAAAATACCGAGACATACAGTCGCATGCCTTCGACCGCCCTGGGAACTTTTCTCAGGTTCTTCGATCGATCTTCGGCGTGGCTCGCCGGCGACCATATTCTAATGACCAAACGGTTCCTCTGGCTCGAACAATATAACCGTTTCTACCTCGCCGACATCCAGGCGGTGACGATCTGTCGAACGCAGGTGAGCCTCGTCTGGAATATCCTGCTGGGCACGGGAGTCGGACTGCTAACCCTTGCGGGGACAGTGAACGGTTTCCCGCCGGCGGTTATGGGCTGGCTGGTGATATTCGCCCTGCTGCTTATCGTAAACATCGGTCTGGGCCCGACGTGCTCCTGCCACGTCTACACCGCGGTGAACATTCATAAGCTGCCCTGCTTCAACCGCGTGTCGAAGGCGATGGTGTTCCTCCAGACCGTCCGACCGCTTATCACGAAAGTTCAGGGAGAAGTCAGCGACGAGAAGATCATCGAACGGGCCCCGTTGATTCCGCCCTTACGGCGGACCGCACCGGGCGCGGTGACGTCGGGACCGATACGCCATTACGCGGGGCGGGTGCATACACTCCTCCTGGTGCTGCTCTTGTCAGGGGCGATCCTCAGCGGTTTACAGTTGGTCGTCGAAACGGAATTCCTGGGGTGGTTGACGGCGATCCTGTTCATCGCACAGTTCGGGATGTCCATCGCCGCAGCCGCCAGACAGTCCGGTACGGATATCCCCAGCGCATTACGGACGGTGGTGTGGTTGGCGTTTGGACACGTACTGGTAATGGTCGTACTGTTCATGTTCGCCGCTACGGTGTGGATCGAAATGCGATTCAGCTACGACGAATCCTCACCAACAGACAGTGTGTTTTTCACGATCCACATGCTCTCGATGTTCTTTTCGATAATCTTGTGTATCATCGGGCGACACCTGTTGTTAACGTTCCGCAACAACTACAGGCTCAGTCGAATGGCCGCAACCACGCAAAGACAGACGTTCGACGTGCAGGAGACATGAGAACCATTGCAGGATGAACTTCAACAGTTTGTTTCGTCGCCTGGCGGACCGGCGTCCCTGGTCCACAGGCGCTGCGACAATCACGCCAACCGCGAAGCCGCGGCCCGCTGCCCGCGGTGCAGGCGATTTTTCTGCAGGGAATGCGTCACCGAGCACCTGGGGCGAGTAATCTGCGCAGATTGTCTGGCGGAGATGGCTTCGGAGTCGGATTCGAAGGGCTGGTCGCCGGGGCAACTGGTCCCCTTGCTGGCCGCCTTCGTCGGCATGCTGGTGGCGTGGATGGCGTACTACTACATAGGACAGATATTGATAGGGATACCACACGAGTTCCACGAAGGACTCATGTGGTAGCCGCATAAGCGTTGATGAAATGGCAAGACTCGATCGACAACCCGCCCCGGGACCGCTTGGCATGCTGGAAGAGGCCGTAGGCGTACTCCGTTGCAGTCGAACCGGGACGCTTGGGTGCTATTACATCGGCTCCCTGCCCTTCGTGCTGGTCCTGCTGTACTACCTTGCCGACGCGATGCAAAGCGCATTCGCCGCCGAAAGACTTATCGAAAGCTCCGCGGGGGTGGCGATGGCTTTTATCTGGATGAAGTGCTGGCACGCGGTCTTCGCCGGACGTCTCATGGAGCAATTGTGCGGTGAGGCTCCGAGGCCCTGGGGAGTTCGGCGGGTATGTCGCGTTGTCGTCGGGCAGGCGTCCGTCCAACCGTGGGGGCTGATCCTGCTTCCGCTGGCGGCGATCGCGGTGATTCCGCTACCGTGGCTGTATGCATTCTTCCAGAACGCCTGCGTATACGGCGACGGAAGGACTGATCGCTCGGGCGACGGGGCGCTGTCGTCGGCATGGCGTCAGGCGAAGCTCTGGCCCGGGCAGAATATCGCCGGCATGATCGTACTGTACCTCTTTGGGATATTCGTGGTAATCAACGTCTGGCAGGCAATTGTCCAACCGCCGGCACTGGCGAAGGTGTTCCTCAATATTGACACTGCGTTCACGCGCGGGGGCTTCTCCCAGCTCAATACTACATTCATAGCGATTGTACTGTCGCTGACGTATCTCTGTATGGACCCGCTGGTCAAAGCGTTTTACACGTTACGATGTTTCCACGGGCAGTCGCTGCGGACCGGGCAGGACCTTCGCAGCGAACTGAGGTCTCTGGTCACGGTCGGAGCCGGATGCCTGGTGATCTGTTTCGTACTGGCTGTGTCGCCCGGGACAGCGCGCGCCGAAGAGACCGCGACGCCTCCGCCGACTTCACCGCCGTCGGCCCGCAGTACCGCGGAAAGAGACGTATCTCCCCAGGATCTCGACGATTCCCTCGACGAGATCATGACCCGCCGGAAGTACGCATGGAAGCTGCCTCGCCCGGAGGAGGAAGAAGATCCCGACAAAGAGCAGTCCTTCATTTCCTCGGCCGCCGAAACGGTCTGGGGGTGGATCAAGGACGCCGTTGATTGGGTGATCGACGCGATCGAGAAGATATGGGAGTTCCTCTTCCCCCGGCCCGAACGTAGCGAAGACTACGATGGATTTGGCGAAGGCGGATCGGAGGGCGGGGGCAGGGGCCAGTTCGGATGGGTCGGTCTGCTGCGATATCTCGTTTATGCGGCGTTGCTGGGAATCGCAATTCTGCTGATCGTAGTATGCTTCAAGAGACTGAAGAAGCATCCGGTCAAGGACGCCGAGGTCTCTTCGGAGGAACTGCCCCCCATCGACCTGGAAGACGAAAACGTAACCGCCGACGATCTTCCGGAAAGCGGATGGTTGGATCTCGCCAGGCGGTTGATGGAACAGGGCGATGCCCGACTGGCACTGAGGGCGATGTATCTGGCGTCGCTTGCTATGTTGGCCGACAAGAGCAGAATCTCCATCGCCAGGTTCAAGTCCAACATGGACTATCAGCGCGAACTGGCCAGACGCTGCCACTCCATGCCCCAACTCCTGGACGCCTTCGGGCAGAACGTGGGCGCATTCGAGGCCGTCTGGTACGGTACGCATGAAGCTAGCGTCCGCATAATCGACAGATTCATACACAACCAGAAAACAATCGGACAGATGATCGCTGATGGGTAAGACGCCTGTAATTTTGAGATTCGCCGCCCTGGCGGTAGTCATCGCTTTTGGCGTTGGCATGGTCGGCTTCTGGCTGCTCCGATTCGAGTCCGGCGATATCTACAGACCTTACTCGTCCATGCGAAGCGATCCCCTGGGCACCAGGGCGTTCTACGAAAGCCTCGAACAACTCCCGGAGATAACAGTTCGTCGCAACTATAAATCGCTGAAGAAACTCACCGCCCCTGACGGCGGTACGTTGTTCTATCTCGGTATTGACCGCGACGCCATGCCATCCGAACTGGCGATGGGCACGTCCGGACCCTCGGAATTCGGCGGAGGCTCAGCCCGAGCGATTCATAATTTTATCTCAAACGGCGGGCGGGTGGTGGTGTCATTCTCGCCATTGGCCGGAGCCAGCCGTATCGACGCCCTGGAAGTACTGTTCGGCGACCGGGAGGACGAAAGCGAAGACGACGAAGAAGAATCCACCGACAACGACGGAAAATCCACAGACGACAAAGAGGAATCCACGGACGACGACGGAAAATCCACAGACGACAAAGAGGAATCCACGAACGACGAGAAAGAGAAAACGGAGCCATCCGAGCCCGAAGACACCGAAACCGAAGATCACACCTACGACTCACTCGGAAGCACCCTGGGCTTATCCATGGACTACGAAGATGATGCTTCGTGGCAACAGGTACACGACACGCCCGCCGAGGGCTCCGACGAGATCAGTGCGGGCTGGCCGGGCATCGCATGGCATGGCAGGATGTACTTCAAGGATCTTTCAAATGAATGGACGGTAATCTACCGGCGGGCCGACAAACCGGTGATTATCGAACGGGCCATCGACTCGGGCAGTATCGTGATCTGTACGGACACGTACTTCCTCAGCAACGAGGCGATGATCGACCGGAACTCGCGCAATCCGCAACTGCTGGCATGGTTAGTGAACAAACCGACCGTTGTATTCGACGAGACGCATCTGGGAGTTGTCAGCGGTGAGGGCATATCCTCTCTGGCCGAGGAGCACGGACTGGCCAATCTCTTCTTCGTGCTGCTGGTGATTGCGGGCCTGTATCTCTGGAAGAGCAGCGTCAGCTTCCTCCCGCGAGACCCCGAGCATATCGAACGGTTCGGCGGGCATGGAATCTCCGGAAAGAGTTCGGCCGCCGGACTCCACAACCTGCTGCGAAAGTGCATACCGGTTTCCAGAATCCTGAACGAATGCCTGAAGCACTGGTCAGCTTCGATCTCGACAAGCCGCCCAAAACAACGCGCCGCCCGGGACAAGATCCGAGCGGTTATCGACGCCGAAAACAACCGATCGACCAGGCAGCAAGACCCGGTAAAAGCGTATACGACAATCTGCAGAATTCTGGCAGAAAGGAAATTGTGACATGGAACTCAGTATCAACGAACTGAAGCAAGTTATGGTGCGTCTGCGGCAGGAGATCGCCAAGGTCATCATCGG
>CAZSLS010000287.1:0-7242 GCA_964607575.1 uncultured Planctomycetaceae bacterium | reverse complement strand
GTTACGAATCCCCGCAGCCAGGTCGTGCGACACTCGTTGTACGAACCGACAGTCTTTCGACGCTGTGTGACGCTCGGCGCTAGGCTCTACGTTGATGGGGAATAGAGACCTTCGTCACCAAAGGAGGCGATCTCGGCACATCCTCCAACCCGTGGTTCATCGGACAGTCTGGATCTGGGGGAGATTTCTTCAAGGGCTACATCGATGAGGTGAGAATCTACAGTCGCAGGCTCACAGACGATGACGTGGCCGAACTGTACGACGCCACCATCCCCGAGCCTGGAACACTGGCTGTCCTGGCCGTCGGGAGCCTGATCGTACTGGCCCGGAAACGAAGGACGGCGTGAGCCGGACCTCGCAAGCGCCGATGGGACTCGCCGGGCGTGGGAGACCGTGCTGCCTGTGTTTTTGGGTATGTCTTTTTCTACGGTGATGAGGATAGAGGATATCTTCCTATAAACTATCGTGTCATGCCCGGCACGCCAATTCAACCGGGCCCAAGGGCTTTACCGCCCTCGAGCCCGGTGTCAGCACCGTCATATTGCATGTCCTGTGCTGAATTCGGCAAATCCGGCAAATTCGGCAATCTTCATCGCAACGCCTTTTTATTGCGAGTGTTATGCAGTTGAAACCTCCTGCTTTTCTTTGCCGTCTTTGCCGAACTGCTGCATCTCCCAGCGGATCAATCGACGCATCAAGGCCGTGGGCTTCAGGCCGGCGCGACCATGGCTGGTCAGCATGCCAACCTGCTTGAGGAAGCTGACGCGCGTCCCCATCGTGCGGATCGCCACGTTTGTCCTAGCCGCCAGCTCGCCGGTTGTGACACTGCTGCGATGCGACAGTATGTCCATAATTGTCCGAATCTCCGGAATCTCAACCATAAGATCTTCCAACAGGACCCACATGTCATCAGCGTCAAAGTCGTCTTCATGCCGCCGATCGCGCCCGGCTATATCGGCAAGACCGTTGGTCGGCGACTCGTATATCTGAAAAAGTACGAAACCGGCCCAACGGATATGCGATTCGGTGATGTGAATTCGCCCATCGGCTTCTGTCGGCATCAATCTAGCAGCGGTGGCCGCCAGGCGAAACACCTTGTCTTGACTGTCTGGTCCAAGTACGGGCAGCAGTGGGGTCTCGAACCGTTCGTTCAGCGCGGCGGCCACATTACGAGCCACGTCAAAAGCCGTTGGCGACCAAGTGCACTCATCGTCGCCCTGTGCTCCGATCTGCCAGTACAATTTCACGAGTTTTGAAAACCGCTCGGTGTCCATCGGCTCGACTGTCGGCCTGACCACCTCGGCGCCGCTTCGGCCGACGACCACGGCAAAATCAAAACGCCGAATGTCTTCAGGTTCAAGGAAACCCGTGCCGAGAATACCGGCATCAAGGTCTGCCAGCGATATGCTCTCGCTCCCATGCAGACCGCGAGAGCCCCTGTGTCTCAGGTTGCCGATGCACAGCAGGCGGGTCTGCATGTCGAATGTCGCAGAATTGCAATTGTCGACACGTAGTACACCGCGGCTTCGTGCACAAGTCGCTGCGCGGATTTCACAGGGCTTGGTCTTATGGAACTCATCGATGACAACCATTCGGTTATCATTGCGAGGCAACAGGCCGGGCACAACATCCTTGCCTCGAACACGGTATAGCAGACCCGCCCGCGTCGTGGTGTCGGATGTCGCCAACTCGGCCAAGCCCAACTGCTCCGATAGGTCGCTGGTAGCTGTAGTCTTGAAACTTCCCGACTCGCCAACGATTAGGCCTTGGAGCGGTCCGTACCTCAACCGGCGCCCTCCAGGTAGGATAATCCCGGTTGGCGCTACGTGCACCAGCGCCGTCAACAGCGCCATTAATTCGGTCTGCCGGCCGGCCAGGTATACCGTCGCGGCCAGGGCGGCGCCAATCTCATCTGCGCGTCGCTGCATCGCCTCAAAAGAATCTTCGCACACAAAGCCTTGCAGAAAATCGTTGACGTCAATCGTCTCGCCGTCCGCCTCGTCGCGCCATGAACACTTTCCGTTCTCGTCCCAGACCACCGGGATCCGTTCATCGGCAGACTCCGAAGGAGCGACCGTGTTAATGGACTGACCGACAGTCTCACCGGCCTGGTCTGACACTTGGTGTCTTGCTGGCCGATTCGTTGTACCTGAAGCATTACTCACGATTGCACCTCCGCATCTTCCATCGAACTTTGTGATAACCGGTCTCCCGAATTAGCTTCCTGGTATTCGCTGAGGATTTGCTCTCCGGCAACCGATTTCTCAACGGTCCGGCGCGGATGACGCGACCGGCGTGGAGCGTTTCGTTGGCGTCCGGAGTCTTCGGCGTCTTTCTTGGCCTTGTTGCGACTAAACTCTTTCATAATCCCAAGATAAATTTTCAGGGAACTCTGCGCAGCGCTGTTCACTTGAGCCCGTGCCGCAACCTGCTCGATATTGCGGCTTGCTTCATCCCAGTTCAACCGTCTGATATCCGCGGTGAGCTCCAAGTATTGAATGTACGCCCCTAATCCCACATCGAGCATCGCGATATCAGCGGTATCGGTGAGTCCCAAATCGCCAATAAGACACGGCCGCACAATCGTAATTTTATTCCACGCATATCTCGCGACAGGATCCAAACTGCCCGCACTCACGAAGAGTCCGCGCTTCACCCACCCCTTGGCGCATTTTGCGTACAATTCAGCATCTACGTCATATAGCATATCGACTAAAGCCATTGTGCCGTCGTGATGGAGATTAAACTCCTTCAGGAGGGCCGCCAGGGAGCACCGCATCATTTCTTCGCGTTCTGCCACAGGCAATTGTCGATCTGGGTTATAGAGCTTGTTGATTGTATCGACACACCGCACATATGTTTCGGAGCCATCGTTTTCGCCCGGCTCCGGGGCCGGATCAGGGGATTCGCCCTGTCCTCGAGGCCCATCTGAAGCAGGCTGTGGATCGAACCTTGGCTCAGGTTTTGGCGCAGACCTTGGCTCAGAATTTGTCGCCGGTGCGTCATCGTCGGCGTCGCAGGGCCAAGCACCCTCGTCTTCCATTTTCTGGTACTTTTTGATAACTTCCAGCGGGTCCTGCTCGTCCATGACATCGTTAAACCGCGCCATCTCCGGTGAGATTTTCGGCGCATCGTCCGACGGATCGGCTTCTGATGACTGGACAGCCGGCCTCCGCAGCCAGCGTTTTTTGATCCGTTGAAACTCCGCCTCCGTCTCTTCAGACAGAACCGCCTCGTCGCCGACTTCATCTGCATCCACATGAGTTCCGACGTCATCTCCATCGGGCGATGCCGACGGCTCGCTTCCTTGTTCAGCCTCTTCAGCATCCGGCAAGAACTCGTTATCGGCCAAGGAAACTTCCGCCAATGGCTCCGATTCGGGGATGGACGGAATTTCACTCTCGGCAACATCAATTTGTTCTAATACGTTTGGGATTTCATCGTCCTCTTCAGACGGGCTCGCACCGCCGGCAACCTCATCGGCATCGACCTGAACTTCGGCGCCACCTCCCATGGACGGCGCCGGAGGCTCGCGCCCCTGCTCGGGCTCTGGGGCAACCGGCGGGGACTCAACATCGGCCGAGGGGGCCTCTACCGATGGCGTCGGTTCGGGTGCTGACGGAATATCGGTCCCGTCAACGCCAGTTTGCAAAGGTGCGTCTTGGTTGATCTTGTAAGCAATAGCATCCATTATGATGCTCCTATACTTGCTGCCGCGTCGCATGCCTGCCGCGGAAGCTGTTCATGATAGGCTTAGAGGTTGCATGCGCCTTACTACATGACAAACTAAGGCACATACAAATCTCGCGATACGGGATGGAAATCAGAAAAAACCAGCGCTACTTTCTCCCCAGTTTGATCCGCTCGTAAAATTCCTAGTGGATCCGTTGCAACGAAATTAATCGCAGCGCCGGGGCGGAGTTGATGATACAATTTGCCGTTCGGACCGGATGGCTATATCGCTTCTGAACGCTAGCGATGAAGTGAATTGACAACTATGATTTGATGAAAATCGGTTACGGGTTCTTGAGTTCACATCGGGAGCTATTGAACATCGTGTAGAGTTTATTGCCCAGTGCACGGCCCTTGTCCCGAGCGGACGTCCAACTGCCCTTGCCACACAGAAACTTGCCCAGGATATGTTTGAACTTGCCTCTTTTTTTCCGCAATCGCGAACCGTACCGCGTTTCGATTATCTCCCAGTAATGCTTGAAAGCAAAGAACTGCGCGAAACGCTCGAAACTGGCTCCCTTTCGCTCCTGAAGCCCATCGTCGACCCAATCCCTCAGGTGCTCAGGCGCGGTGCCGGCCCTCAACTTTTTGACCAGTTGCGACAGGTTGATCTCCGTTGGATTCATGAAACCGTAAGGGACAAACATTCCGACGCCCTGCTGCGCGAGATCCGGTATAATCCCGGCAACCAGTCGACATCCCGAGGGACCGGTCGGTTCGGGCAGCTCCCAAGTCACCAGGCGATTGAGACACCATTTCTTACAAAAATCCTTGTATTCATTTGGAAAAGTCGATTTCTTTTTGGACGTCCTGCCCAGCCGCCCCTCAGCCCTCAGTTCCGCGTCGTCATGCAGCCACGAGATCATCGGAAACTCCCTTGCCTCCGAAACAACAGCCGCGCCCTTGCCTTTGAGTTCGCTCAATTCCTGAAGGAACTGCGGCGTGCTCATGAGCCACCCGGCATAACCGACAAGCCGCGAATCGACATCGCGACTCCTTGCTTCCAGATTTTTGAGCCACACCTCGACCTGGACTTCGGAATAACCGGCCAGTTCCTCGCCCTCACAGAGTGTCTCAAGGGTGTCCCTGTTGAATGCGTCAACAGGCCTGGTATGCAGCAGGAAACTACTGACCCCTCTTTGCCATGCAAATCCGATGATGTCCGGTCCCTCGCAGAATCTCGTCAGACTTCGTTCCTTCTTCTCCACGCCAACCAGTAACTCGGGCAGCTCTTTCTTGACAAGATCGATCAATCGCATCGGCATCGCGTACAACGGTTCATGATTGAGAAGTTCGCAGTCTTCTCCAAGGTATCGGACAAGCCCGGCCCATGTATCAAGATCACGCGGACGCATCGGCTCAGACTTCGTCGTTGCCTTTGACTTCTTCTTCGATTTTTTCTTTGGAGCGGTCACCCGCTGTTTGCGAATCTGCTTACTTGTCTTGTCAGCCATTCTTCCGTTCCCTTCCCGCCGAATATCGGCGGATACTACAACGCTCCCATCGCTGAATCAGCGTCGGACCAGTTCCAGTATACCAGATTCCGTAGAAAATGCGTGATTCTGGGCAGGCACCGCCGTACGCCCATGTCATGTAACAAGGCCCCGGGTTATACGACTCATGCAAGCTATCGATTATTGACCTCTCCGCATCCCGGCGCCCATTAAAGGACTGGATGCATCGATCTCACTTAATTTACAGAACATTTAAGCTATAAATACATGCCGAGGAATTAGCTTTGTGGTCAGCCTGCAGGAGCTGCTTTGGGGGATGTTTTCAAGCTGACTTCACGGACTCTCCGGTTAGTTTTCGCCCATCCAAGTAGACCCGCGCGCCCTGGAACTCCAACAGTCGAGCAAAACAGTCCCCCGACTATGGATGCACCAAGCCGCCAGGAAATCAAACATGAAAGGACAACCAGTATGATAAAACTCAATGCGGGCATATCTCGCAAAATCGGCGAGCCGAACTATGGTTCGCGCGGAGCGTCGGTAAACGTCGAACTGGAGTTGGAGTCGGCCGTTGTCAATGACACCGATGCCTTGCACGAAAAGATCAGGCGGCTCTTTGCGCTGGCCAAGAAATCCGTTGATGAAGAACTCGGCATCTCGACATCAGCTCCCACCAACGGCGGGGGCTCCAACGTCCGGTCAAACGGTGAGACACGGCCGGCTACGGACAAGCAGAAGCATGCCATCGCGGCAATCTGCAGCGACAATGGATTCGATGGGGACCAGGAGGCCATGCACTTGTTCGACCGGCCGGTGAATCAGTTGACACTACCTGAAGCCTCGCAGTTGATCGATCGACTTAAGGATTTGCGAAACGGCAACTGAGTCCGTCTCGACCGGTAATGGATGAAAAACCTTTTTCCAACCCCGGGTTGCTATCCGAACACTGCCGATCGGTCGATTCGCGTACTGTTTCGCACCAGGCTTTTCTTGGCCCTCCAACACCTGAATGCGATGTTGCGGAATGTACATCCCGCAACCACACCATAGACAAGTTCTAATCTTGGTTTCTCCGCATCAAAAGCGGAGGCAGGTTTTCTTTTCGAGACCGCTGCCTCCGCGATATCGGGGGATGTCTGCGCATGGGACGCAGCGAAGCGGTCTCCACCATTCCCGCAATGGAGACACGAAGATGATCGCGATCGCAGAACCTACCGATGCACAAATCCGCCATGAGTTTGAAAGAATGCTTCCGGAACTTACCAGCCGACTGCGTTACCGCTTCTTTTCAAATGACCCGGACTTGCAGGAGGAACACATCGCTGAAGCCACAGCTATAGCGTGGGGGACGCACCAATCCGCTCGTCGTCGAGGGCGTGAACCGAGCGCCAGCAATCTGGCGTGGTACAGCGGCCACTGCGTACTGTCCGGCCGACGGCTGACTGGTGCAACAAGTCTCGACGCGCTGTCGGCAACATGCGTGGCGAGAGAGCGGATCGGTGAACATACCAGCCTCGATGATTTCGAGGGCGATCCGCAGCGCGCGTTCTACAAAGTCTTTGCCGACCGTAGGTGGCGCTGGCCGATCGTCGATGTCGTTGGGGCCAAGCTCGACTGGGAATCCTTCATCAACCGTTTCGATCGGCGAGACCAGCAGATCGTCGAGATGAAACTCAATGGACACGCGCAAATAGAAATCGCCGCCGAACTGGGCGTATCGCCGGCCTTTGTTTGCCAGCGGCTGCGGGCGCTTCGCCAGCGGTGGGACGCTCGGGCTGTCGCGTGATGATGGTGGTGATGATCTCCCGCCCGGAACGGCCTCGATGTTTCGGGCGGCTGCATCGGAACATTCTACCCCAATCCCGACCCGATGAACTGCGCCACTTGTTCTCGCAGCGCCCCGTGTGCGCCGGTTCGTGAAAGGAGCCATTATGAACATAATACCTGACGAAATACTCCTCGACCTGCCTGCAATAGGCAGCACTGACGGCCAGGGCGCCGATGCAGTCGCACTGGTGAAATTATTCACTCCCTGGAGTTCGTGGACCTGGCATTTGAC
>CAZSLS010000286.1:0-7331 GCA_964607575.1 uncultured Planctomycetaceae bacterium | reverse complement strand
CCGCAACGTCTCCCAGGTTCCCCTTGCCGTCATTCTGCAGGAGCAAATTGGGTACGAGGCGGTAGTTTGATACGTATATGTCCAAGTCGCCGTCCTCGTCGTAGTCAGCGGCGGTGATACCCCGTGCGGGCATGGCCTTTCCGGGCGTCTTCCACACCAGGGCGAAACCGCCCCTGCCGTCGTTGCGATACAGTCCGTCGGGCTGATACGGATTCTCGTACCCGCCGACATAAAGGTCCAGAAACCCGTCACCGTCGAAGTCACCCCAGACCGCCCCGAGTGAAACCTTCATAGGCAGTTTCGCAAGGCGCCCGGCCTCTACGAACCGCTGCCCACTGACATTTCGATACAATCGCCCCCCTCCAGACCAGCAGTACAGATCGGCAAAGCCGTCGTTGTCGAAATCGCCCCAAAGCCCAACGCCCGACAGCGGCTGCTTGTAGACCCGCACAAACCGCTTGCCCTTGTCGTTTCGCCAGAGCTGTCCGCCAACGTACATATCCACCCAGCCGTCGTTGTTGTAGTCCCTCCACGCTGCCGCCGCTCCCGACAGAGATGCGAGTCCGACTTTCGCCGTCACATCTTCAAACCGATCAGCCGGGGCAACCTTGCTGTTCTCAGCGGACTCACCGATTCGGACGGCAAGGGCGACCACCAGGCACAGCAGTGCAATAGGCAAGCGTCTTACCGTTCGTTTCAGGGGATGATTTTGCATAACATCACTTTTTTGGGCGGGGGGCCGTGATCTTCTTCATTTCCTCTTTGGTGAACTTGCTTTCTTTGACCGGACCGGGCACCCAGGACTGTTCGAGTTTTCCGGGTTTGGGTACCTGGACGGGGATAACGAAAATCTCCTGTCCCTTGTCGTCTTTGTCGATCTTCCCGCCCTCGGCGACAACGATCTTCCGGGCGAGCATTTCGCACACTTGGGCCAGCTTGCCAAAAGTGTATGGCGTGTGGCTGAACTTGCCCTTGGGGTCCAGTTTGGAGATGTACCGCTCGGGCAACTTCTTGTAGCCGATCGTCGTACAGAGCACTCCGGCCGCCGACGACGGATTGCAGTCCGAGTCCTGTCCGCAACGCATGGAGACGATGATCGTCCGGTCGATATCGCCCTTACCGTACAACAGACCCATAACGACATAGGCGCCGTTGATCTTGGCGTGAATATTGAAATTGTTTCGCCGCACCAGATGCCTGCACCGATTGTACTGCGGATTCAACTGGTACTTGTCCTCGACCAGCCGCCAGGTCTTCTTCCAGTCGTCGGGGTTCTTTTGGCGCCACTGGAGCACATCGCGGACCATTTCGGCGTACTGGCTCTTGGCGGGGATGCACTTCAGACCGGCCTCGATGATCTTGACTACGTCTGTCTCGAAGAACGCCTCGGCGTACATGCCGCCCATGAACTGTCCGGCGTAGAGACCGTCACCGTAGTTAGTCACGCGCCCGAAAACCTCTCCCACGGCGATGACGCGGACGGGCAGACCCGGCGAAATCAAACCCGAGAAGTCAGACTGGATCTGGTACCCGATGCCGTCAGCGCTCGGGTTGTACTTCGGATGGCTGCACGCCGGCGGAGCAATGCCTTTGCGCAGGAGCCTGCGGCAGCCTATGTTTTCCCACCAGAGGCGATACCCGCTATTTGCGAAATCGATGCCCGCCTGGCGGATCGACGCATCCAGGCCATACAGTTCCAGTGTCCGCAGGAACGTCATCTCCACGTAGAGGTCGTCCTGATTGAATGCGTTATTGACCATTTTCGGCTTCCAGAGAGGTACTTTCTCTTCCGGAACGATCTTCCCGTTGAACTTGAACTCAGTGGGGAAGCCCCAGGCGACAGCGACCATCTGCCCGATCCATCCGGCGGTCATCTTGTCGACGTAGACCTTGACCGGCAGGCGGCGGAACTTACCCGGGCGCCCCCGCTCTTCGGCCGACGCTACCGCGACCGAAATAAGAAGGCCGCCAACCAGAACAAACTTTGTTATCTTGCACATGATTGTCTATTTCCGTAGTACTACCATTCCGCTGATGAGCGGCATCTGTGCCGCGGTTGGCGCGGGCGACCTGGCGACCAGTTCGACCGTCAGGTCCTTGCCTGCCGAGACGTCGAAAGTCTTCCACAGGGCGAGGTCGGGGCGGTTAGTTTCCTTGATGATGTCGAAGCCGGTCAGGACGGTCTTACCATCCAGTTTCACATCGAAGACACGCTGCCCGGATTTGTCGCCCGGCAGCGCCGAAAACCCCAACCTTACTTTGTAAGTGGCGTTGCCGGACTCGGCTAGAGGAATGATGCACTTCTGCAGGCCGCGTGCTGCGGTGGCAAAGACAAACGGTACGTCGGTGTTTTCAATCGGCGTGTAGTTGGCGCTCCGCCGGACCGGCCCACCGCCCTTGTAGAAGGTCGGCTTGTTACCGAACATGAGGAGCAGTTGGTGCTTGCCCGGCCTCATAGCGACCCACAGATTACCTTTCTTGTCGTGGCGGCTGCCGGTTGCACCGAGATCGAGATGGAGGTGCTTGACGGGCAGCGATGGGCCCGGTTGGGCGTAAGTTTGCGGAACGACGGGCTCTTGCGGCACCTGCGCAAGGGCAACGGTGAACGGCATGGAGACTTCGCACTTGCAACTGATGGCGTGGGGCGGTTTGATCATCATTCCGCCGCCGGAAGACGTGTCGACCCAGCAACTCGCCCGGCTCTGCAGGAACGTGTAGAGCCCTCGGTCGCGGAGAAGGTCGTGGTAGCCTATTCCACGCGACCGACCGAACACGAAGTGTCTGGAGCCCGCGAAAGTGCCGCACTGCTTATTGTAGCGGCAGAATGCCCACCGTGCCGGTTTTCCCGTGATCGGATGTGTCCGGGTTCTGGGCTTCCCCGACCGCAGGCCGAATGCCCACGGCTCGGCGATCACGTAGTCGTCGGTTACGACCGGGCGAGCGCGATAATTGCCGAACCGATACCACAGGAGCTTGCCCGTAGCGCCATCGTGGACGGCCAGCGCCCGTCCCTTGTATCCGCCTCCCGGCCAGACCGCCCACGACTTGTCGGCGCCGGCCCACGAGCAGAACACGACGACCCCGCCATGGGCTATGACACCACTGCGAAGAAACGGTTCGTACTGCCGCCTGCCGCTGACCACCACCTTGCGCGTCCAACTGCCGCCGGCGTTGGAGATATCGACACCACGCTCGTAGAGAACCTTGCCGGTCTTTACGTCGACGGCTGTCAGGATGCGGAAGTCGTGTTTCTCGATCTTGCCGGCGAATTCCTTGTACTCGTCGTCGGGCAACGTCTTAAGCCAGGCTTTCATTTGGGCGACGGCTTCGGCCCGGCGGGCGCCTGTCGCCTTGTCGCCGAGGAAGTACATCCGACCGTCGCTGAGCGCGCTCCAGAGGCCCCATTGTTTCCCCTTGCCGGGTCCGCCCAGCATCCAATTCTGCTTTCCGGTCGCGACGTCCAACGCCAGAATGCACGACCATTCCTTCCCGC
Source organism: uncultured Planctomycetaceae bacterium (assembly GCA_964607575.1). Taxonomy (GTDB): domain Bacteria; phylum Planctomycetota; class Phycisphaerae; order SM23-33; family SM23-33; genus BS750m-G57. The sequence continues at coordinate 3,838 of CAZSLS010000286.1, read as the reverse complement.
CCGCCGAGGCGTACAGCGTCTTGCCGTCCGGGCCGGCGGCCATGCCCGTCCATTTCCCGTCGGTAAACGGAGGCTTGTGCCGTGAAAGCTCTTTCCCCGTCCACGGATCCAGCCGCACTATTACTTCGAGGTAACGTTGAAACACGCTGCCCGGACCGGCGCAGGTGTCGGTCAGCGAGTGTTCGCGCCGCCACAACCGCCGGCCGGTGTACTGATCGAAGCCCTGCGTCCAGGTGATTTTCCGGTCGATGTAGTTCTGGTATTGGCAGACCAGGACTCCGTCGCTAATGATCGGAGGTGAGATGCCCTTCGAACCCCGGCTCGAATATGGGGGACCGTACCACGCCACGCCCAGCGGTCCCTTCAGCACCGCGTCGTGGCTGCACATCGTGTGGCCGGCGTCGCCCATTGCGTGCGTCCATCCGCCGGCGCCGGCTAGCCGCGGGGCCACACGTCCGGCCCAGTGACCTCCCTTGGTGACGATCTGCCAGTTGGTCTGCCTGGTCGCCGCGATCCATTTGGACACGGCCGCCTTCTCCGTTTTCTTTCCGCCGAAAAACGCACCGCCCCGGATCGGCTTGAGCAGGCGCGATATCTCCTTGATATTGCCCGGGAGTTCGCCCCCCGCAGCTGCGGTTTCCGATACGATCAGGTCCGCGAAGCGCGACGGATACGGAAGGTCCGCCCCGGGTTTCCGATGTAGCGCCACGATGCGGGTGACATGCATGCCCGCGCGGTCGTATGCTTTTCGCGCGGCTGTGGCCTTGGCGCCGTCGGCGAATATGGCGCAAATCTGCAACTTCGTGCGCTTGGCGAGTTCGTACGCCAAGGCGCCGCTCCGGCAATCGAGCACGACCGCGTAGCCTTCGGTCCTGGAGGTCTTGGCAATGATGTCGATCGCGGCTTGAGCCAGTGACGGGCTGCCCTTGAATGGATCGGTGTCGATAGTCTCGGCGACCAGGCCGATCTTCTTCGAGCCGGTCGCTCCATAGGCGTGGATCGTGCCGCTGCGTGTGCTGACAAACAGCATTCCATTGGCAGCGATCACCTGGCTGGGCCATTCGGGAATCTTGGCTGACCAGAGTTCCCTGCCATCGGCCGCGTCTCGGGCAAACAACTTTCCATCGACGCCCTTGCCCGTGTTTACTCGGTAGGCGGCGCTGTAGACAACCCCACCGGCGTAGATCACGGTGCAACGGTCGGGATCGTACATCGCCGGTGCGCCTCGCATGACCGGGACGCCCTGGACCGACGAAGTATCGACGTGATAGCCCGGCGTCTTAACCGCCCAAAGCTGTCTTGTCTTTTTTGTCTTCTTCTTCGTCTTTTTGTCCACCACCTCCTCGATCGATTGCGCATCATGGCCGCGATAGTGCACCTTGCCATTGCGGGCCCCAGCCATCGGATCAAAGCCGGATCCGTATCCGGGGTTTTCGGGGTCGGTCCCGGCCCAGGCGTCGTAGCTGCCGTCCGATCGCTTGAAGGAAGTGAAAACCGGCCACTTGTACGGCTTGAAGTCCATCGGCATGTAGATGTTCTGGTCGGTGACATAGATATGCCCGACGGGCGCCAGGCTCCAGCGGTTCAGCAGTTCGGGATGCGAGCTGCTGCGCCAGAGGCGCTTACCGGTCCGCGCGTCGAGGCAGTAGACAAACGTTCCGTCGTGCGGGAAGACGCCGGTACCGAAGCAGGCAACGCCGCCGTCGACCACGATATCAGTTCGCACCGGCCATATGGACGAAAGCTGACCGAAGGAGAAGAACCACCGGTCGGCCGGTGCGGCCTTGTACTGCCAGACGACCTTGCCTGTCCTGGCGTCGAGGCAGTAGACCTTTCCGTCGTCGCTTCCGACATATATCTTACCGTGGGCCCAAACCGGAGCGCGATTGACAGCCGAGCCTGCGATGAACTGCCACCGAATCTTCGCAGTCTTCGCGTCGAGACAGACCACCCGTCCGTCGGCAGCGCTGGTGAAGAACAGCGAACCGTCCGCCGCGGTGATCGCCAGGGCGTAGCGATTGAATTCCGGCGTGGTTTCGATGTGCAGGTCGCCCTTGAACTTCGGCGCATATTTCGACTGTCGCGAGCGGAACACCCAAACCTGCTCCAATGGCAGCTTGAGCTTCTCTTTGGTGGCGGCTGTGCGAAGTCGGTCATGCCGGAATGTGGGCCAGTCTTCCGCGCGGGCCGATCGGTTCATGGCGACCGAGGAGAGAAGCCCGATGACAGCGGTCCAAATAAAACGACTGTAAGGAGAGTTCATCTGATTGTTCGACTTTCGGTGGAGGGTAATAGCTGTCGGTCCGCGGTTGTCTTTACCAACAAATACTCTCTGAGACCGAAGAAAACAAGTCCCAAGACAGCAAGAGTCGGAACCGGAGCAGAGAATCCTGTTCTCTTGAGATTGCGGGCTACCGGGTGGGATCCGATTGTGCTCATGCAGAGGCGATGGGAAGATCGTCTGCGCCTACGAAGTGGCGTAGCGGCAGATCGCTGTGGCGGTGAAAGTATCAGCGGACTACGGAAACCAGATAGGCGCTCCTGCTGCCCGGTCCGGGCCAGATCGACTGCGCCGTGATGCGCATATTGCTCCGCATCTTGCTCTGCACCCCCCACGGACGAGGGTTCACCGTGATCTTTGTCTTCGGGGATCTGGCGGCTACGGCAGGCATGTACCAGTTCTTTGCGTCGATGGGGACATAGGCGTGCCAGTTCTTCGTGTCGCTCTGCCAGACAGTTTTTCCTTTCTTGTCGATCGCCACCAGCAGGAAGCCGTACGAACCGCCGCGCCGCCCGCCTACCGTGAAGACGTCCCCGACCCCGAGTTCCGCCTTGGCGGAGAATACCTGGCGGGCCTCGTCCCTCCGGGAGCGGAAATTCGGCTTGTATTCGCGCAGGGGCTTACCGTTGAGGTAGACGTCGGCGTCGTCGGCCATGTTCCAGTGAATCGTTACGCTGGTGCGGAACTTGCCCAGCTCTTTCTCGATCTTATGGAGCGCGAGCTTCCCCCTGAGTTTCTTTATGCCTGTATCTTTGGTATTAGCGAGGTAACGCTCGTAGTATTTCATCGCGCGGGTCAATACGACGCGTTTTCCGGCGGCGGACGCTTTGGACGTCTGCTGGTAGTACCACTGGCCCAACTCCTGGCATACCGCCGGGTCGATCTCCTCGACGGGTTTGGCTGCCAACGGAATGTAAGTGCGGATCGCCTCGTCGATATCTTCAGTCAGGTGCTTCCGGGCCCCCGCCGGATCGTCCAGCTCGTGCAGGTGGAAGAATATCAGTTTTGTCCGGGTCTTGGCGTCGTCGGGCGCATCGGCAAGCGCCGCCCGCAGGACCATCAGCTTCTTCTCGAGCAGCGCCCGGGCCTGGGCGGACTTGAGCTTCGCGGCGATATCTGCCTTGCCGCTACGGAGGATTGTGGCGATGGGAATTGCCTCGCGATACAGTTTGACCGCTTCGGCTGCATGTTCTCCGGTGGCCTTGGTATCGGCCAGGGCGACCAGGGCAGCGATCAACGATGTGCCCGCCGTTTTCCGGGCGGCCGCCCCCTTGGCGCTGCGATATTGCAGGCGCATTGCCTTCACCCGCTCGCCAAGCTTCGCCGTCTCGGCGTCGGCGGCCCGCGAAGGAGCCGACAACAGCAGCAGCATCAAAAAGGCCACGACAGGCTTTCTCGCCATATTGTGTCTCCTTGTATTCCTCGCCGTCCGGGCAGATGGCGTCATGCCCATCCCAATGCACATCAAGCCTTTGGGATGATACTATCGGTGTCTCCGGGCGAGTGAGCGACATTTTTTTCTGGCGCGCTTGTATTTCTTTGTTTACAGTGACTTGC
>CAZSLS010000285.1:3428-7366 GCA_964607575.1 uncultured Planctomycetaceae bacterium | reverse complement strand
TGGCGGCGTAGTATCCCAGTCCGAAGAGCATACCAAGGCACATCGCCACCCCTCCCATGTATGCTATCGGGCGGGTGTGAGGCTTGAGAAGATCGTCCGGGCGGTCGACGATCCGGGCCTTGTAGGCAATTGCCCGAACAATGGGCGTTGCGATCAGGGACACAGCGAAAGCTATCGCACCGATATGCCAGAGCGGTTTGATTACCTCTGTGGCTGTGAATCTTGCGGGCATAAGCTTTTCTTTCCTACCGAACAACCGCGCATCCGGCGATTCTGTGCGGTGCTTGTTGGTAAGTAGATTACCTTATCAATTCCGGAAATGCAATCGCCTCGGTTGGGGGCTGCTATCCCGAATTTGCGATCAGACCGCCGGCGACCAACCACACTCCCAGGGCTATCAGCACCATTCCAACGATCTGCGTGATTGTTATTCGTTCGCCAAGCACCGGCGTCGCGGCGACAATGGTTATAAGGATCATTCCGGTCGAGACCATGATCGGGTAAGCCACCGAGACGTTCAGGTTATCCAGTGCCTTTCTGTATGCAAGCACGTTTGCGGCGAACAGAACGATCGCCAGAATCGTCGCGGCGTTCAGGAAGCTGGTGATCCTTGCCCACAGCGAGGCGTTATCGCTCAGCGGACCGGCGGTATTGGCGCCAACCTTCATCAGCACGTTGGCCCCGGCGTTCAGGACCAGGGCGACGATCAGTGGTATCCATTTGTGCATGGGATCTGTCCGATTAGCTTGCGGCGGTCGATCGCATCAACGAGCCCAGCCATTCCTGCAGACCGAGGCCCCATCGAATGACTACAATTACCGCGGCGAACCAGACCACGACGGTCAGTTGGAACGGTCTGTCGCGGAGGAACAGGTCGGTGGGGTCGGCGTAAATACCCTTCATGGACAGCATGGCGAAACGCGCGATACCGTAGACCACGATCGGAAGGGTATACATCAGGTAATTCGTTCCGAAATGTTCGGTGGTTCGGTTGCTCGAGGCGTACAGCAGAAAGGCGACCACCGCCACGCCTGCCGAAAGCGTTATCAGGTGCGTCAGCAGTTCGGGATTGTAGGACGCCAGCACCTTGCGATGTCCTGATGCCTCGCGAGGTTCCGACAGCGTGACCATTTCATTGCATCGCTTGCAGAAGCCCATGAACAGGCAGAGGGTGAAAGTACACACGAACAACCACGAGCTGACCTCCTCGCCGATGGCGATCGCGCCGGCGACCGCCCGGAGAACGAAACCCAATGCGATGCAAATCACATCGACGATGACCTTGTGCTTCAGCAGCAGCGTATATGCGAATTGAAGCAGCACGTAGATTATCACGACAACGGGCAGGAGCTTGTTGACGCACAGCGCGACGAGGATACCACCGGCCATCAGGCATAGAGATTCGACCGATGCCGCCGTCACGCTGATCCGACCGGTTGCCAGAGGACGGTCCTTCTTTCGCGGATGGAGGCGATCTGTCGTGCGATCGCGGATGTCGTTGAAGATGTATATCGCGCTGGACGCCAGGCAGAAAGCGACTGTTGCTACGCCCGCGTTCCCCCACGCCGAGGCATCCTCGGTGCGCATGGCGAAGACCACTGGAAACAGAACGATAACGTTCTTGATCCAGTGTCCCGGGCGCACCAGGCGTATCATGGCTGTTACTGTTGTCATGCTCGCGCCGAACAAACATCCCAAACGATCCTGCCAGAGTTTTCTATCGACTTTCGGGACTCCGGTGGGTAAGAAAAATTCCTGTCGGCCTCTGTTGCGAGACCTTTATGTATTGCCCTCCGCAACCGGATGCCGATAAGAATGAGGCGATATGGTATCATCCGAACCCGACAAGATCGATCTCGCCCCTCCGGTTCATACTGCACGCGCGTGGTGTCTGTGCGTGCTGGTATTCACGCTGCTTTATGCCCTGACCGCCCAGCGAGGAGTCAGTTGGCAGGACAGCGGTATGTTCCAGTGGCGCGTACTTAACGCGGATTGTGTCGGGCAGCGGGGCCTCGCGCTGGGGCATCCTCTGTATATAGTCGCCGCGCAGATACTCAAATGGATTCCCATAGGCACGCTGGCGGGGCGGTTGAACTTTTTCAGCGGGCTCGGTATGGCCGTCGCCCTGGCCAATCTGGCGGCGGTATTGACGCTTCTTACCGGGCGGAGGTGGATTGCCCTGTTGACCGTGGCGATGCTGGCGGTGGCGCATACGGTTTGGTGGCTTTCAACTCTGGCGGAGGTCTACACGTGGTTCGTCGCGGTGTTGACCGCCGAGTTGTGGTTGCTGGTGGTCCTGGTGCGCCGGCCTTCGGGTCGGTCTCTGGCGGGACTTGCTTTCGTAAGCGGGCTGGGGCTTAGTTTGCACAATCTCGCGCTGCTTGCCCTCCCGATATACTTTGTGCTGGTAGTTGTGCTGGTCTTCAGGCGGCGTTTGTCCGGAAGGGCCCTGGCGGGGGGGGTGGGCGCGTGGTTGGTCGGGGCGAGCCTGTACCTGGGATTCGTGATTCACGAGTACGTCGCCACCGGCGACATTGCTTCCACGATGCGATCGGCGCTGTTCGGCAGATACGCTGCCCAAGTACTCAATGCCTCGCGTCTGTCGCAGAACTTCAAGGCGAACATGGCGCTGTCGGCGCTCAATTTCGTTTCGATGCTCGGGCCTCTGGCAATCGTTGGTTGGATAGGGATGAGACGCAGGCTTGGCGGTCCTCTGGCTTCTGTCCTGGGGGCGGTGACGGCGGTAGAGGTGCTGTTCTTTATTCGCTATCCCGTGCCCGACCAGTTCACGTTCATTCTGCCCACACTGGTGATGGTTGCCCTGTCGGCGGGGATAGGGTTATCGATACTGGCCGATGCTTCGCGGCGCGTGCGGATATACGCAGTGGTGCTGTGCGTCGTGTCAGTAGCAGCCTCCCCCGCGTTGTACGCCTCGGCCCCGACGCTGCTTGGCGCTACCGGTATTCAGGTCAAGCGGGGTCGCAAGCTTCCGTTTCGCGACGAGATGCGGTATTGGCTGATTCCGTGGAAGCAGAACGAAGATTCGGCGGAGCGATTCTCCGTTTCGGCCCTTGCCCGGGTGCGCCCCGGAAGCGTTATCCTGGCCGACAGCACGTCGGTGTACCCCTTGCTGGTGGCGCGGAAGGCAGATCGGCAATTTGAAGGTGTCCGGATGTCGGAGTTCGGCCGGTTACTACCGTCGTACGATGATGACCCGCGGGGATACCGCGCGGCTTTGGAGGGCGGATCGCTGTATATCGTTTCGCCGGAGCAGGAAGGCCTGTCGCCTCAGTTGCTGGCGGACACCGATGCGATCCCCTGCCCGACCAATTCGCCGGTCCTGTATCGTCTGGAGTGGAAACAACCGACCACCGCCCCGGGGCGATGAAGACGGCGCCTCATTTCCGCTTCGCCTCGACGAGGCGCCCGTTGACGATGCCCATGGCGTTCAACAGAGACACGCGCCAGGAATCCATTTCGGCTTGTGAAACCGCCGTCGTGGCGAAGTGGGTGTAGTCGTATTTGAGGGTCTTGAGAGATGCCGCACGCGACCTGATCTCCGAAAGGACATCCGATATTTCATCGGTGGTCGCGCCCTCCGATACCGCTTTGGCAACAATCGCCCCGGCCAGGTAAAAGAGGTTCCGGTCGTCCCGGGCCTGCTTCATACGAAATGCTGAAACCGTCTTGGCGAGCCTGCCGCCCGCTTGCGGCGCCACCAGGCCGTTTCCATCGATGTAGTACCCGTTGTACGGTCCGCCACTCATGAAGACTTTCGACACGAAGTAGCCGTCGGCCTGGATAGCGGCGGTGTAGAAGCCCATTGCGAAGCGGTCGGCGCGGGGCAGGTGCAGATAAACCGCCCTGGCGCCGCTGAGCTTCTTGAAGGTTGCGATCTGCGAAGCAAGAGATGAACTGTCGGGGGTGAGTATCAGAGC
>CAZSLS010000285.1:0-3328 GCA_964607575.1 uncultured Planctomycetaceae bacterium | reverse complement strand
CCGCAGTCCACGATCTCGATTTCGACCGGTATATCGGTGCGGGCGGCGCCGGAGCCCAGCTTCCAGGTCCCGCGGTAGACGCCTCCCTTGGCATGCGGGGGTATGGTGGCGGTCAACCAGACGTATCCAATCTCGCCGACGTCGACGACTTGTGATTTCGCCGCCGCCAGCCAGGGGCGCCGTATGGCGATCCCTTTTCGCACTTCGGGGACCAGTTGCATACGATCGATCTGAAAGCTGTTTCGATTCAAAACTAGTACCGAGCCGGAATCGGATCGAAGCGATCCGGGAGTTATGCTGAAGACCACGGATTTTCTCTGCAACGGTACGAACGCCAGCGGGATGCGAACCGTTCCGCCGGGTCGCGCTATTTCATGTATTGCCCACACTCGCTGATCGGCCCGGGGTTTCCACAGACCGGTGAATGCATCGTCGGGAGGTACGCGAAACAGCATCAGCCCCAGTTTCTTTTCGGTATCGGTCGGTTCGAGCCGGCAGGGGTTCCGCTCCAGGTGTTTCATCACAAACTGTCTGCGAAACCGGACCAGTTCGTTCTGTATCTGTTTGATGCAGGCGGTCATGGAGGAGCGGCCTGAACTCGGGACCATCGCAAGGGCCGCAATTTGACAATTGCCAAGTTCCACCATGGCTTTGCCCTTGAGCATCGTAAAAGGCATCAGTGTCACGAAGTGGTCGGCGTAGTTTGTGGCGTACCACTGGGGTGTCCACAGACCGCCCGCTCCTTCGAGCAGACCGCCCGGACCGACCAATTGGCTGGGGGTCAGTTTCTTCCCCACGCCGCGGCTCATCGCGGCGCGGCAGATATACTCTTGTGGCTGGGTGTAACCCTTTCCGTAGTGCGTCACCCATAACCACCCCGCCATCGATACAGGCTTGGGGGCGATGATCCCAACGGGCACTTTACTGTTGTTGCCCAGGTTTGACGAATACGGGCCGACGAAATCCCGCGTCAGCGGGTCCGGGTACGCAAGGCCGTACGCCGTGTAGTAGCTGCTCTCGCCCTTCCACTTGAGGTTCTTGCTACTGACGCCCTGCCTGATGAATCCGGGCCAGGCCCTGCTCCTGGATTTACCGAAATCCAGAAGGACAGCCCCGCGTGGTTTCCGGACAAGTGGTTCGAGGCGGAGGTTGTCGACCACAATCGGGATATCGTCTGAGTTTGTGATCCTGATGGTGAACACTCGTTTATCGGGTTTTTTGGCGACCGGGGGGACTACCATTATCAGCGGAAATGCAAGCGTATCCTTACCCGTTTGGACATATCCTAGCGCTCTGTGGCCGAAGCTGGTTGCGTTCACCGTAATCTTTAACCCCCGAGTCCCGTCGCCGGTATGGTGAGTGTCTAATCGAAGCCACGGAAGGTTGGCGATATCAACACCGCGGACCTGGACTGCAATCGCTCCGCCGGGGGACAGCTCAGCAGCCGATCTACCTTGTGTCAGGCCCGGTCCGGATGTGACGGTCTTGACTCCTGCGCCGGTTCCGGCTGCGGGGGGCTTCTCGAATCCTTCGAGGAGGACAGGCGCAGCGGCGACCGCATCAAGTGGCGCGACATGACCGGCCAGCACTATCGCGATCGTGCAAACCAGCACCGACCGACCGAGATAACCATTCGGTAGAGACATGGTTGGATATGATACACCTGCCGACCACGCGATACAACGACCGGAGGGAAGTCGCCATTGACTTTCGCCCGTACTCATCCGCCAGGGCCCGGAGATTTACTTCAACTGCGTAAACAGGAGCACCGCCGGCTTGTCGGTCGAGAACATGGCGCAGCCGCGGTCGATTACCGCCAGGTAATACCACGATCGGTCTGCCGCCGGTGTTTTCGAGGCGCCGAGCTGCACTCTGACGGTCACCGCGTACATGTCGCTGTTTACGGTTACGCAACTGCTGATGGCGGCGTAAATGGAGTCCCGGTCCAGCGGCTGGCCTTCAGCATCATTCCCGGTCAGACCCTCCATCGCAAGCGCCAGCTCGCCTGGAGTGACGAAGCCACCCTTGCTGTTTCGGTATGCGATGATCTTCGCGGCGCCGGAGGCTGCATTGATACCGGTGGGCCATGGAAGCTGCTTGAGCACCTCCTGGCTGGCGGTGTTGATGTTTATTCGACCGTATACACGGGTCGGCGAATCGCCTCTTCCCAGGTCCATAGGCACGGTCTCAATAACCTCTCCGAGCACCAGAGGCCAGGGGATCTCCGTAGCACCGCGCTGACGAGGATAGACGTTCCACGGATCGCCATTGAGGATCGGGTCGTTCTTCACGTGCGAGTTAGCCCGTCCGCGGGATTCCTTGATGGCGTAGTCTTTTGCCAGTAGTTCCGGAAGGTCCGCCGGCGCGGAACTGGCGTTGTCGTAGAGGATCGGACCGGCGAGATAGAGGTCCGAGATTGCTCCCGGTCCGGACAGGAGACCGTGGGGCAGCTTTATCCGGAAGCCTTCTTTCAGCGTTGTCTCCGGAAAGGTAACCGCGTTAGCCTGTCCGAGTTTATGAGTTGCAGGTGGGTTCGGGCCGGTCTTCTTGTACTTGGCCACCGAGTAGCGATGCTTGGTCAAGGAATCATCGCGGCGGCTGTTGGCTGCGAGGGTCCGCAACGCCATGTCGGTCTGTTCGAGGGTTCTTACCTCTTCGGTGAGTTGGGCGTATTCGAGGTCAACGGGCTCTTTTCCGCCTGCCCAATGGTTAGCGGGGTCCGTACTCGCGCCGACGTGGTCGATAGGGATATTGTACGTTTCGCCGCCATCGTCTTTAGCGATACGCACCAATCGAATAGTGTGTTTGTCGAAGTTGAGGCCTTCGACTTGTTTCCATTGCCCGGTGTTCACACCAAACACATCGTCGGCGGTAACATCTCCCTTACCGGCCCCAAAGTCGTATAGGACCAGCACGCCGCCTTTGGTGTTGGTGGCTGCGGAAATCTTCCACCCGTTAGGGAACCTGTACACGGCAGTATCATTGTTCAGGTTAGTGCCGAAGACCAGCCCATAGTCTTTCAGGTCGATCTCTCTCGAGCTGAAATTCATCAGTTCGATCGCGGCTCCCCATTTCCACGAATCCTCGACCCATGTCATGTCAGGGTTCTGGACCCTGGAAGTGTGTGTTGCGAACGCCTCGGTGATGAAAGGCTGCTCCTGGATGCCGAATACGGTGTAGTCCTTTCCGGGCGGTTTGTAGCCAAACGCCTTTTCGGGTTTATACTCGGACATTGCGGCCCACGTGTTAGCCGTCAGATGGGCCGCCGGCCGCGACCCGCTTCCCAGATTCAGGCTGACACCTTCAATACGGACCGCGTCGGCGAATG
>CAZSLS010000284.1:0-7397 GCA_964607575.1 uncultured Planctomycetaceae bacterium | reverse complement strand
CGAAAACCAGTGTGCCTGAAAGGGTACCGCGGGTTCGAATCCCGCCCTCTCCGTTGTATAACAACGAGACTTCGCAAGACTTTGATAACAAGGCACTTGCGAAGCCTCTGTTGTATCTGCGCCCGGCCGTGTCCCGGTTTTGTCCCGCCTGAAATCCCCACCGGCTGCGGCTACCATTGCGGCATTGATCGCAAATACCACCACGGCCACCTTGAACCAGCCCTTCAACATTTTCTTCTTAACATTCATGATTGAACTCCTTGATTAAAATCCATGCGTCTTGTTTTCGCCCGCCTCGTTGGCAAGCACGATTGAGTTTTTCTGGTAAGCATAATTGCTTTCCTTGTATTGATCGGCAGCATTTGTCAGGACCACACGCCCCGACAAATGCCGCCTCAATCTCTATTGTTTTCCATCCGTCCCGAATGGCACACCGTCCATAAACTGCTTAGACATAGAATCTTGGACATGGTAATACCGGCCGCTCACGGAGCCGTCGGTATGGCCCTGCCACCGGTCGACCATCTCACGCGGCACCCCCTCGTTGATGCAAAACGTTTTAAAAAAGTGGCGTAGCGAATGACACGTGAACCCCTCGATGCCCGCCCTGGCGGCAGCGGCCTTAAAATACTCGTTCAGACGTTTAGTATTCATTGGCTGCCCGCCATCAGGATATATCCCCGATGGCTCAGACACGAAGAATAATTCATGCTCCTGTTTGGGCAAGGCCCGGAGCAGGGCCAGGAGACGCGGATGGATCGGCACGGAACGCACGCTGGAGGCCGTCTTCGTAGGCCCATCAACCTGGTCCAGAATATCGAGCCAACCATCCTTCAAGTTCACGCTGGCGCGTTTCAGGCCCTGGGCTTCGCCCGACCGCATGCCGCTGAAAGCCAGCACGCCGATCTCTGCCCGACGCCTGGGCGTACACTGCTGGAGAATCAAATTGACTTGCTCCAGCGAAGGTGCTTTCTTTTCCTTCGGGCGCGGCTTGTCCAGATCATAATCGACAATCGGGTTCGACACGATCAAGCCCCGCTTCCTGGCCCATTTGAACAGCTGTTTGATCACGACGCTTTCGTGATACACCGTTGCTGGCTCATGATCTTTGGACCGGTGGGCACGGTACGCATCAAACACTAATATCGACATCTGCGTAAGGTTCCGAACATTTCGCTCGGCGGCGAAGTCAGCGAACGTGTTAAGTTCACCGCGGTATCGAGTTATTGTCCGGTGCGCCCGATTGTTCGTGACCAAGAATTCGATATAATCGCCAATGGCTTGCAGGATGGAGACTCGATTCGGGGCGGCCCGAAAACGGCCCGCTTCCAATTGGCCAGCCACTTCAGTAGCACGCTGGATCGCCACTTTCTTGTTTTTCGTATGCAAAGATCTTCGGCGGTGTTCACCGCCGTCACTGAATTCCGCTGTCCAGATTCCCTTGACGCCGCGTCGGTACACTACCACGCGGTCGCCAACCGGGATTCGTTCGTTGCTGGTATTTGCCATGCTTGTTACTCCCAATCCGGTCCATTGAAGAAAAACTCGACAACTCTATCACGCCAAAAGGATAACTTTTTCCCACGCTTACGGAAACAGCCTTTGAAATAGCCCTTACTGATCCACTCACGTAGAGTACTGATTGGACGGCCCAACAAGCGCGCAACATCTTCCAGGCTCAAGATCGGCGGGAATATCTCTCCCATCTGGTCCTTGAACGCGTTGGCGATTTCGGCTTGGCTCAAACTGTCTTTCCGAACGGTCATGCTTCGTCACGCTACACAAGATTCTGTTTTGTCATCACACCGACGACATCGTACCTTTATTTTCGCAAACGCCAGGACAACGTAATACTGGACAATATCTCAGAATCTTATCCATAGTTTATGCCCCCTGATTCCGCCACGGATTCGACGGCTACGAGAGAGAGTATGCCGCAGTTTTCAACATTCTCAATCCTCCGGATAGATATGATTACAATTGCTTAATCTTGTCAAATTGGCCAGGAAGGCAACAGCCGCTAGACCAGAAGGACAGGCAGATCAGCAGCATATCACGAGGCATCAGACACGCTTGGAGCACTACCCACTGAAGGCAAGCCGTTTTCTCATCAGCGCAAATAGCTTGTTGGCCATACCCGTACCTGGATCATGAGACAGAGTTGGATCACGTACAAGGAACTCACCGATCGCGGCCTTGGTTTTAGTCCTACGCCGTGCTGCTCGCTCCCCGTATCTGTCATGAATGAGATTCCAGTAGTGATGGAACAGAAACAGACTCGCGAAGCGATATTCGCCCTCACCCATCCGACTGGCGGAACCCTTGTCAATCCAGCCACGCAAATGATCCGGCGCCGCAGTCTGCTGGATGCGCTCAAACATATCCAACAAGTCGACTTTTCCGTGCGGTATGAATGTAAAAGGCACAATGAGCAAAACGCCTTGATCGGACGCATCTCTGCTCAACGCCCCCACCGAAACACCCCACGCCGGATTGCAGGGAACCGGCAGATCCCATGTGACAAGGTGCTCAATGCACCATCGCCGACAGAACTGCCGGTAGGATTCGTAGAACCGAGCCGCAACATCAGAGACCGGAATCCCCAGACGTTGGGCATCCTCCGCCGTGGGGATCCGATTGAAGGCCGCGACATCCGGCCATTCGGAAACAACAGCTTCACCCTGCCCCCGAAGGGCTTCCAGTTCGCTCCTGTAAGCAGGCTCAGTCACCAACCACCCAAGATAAGCCTGCATTCGAGCGCCAACAACCGCACCAGGCACAACGCCCGCCTCGATTTTCTCTCGGATATCAGACGTCGACATGCCCGGCCACAATCTCCGGTAAACCTCCATGCCTCCGGCGTCCATGAAGTCAATGTCCTGACGGCCAAGCGAAAGATAACTGAAGGGTTTTTGGCGCCAGAATCCGGCGAAGCCATTCTCCTTGCAAAACTTTGCAAGGAGAATCTCCGCCTTCCGCCCAGCACCCAGCAACTTTGGGACATGCACGTTGAGTTTTGTGATCAGTTTAGACGGGATCACATGGAGCGCATTAACCTGCAGCAATGGGCAATCATCCCCCAGGAGTTGTTTCAACTCGCGCCAGTGCGGATTATCCTTCGCTTGATCGCCGGTACACTCGGTCGAACTGGCGGTCGCACAACGGCGTGGCTTCGCAGTTCGACCTGATTTCCCAGCTTTCGCTCGCCGTTTCGACTTCTTTGCTTCTTTGCCCATCTCGCCTCGCCTGGATGCCGCGGCCCCTCAATAATCATCCCTATCAAAACATTATACTTTATTCGCCAGATCCTGGCGAGGCGCCTCGCTGGTTCCGCAACCAACGTCTGGCCAGCAACTCTCCAATTAGCTGCGCGAGTTCTTCACGGTCCCGTGCGATATCGCGTTCATCACGCGGGACGACATCACCAGTTCTGCCTGGATTCCGTTTGGTCTGATCTGAGTCGTGTTGCATTTTTGACCTCACTTTCCCGCAGGTTGCATTTCGCAAACACCGCTGTCTGCTTCCGCCATCATGGACATTTCCGCCAACACGTCCTGGATCTCCGGGGGCATAAGATCCGGGCGGACGTGAAAACGCCGAGCACTGTATCTGTGCGTCACGCCGAGAATGGGCGGATCGCCACCATCGGTGCTGTCCACGTAGAACTGCCCCGGGCCAATCATCAGCGCCTCCTGCAAGGCCAGGTCCTTACGGCGATACAGGCCCCGGCGATGCTGCCGGGGACAACTCTTCGCCCGGCGGTTAAATTCTCCCGCTGCGTCCAGGGCTCGAACCACGGCAATGACATCTCTGTCTCTTACTATCGAGTTCATGGCATGTTCCTTTCTTTCGCACCATATCTAGGCGCATAGAGAACCGGCCGGTCAGGGCGGCAAAGCCCTAACCGGCCGGCTGTGTTTTTCGAGTGTTGATAGTTCTATACGGTGGCCCCACACGAGGCCGTATTCTGCGGTGTCGCCGCGGGGCTGCGCCGCCTGGCGGTGATACGAAGTTGGACGGTCTCGGCAACGCTGCTGATCTTTCTCAACTTCCTGTCGCCGAGGATTTCGCGGGCTGCGGTCACACTGATCGTCGCCGCTTCCATGAATTCCTTCTTGGTGACCGCCCGGTGGAAAGCGACGGGTTTCACAGTGAGGCGCTCCTGGGTAATGATCTTCGCCTCGAATTCGTCCGAGCAAACTGTGTTTACGCCATGCTCGACCATCTGGCCGCGAACGGATCGGACCAACTCTTGCTCCTGCGTCTCAAGTTGCTGACGCTGCAACCGCAACTGGCCGAGGCGCTGGATTTGCTGTTCGATAATTCTATTCATCTGTTTGCTCCTTCGTGATTGCGACTCAACCGCGATTGCGGCGGCGATACTCGCGAACGACTGTCATGCCGCCGCGAGGTCTGCCTCGGGTGTGACGTCGTACGCGATGGCGAGAAGCGCCGGTGCGAACGTGATCCGAGCGGCCAGTGAAGGCAGCCAAAATACTTTTTAATTTCAAAGACATCTCTCTCGTGCTCCTTTCAGAAGGCTGATTAGTTACGGGTAACTTGTGCATATGGAAAAACCCGTCGGGGCCTTGGCGGTCGCCTGCGCCATCGCTGTGATGGCACAGACCCGTCCGTGAGGACGACCCCGACGGGCTTGATGTTTGGATCGACTGGGGAACTGCTCTCAAAGGATATTCAATTCATCCGCCAGGAGATTCAGCGTCAGATCCCGGCTGGTGGGCAGGCCACGAAGCCAGCGACTGAATTGTGCAATCAGCATTCCCGCTGCGACATTCGCTGCGAAGACTGTCATTCGCGATGTGCAGGCGCCGGCGTGTGCCTCAGCCTGCGTGAATAGCGTCGATGGATAATGCTGTCGGCTGTCGGTATCGCACGCTGTAAGGATGCGGATCACTTCGGCGGTCATCCGGCCATCGCCAAAGAAGGACACGTTATCCTTCACCGAGTCCCAGATGAGTTTGCGGGCGTCGATCGTGTCTACACAGGCAAACACAACACTGCCGACGTTCATGCTCCGTCTGAATCGGTCGTTGGTCTCGACGATTTCGACGCGGCTGTTAATCCGGCGACACTGCTCAGCGGTGGCCTGGACTTTCGGTCGGCCGAGGTCCACTTCCAGATAGCCCTGGCTGGCCAAGTTGCTTGCCTCGACGATGTCAAAGTCGATCAACGTCATTTGCGGCGCCCCCACGGCGGCAAGCTGCAACGCAACCTGCCGCCCCAAAGCGCCCACGCCGACGATCGTGATGTCGCACTCGGCCAGCCGTTCGGCGGGGACAACATCCCGCTGCCGGCTGAATCGATCGGTTTCATTCATGGGCCAGAGTTCCTTTTTTGGGTTAGGTGATAAACGATCAGTCCTCGTTGGGAAGCATGATCGTAATGATGGGCTCGCCATTGTCGCCCGGGCCGCATATGGCCTTGAATCGGGCGGTGACGCGTCGATGCGACGACTGGAGAAAGAGCGTTTCAAAGTGAATGCGATCTCCGGCGCCGCGCCGTATCGCGTACAGCAGCATCCACAACAGATCGTGCGCTCGGCCACGTTCGGACTGGCCGAGTAAGCGAAGGTCTTCGTTCGGTACTACATAGTCGTTCCACACCGCGGCCGTGCAGGCAACGGGATAGCGGAAGCCGGTTTCTTGAGCCCATTCGGTAAGGTCAATCAGCACACCGTCTTCGATCGCCTGCGCCCGCGTATAGCTGAAGATTACCGGCATGTTGCTGAATGGATTATCTGCATGTTGATTACACATATGCTCCCTCCCTCGCCCACAGATCCGGTCGGTCCTGAAGTTCGGCCAGAACGGCCTGACGCTCGTCAGGCTCCATATCCTCCAGGTCTTCGAGCCATTGATCGCCAAAGCACAGGCCGTCGGTGTCGCCCTGCCATTGATCTCGCCCGAAGTAAAACGGAACGCCTGTGACTCGAACGTTCTGCTCGTACTCGACGCGCCAGGCTTCGTGATCGCTGCCGGCAAACTCAGACGAGTAGTTCACTTCCACTGGGATGTTGATCCGACCGCCGGGGCCGGTGTTGTGCTGCAGCCGTGCAAAGGTCTTGCCGCCGCGGGCAAGAATGAACATGACGGCCCAGTCGCAACCACCGAAGACGCGTCCGAAGCACTCCTCGTCTGTGCCGCTGGGCTGCGGGCAGTTGCCGGGATGTGTGTGCGCCCATATCCGACAGAACTGTTCAGGTCGGCGGTCGAGATCTATCTGGTCATCAAAGTGATCGGCAACACTTTCATCATCGAACGCGACGGATACGGAACTCACATCCTGCTGGACTGTGACAAAGTCCGTTACGAGCAGCAGATCGTCGCCGGCACAGACACCGAAGCCGCCGATCTCGCAATCTCCATGATCTCGGAAGAACATCAACTTCGCCCACGCACTCGGCGAAAAGCGAAGCACAGGCTCCAACTCGCGGATGCTATGCCGCCTCGACTCTGACGCGTCCGTCGGTTTCTCGGTCACGTTCAGAAACTTCGACGGCGGGGTCTTTAGCTTTCTCTTCTGGTTTGTTGTCTTCATTTTCTTGCTCCCTTTCTTCTATGCACGGGCATTGCTGTTCTTCAAGGCAGGAAGAGCAGATCGTCTCCCCGCAGTAGGAACAGGTTGTGATGCATCTGTCGCAATAACGGTCGTCGCACACTGGGCACTCTTTCAGGCATCCGCCGCACGTGGTCTCGCTGCATCCGCTGCAAGACGATGCGCACTCGTCGCAGAAATCTCGTTCGCAACTGCTGCACCAATACGTTTCATCTTCAGGGATCGTATAGCCGCAATCATGACACGGCCGTCCATACCAGCTATCCAAAGAGATGTACGGCGAATCCGGATTGTAAGTCTCCAACACGCTGCGAATCAGGCAGAACAAATCGCTCAATCGCCCGCCTTCCACAGCCGACTTGATCGGTAGCGACGCATCGCCGCAGCACATTCGTTCGTCTGAAATGTGAGGGTGCGTCACCGAATTATTCGACGATGCCGGATGCGAATCCAAAGCCACAACATCAAACGAATTCTGCGGATTCTCCGAGGCGATCCGTTCAACATGCAGCCGAATCTCAAACGGCCCGAGGTATACGCCGTCCAATTCGATAGGCTCGGTCACAACCGAAAGCGTTCGGTTCTTCAGGCTGTAGTCCACTTCAGAGAACTCGTCTTCGAGCTGGACGATTTCCTCGACAATCTCCCGCAGGGTTGGAATCTTGCAGGCATGGGTTTCGATCGCACGCTGGACACCGTCTACATGATGCGGCATGTCCAGCAATGCGGCCTTGATGTTGCAAACAGTTATTCTCGCCGCGGACGACCATCCGCGCAGCAAGCAAGTCACCAGCTTCTGTCGACCAATCCTAATCCTGTCG
>CAZSLS010000283.1:0-7468 GCA_964607575.1 uncultured Planctomycetaceae bacterium | reverse complement strand
CAACAGAGCCTGGCGAGGTCAACTGAGCGTCTGAGGCCCCGCCTGAACGGTTACGCCAAAACGGCATCTCGGGCAAGCAAAAAGCTTGTCGAAGGAGCAGAGGAGACGGGAAAGGCGGTCCTTGAGATTGGAGCGGTTGGCGCGATTAGAGGCGAACTGGAGCAATTGGATGCGACAATTATTCCACTGATCGAAACCTTTGAGGCCAGCATGAAGACTCGCCGAGACAGCATGCTTAACGCCATTACCTCCGGTGAATGGGAATCTATTCCACCCGTCTCTCAGAATCCTCGTCAGAAGATACGTGAACTTGCAGCCCAACAGTTCAAGGCAGCACGTACCTATCGAAAAACAGCAGACGAAAGACAAAGCGGACCACTGAGGGAAGAACGCACAGATTTGAAGGCTCGCAAACTCCTCTCTTCATCTCTCCAACCGGTTCTTGCTCTGCATAAGGGGATGAAGATGAGAAAGTCGCTCGAGGCCTGTAGAGGGGATCTCAATACCGGTCCGATTTCACGGCAATCAAAGCGATTTGCCAGCCAAGCGGTTACTGCAGCCCTCAAGGACGCCTTGGACGAAGAGTTCAGGAACCTTGGCATGGGCCACATCAAGACGAAGCTCAAAGATCGGAATGTGAGGGGCAAGATCATGCATCAGTTGTTGCTGGATGTTCCAACGAGCAGCAAAGTGGAGGACATCCTGAGCGAAGGCGAGCAGCGAGCTATTGCGATCGGATCATTCCTGGCGGAACTCTGTCTTGCCAAGCATTCCTCAGCCATCGTGTTCGATGACCCCATGTCATCTCTGGATCACAGGCGGCGCGGGAAAGTCGCAAAACGCTTGGCGTCCGAGTCGCGCCAGAGGCAGGTGATCGTCTTCACCCATGATATTGTGTTTCTTAATCAGCTGCAAAAGGAATGCAATGACATTGCGCTGTCTCCGGGCCTGCGTTTTTTGCAGAAGATTGCGCCATGCACGGGTGTGGTTTCTGAGGGTCTGCCTTGGCTTCATAAGAGTTACAAAGAGCGAATCGCCAGTCTTGAAACGGAACAGAGGAGATTCCAGAAGCTCCCGTGGCCCGCAGAACCGCATCAGGCCTTGGCGATGGAGATGTTTCAACAGTATGATTTGCTACGTGCAACGATCGAGCGAGTTGTTCAGGACTTCGTCCTGAACGGTACAGTCAGACGTTTCGAGGACTATATTCGCGTCAGCAATCTGAAGCTTGTGGTCGGGCTCGATGAATCCGATGTCGCGGAAATCTGCAGGTTGTACCATCGCTGCCATGGTATTGTTTCAGCACATGATTCGGTTTCAGCGAAGGGGGATCCTCCGCCCACGGCTGAAGAATTCCGGGAGGATATCCAGGCCCTTAAGACAGTGATCCAACAAATCAGGGATCGGCGTTAATCAAATGCGACATAACGGTATTACTGCCAACCGTGGATGAATCACTGCATTCCGGTTCCGGGGGCATCCATGAGCAAGTCTTTGTCAAGCCGGCGGCAGGCGTTTCTTCCTGTCGGCAAGGAACGGAGCGGTGAACTCCCAGAGTCCGAGCAGGGCGAAGTAGACCATCCCGGCCAGGAGCGCCTGCTGGGGGTCCTGCTCCCATATTCCTTCTCCTCGGCTGGGATAGACCGCATCGAGGACCTCCGGCGTGAGACCGCCCCTGGGTATTCGGACCACGGCTGACAACAATGCGCAGAACAGGTACAGCAGCACGCTTATCAGCGTGCGGTCGGTCATCATGCGCGACCCGTATCTGGCGTCCTGGATCATGGTCAGCAGACGCGAGACGGTGACCCAGCAGAATATCCAGAAAAGGCTCCAGTTGTCGAATGCGACCGAGAACGCTACGACAAACGCCGTGTAGCCGCAGACCAGCGCCAGCATAATCAGTATCCGCCTGCGAAGATCGGTCGGGAGGCCTTTGACATCCTTCCGCCGGGCCAGACCCCCCAGCAGACCGCCGGAATGAACGAGTATGAACTCCAGGGCCATTATGCCCACGGCGAGCTTGACCCATCGCCCCTCGTCGATGGCCATCGGCGTCTGCCATATCCGGAAGAACAGTACGGCGAACACCACACAGGGAGCGGCGCCCATGACTCCGAAGAATACGTTCAGTATGGATTTTCGCATGTTCGAATCCGCCCGAAATACTGAATCCTGAATCCTGCGGAGGGGCAGGAGCCCCGTTCCAGATATCCTCCGCATAAGGTCAGTCTAACCACCCAGGCGTGAATCGCACAACCTAATTCCAGCCTGAACGCCTCGACACGCTTCGCTTGCTCAGGATCTACGGCAGGGCAAGCCCCGGGCGGACGGATTTTGTTGCATGTCGTTGATGTAACGGGTGGCGGTACAAGATGTTAATTGCCTGTGACATATAACGCGGCGTCAAGCGGAGTTTTCAGGCGCCCGTTTTGGCGGATGTATCGCTGGAGGTGCTGGGGAAATAATGTGTTACAGATGCTAAAGATGAGGAATATGGATATATAGCGGGGTGGTTGGCAGGTTCACAGTTCCGGCGGGCGGACCGGTCGTCGTCGGTTGTGATCACAAAGGATCTACATGGTACGATATGATGTAAGGTGTTTATCAGGCGGTATGATAAGGAGTTGAAGTTGCATCTTATGCGATGTGAGTACTCGCTTAACGGCGGAGGGCTCCGGCGGGAACCTGTGAACCACATGTGACACCTGCGGCGTTGTGGTGAGCGGTGGGGGGCCCGGATGCGATCAGCGGGGGAGGTGGATGGTGAAGGTGGCGCCTTCGTTGCGGCCGGAGCGTACGGAGATGTCGCCGTCGAGGGATTCGACAATCTCCCGGCAGAGCGCCAGACCGAGTCCGTGGCCCTGTTCCTCATCGTCTTCGCCGTCCTTTGTTGTGAAGAACGGGCTGAAGATTTGCGCGAGATTGCCCGGTGTTATGCCCATACCGGTGTCACTGACGCGGATGGTCACAATCCCGCCTTTTTCGGCGGCATGTACTGTTATGCGGCGTGTGGTGTGTTTCTGCATGACGGCTGTTCTGGCGTTGATCAGGAGGTTCAGGAGTACCTGCTGGAGTTCGATTTTCCTGGTGGTGATCCGCAAATCGTCGGGGATATCAACAACCAGGTCGATACGGTCTTTTGCGAAATCCCTGCCCATTGCCACGATCATCTCTTTCAGGAGGACTCTGAGCGAGACGCGTTCGAGTTTGACCGGCGAGTTGTGTGTCATACCAAGGATCGCCGCGCATATCTCCGCGGCGCGCAGGCCCCCGTCTGCGGCCCGAGTGATGGCTTTGCTCGTGAGATCGGGATTGGTCTTGGCCATTTGGGCGTAATTTATGATTGGTGTGAGGATGTTGTTGAATTCGTGGGCGATCATTGCCGTTATCGTGCCCACCGATGCCATTCTCTGAGACCGTCGAAGCAAACGGCGTAGTTCCAGGACCTCTGCATTCAGCTTCGCTAGCTGTTGCTGATGCTGCATTTTGATGTCCTGCGCCATGGCCAAGATATGCTTCCTCGTCTTTTAAGAAGCTCTATTACTTGCAAACCGCGTCGGTCTCGATTATTTATGGGCGCTCTTCGCCCAATAAGTTATCGGTTGGAAGGGCGGGTTACTTAAATTGGAAAGCCAGGAAATTCCTCGCAATCCACCGCCGCCAGGGCCTCACAACAATATGAATGCCATAGCGCACGGAATTGATTTGGTCGAATGTACACGGTTGCAAGGAGTTATCGACCGTCATGGCGATAGGTTCCTCAATCGCGTGTTCACGCCAGATGAGTTGGCTTATTGTGATGGTCGCAAGCGAAAAATCGAACATCTCTCGGCAAGGTTCGCCGCCAAGGAGGCCGTAATGAAGGTCCTGGGCACCGGCTGGACGAACGGAATTCGCTGGACGGACATCGAAGTATCCAACGATCCGGCGGGGCGTCCGGAGATTCGCCTTTCCGGTCGGTGCAGTTCCGTAGCTGCGCAACTCGGTATTGATACGGTGCTGATTTCGATCACCCACACGGCGGGACACGCGATGGCCTCAGCCATCGGATGCGCAAAATCATGAGTACTGAACCGGTTACGATATTTCTTTCGGCGGCTGAAGCGAGCGGCGACCAGCACGCAGCCAACCTGATAACCGCCATCGCCAAGCGGCTTCCCTCGGCGCGATTCATTGGTGTTGGCGGACCGAAGATGGCCGCTGCGGGTTGTGAATTGCTCGCCGATCTCACGATCAAGGCGGCGATGCTGGGCGGACCGATCCTGAGGTTGGGCTACTGGATGCGCCAGATGGCGAGGATCAAGCGGGCGATGAAAGATCTCAAACCGGACCTGCACATACCGGTTGACAGCCCGGCGTTGAATTGGCATCTGGCCAAGACAGCCAAGAGCATCGGGACTCCGGTACTGTATTATATTGCCCCGCAGGTCTGGGCCTGGGCGCCGTGGCGCGTGCGTAAGATGGCCAGGCTTACAGATAAGGTGGCCTGCATCTTGCCTTTCGAGGAACGGTATTTTCGCGATCGTGGCGTCGACGCGACGTATGTCGGTCATCCGCTGTTCGATACGCTCGAGCCGGTCGAGGGCCCGCTACCGGACCTGGCTGAGGCGTGGTCCGAAGGCACGTGGAATGTCGCGCTGCTTCCGGGCAGTCGGTCCGGCGAGATATCCGGTCACATGCCCGCGCTGCTCAACGTGGCCGAGGCCATCAGGCGCCGGTGGAGCAGGGCGGTCTGCACGATTACCGCCCATAACGACGTCGGCGCCAAGAACATACACGCCGCATGCAAAGGACGCCTGCCTTCGCACGTTGAGGTGGTTGTGGGCAAGACCAGGCACATTCTGCGAAACGCTCACATAGCAGTGGCCGTCAGCGGAACGGTGACGCTGGAGGTGGCGCACTTCGGCGTTCCGATGGTGATCTTCTATCGCGTCAATGCGATCGGACACAAGATTGTCGGTCCGTTCCTGGGCATCAGCACGCCTCACCTCGCGCTGGTCAATATCCTCGCCGGAAAGCGGATAGTGCCCGAACTCATGCCCTGGTACGGGCGCGTCAAACCGGTTCGCGAGATGGTGCTCGACGTCATGGAGGACCTCGGATGCCTCTATGACATGCGAGAGGCGATGCGGGAAGTAACCTCTCCCCTGCGGACCACTCCCCCAGCCAGCGATAACGCCGCGGACCTGGCGCTGGAGATGCTGAACCGTTAGCCAGTGCCCGAGCCCGCGATGCAACTTACGAGACTGTAGAGCCCGCCGGTACCTGCTTGTCAGTCGTGAGTACCACCACGTCGCGCAGCTCATCGCCTTCGGTGGCACTTGCCGCCAGCAGCATCCCGTTTGACTCCATGCCTCGCATCTTCCGGGGCGCGAGATTCGTCACGACTACGATCTGCTTACCGAGCAGTGCTTCGGGGGCGTAGTAGCTTTTTATGCCCGCGATGATCTGGCGTGTCTCGTCGCCGAGGTCCACTTTCAAGACAATCAGGCGATCGGCATTGGGGTGTTCCGCCACTTCCACAATCGTCGCGACCCGCATATCGAGCTTGCAGAAATCGTCATAGCTGATCGTCGCTTTACCTTCGTCTTGCGTCTCGTCTTGCGTCTCGTCTGGTGTCTCGTTTGGCGTTTCGCACATTTGTAATTCCTTCCAGCCGCCCAGAGAGCAGCGGTTCATGTTTGCTCGGATAGTCTAAGAAATGAGTCCCGGTTTTACAAGGACGGTCCATTGGGTCCATTGGGACAACGGCAACGATCGCGGCGCGAAGATGTTGCTGTAATTTGGAGATGCGGTGACTCGACACCGCTTTTCTACCCTGAGCCCGCCTGGCGGGTCGAAGGGCGCAGCGCGGTGCCCCCCGAACTGACCCTGAACTGAAAACCGGATAACGCCGCCCGCATCATGCGGCCGGACCGCCGTCCGCCGTTAGCGTCTTACGTTCAAAAGTGTAAGTTTAATAGCTAAAGCCTAACGCAGCCTGACCCCGACGTTGACTCGGATTGTACCAAGGGGAAAAATGCATGAATCCCGCTAGAAAGAGATAAGGCGGATACTATACAATAATCATAGGAATTACCTGACAGGGATGCGGTCATAAGGTATACTGCTTTGATGCTTTCAGTTCAGGTCTCCCCCCGCCTGAATCGAGAGCCCCTACTGAAGGCCTGGTCCTCCCCGAACCACTAGGCCTTCTTTTTTGCGCTTACCGAATCCATATGACCGATGCTACCAGCGATTCTTTATTGGGTGTATCGGAATATTGTGGTATAATCTTCATTGCCCCAGTTCTGGAATTGGGTTGCGTCATGTGGTCTAGCATATGGGTTCGGAGATGGACGCAAACGAAGATCCATACAAGACACTCGGTATCGCGCCTGATGCCACGATTGAGGAGATCAAGTGCGCCTATCGTAAGGCTGTGATACGATGGCATCCTGATGTTTCCAAGACCGACCCCGCCGAATCGGAACGCCGGTTCCGGCTGGTGACCGAAGCCTACAAGCATACGTTGCGCGATGCTCTGCTGGCCTCCAGAAAGGCCCGCGAAGCGAGTCAAGCCCGGGCCGCCTCTGGTGAACCGGTACGCTGCGGCCCGCACGGAGATCGCCGCCGCTACACACCACCTGAACCCTCTTCCCGTCAACGCAAATGCCAGATTCGGCCGGGATACCGCCGTCAACAAGCGTTTCGCCACATTTGGCGTGGGATCCAGACAACTCTGGCCGCAATTCTGTGCTTCGTATGGCTTGCGTGCATCTTGGTCCCTGCGATCACCCAATGGAACCGTATGGCCAACATGGACCCCGAGGAGAGGGATCGCTACATGATGGAGCAGCCGGATCGCGAGCGACGCAAGGCGGAACTCGAAGCGAATCGCGAATTTCGGGAGCGAAACTATGACAAGAGAGACAGAGAGGCCGCCGCGAAGCGTAGGCGTATTGATGATTTGCTAACAGCTGTCTATTTGTTGCTAGTTTTCGGGCTGCCTCCGCTGGCATGGCTAAGATTCAGGCACATCATTCGGCAGGAGAAACCTTAACACCCCCTGACCCCGACTACAACCGATTACCCCGAATTAATTCCGCAAACTCCTCTGAGCCTCTACCTCAAGTCATGGTTTTACTTAATTCTCTTCCTCTTCTATGCGAACGGCCTTTATCAAATGTCCAGTAGCAACCAATCCTCTTGAATCCTCCATATCTACTTCAACCTCTTCACCATTTCCATAAAACTCATATCTACGAACCGTTTGTATGTTCATCACCTTTGCTACGACAAGACGATTTCGCCCAGGATAATTTCGCTCACGATAATCCTTTGCTTTTAGAAACTCGCCAACGTCCCCCTCAGAGACAGTCAATCTAAAACGTAGACCCTCTACGGAGGGCGAATAGAGAGAGAACTCTTTATACCCGGATTTCCTGGTTTAGGTTTCGTCCTTGGGTATAATAGAGCATCGTTC
>CAZSLS010000282.1:0-7505 GCA_964607575.1 uncultured Planctomycetaceae bacterium | reverse complement strand
CGTCGCTGAAGTACGGGTGAGGCTTCACATGCTCGGCCTCATGGCGAGTGCCGCAGACCCTCAAAGGCAAGTTCACCGCCGTCGTGGACTTCAAGGCCGATCCCTTCAAAGTCACCACGAAGGAGACCTCGTTCACGATCCGGTAACGGCGACGGCGGCAATCACGGTCTGTTTGTCATTCTTGGATTTTATGGATTTCAAATCCATCTATGTCCAGTTTGACCGTTTCACGCAGTCTGGCATAACGTCACTGGGAAGCGGCGTTTGGTTCAGGCCCGAAGGGCCGTCAATATCTTAGCCGGGGCCGGAAGGCCCCGGAACCCGATTCTATTAAGAGTGAGCCCGAAAAGGGCGACAGAACCGAACGCTTCTGGCGCACTGAAACGCCTGTTCTGTCGCCCTTTTCGGGCTCTGAAGTACTTGGGCATGCCTGCCGGACCCTCCCGGGCCCGGCTAAGATCGAATCAGCCCTTCGGGCCTGAACCAACGTCGATGGCGATTCATGCATCGGTGAGAATGCCTGAGAGAATGAATCGCCCTCTTCGCGGGCTCTGTATTACGACCCGCGTGATACCACGGGCTTGCGCCCGCGGCTACCATGAATACGGTCTGGAAGTTGAGCTTGCTGCATAATCTTCTTGCGCCCGGGTCGAGTCTCATTTCTTTATATCGTAACAGTAGAGTGTTTTGTCGTAGCGCAGGTAGAGTTTTCCGGCGGAGATAACGGGATGGGCCAGGAAGTTCTTCGCTTTTGCGATGAAGAGTTTGCCTCGGACCACAAAGGCGTCTCTGCGTGCTTCAAGCAGGGATATGGTTCCGATGCTGTCTTGGCAATACAGGCGGGAGTCTGCATAGAGAACGGCCGCCTCTCTGGAAAGCTTCATATGCGCCATGACTTTCCCGGTCTTTGCATTGAGACTGACAAAGCCCTTTCTGTAGTGATGGCGGCTGCCGTAGATCACGCCGTTGCGAATGATGATGCCGCCCGAGCCGTCCCCGCCAAGATCGGCCTGCCAGGTCTTCCTGGCTTTGCCTTCTTTGAAGTCCAGGCGGTACGTTATGCCTTCATTGGGATGGCAATTTGTTACGAAGACAGCTCCGTCGGCGAAGGTCGGCATGGTGGCGATCATTCTTCCCCTGTAGACGTGCGGGAATTTCCACAGGAGTTTGCCTGTCTTGGCGTCAACCCCGTACGTGTACACGCCGCCGCAGCATATGACCTGTTTCCGCCCGTCTACATCCGCCAGAATGGGGGAACTGTACGTGTAGTAATCATCGATCGTATTCTTGGTCCGCCATATTTCCTTGCCCGTGTTCTTGTCGAGGGCTGCAACCAGCGCATCGGCGCCGGTGATGGCGGCGTAGACGGTGCGGCCGTCGATAACCACTACGTCATGCAGGCCCCAGGCTTCTCCTCTGCACTTGTACTTCTTCACCAGGTCAACCGACCAGATTTCCTTGCCGCTTTTCGCCTCCATACACAAGAGGCGACCAAAGGAGCCCACGTTATGCAGCTTCCCGTCACTGTAGCTGCAGGACGCCCGCGACCCGGGATAGGACATCTTCCAGGCCCGGCCATTGGGTCTCTTCCACTTGATGCTCCCATCGAGATTAAGGGCGAACACCATCAGCTCCTTCTTTATATTGCCGGTGATGTAGATCGCGCCGTCAACAATAATCGGGGAGGAAAACCCCTTTCCGATAGCGGAAGTCTCCCACAGTTTCTTCGGTCCGCCTTCGGGCCATGTTTGGAGAAGGCCCGTTTCAGAACTGATTCCTCTACCGTCTTTTCCTCGCCACTGACTCCAGTCGTTTTTCCCGGCGATAGCAGAGGCCGTTGTAACAAGCAGTAGTACTGAAACTGCAAAATGCGGTCTGGTTTTCATATGATCCCGCCTCGAATGTTCCGGTTCAGTGTACGTGTGTGCGTGGCTTGGGGGTGAGGCGTAAACAGGTGTTTGCACGTACGTGTCATGGATAGCTATTCCTCGATACCGAGTTTCTTGATGATGTTCCTGATATGCCGGCGGACCTCCGCATTGCGGTGGTTCAGGTGCTTCTTGAGCAGTGGGATTATGCTGTTGTCCATCTTGCCCAGTTCCTTCGCGGCGGCCTCGCGGTCCTCGTTAGATTCGGCGGCGAGTTGGGCGATGAGTTTGGCGACTACTTTCAGTATCTCCGGGTCGCGAAAGGCGTACGGACGCATGATCGAGGCGATGTGTGCGATTTTGACCTTCACCTTTTGACCGCCGGGGGAGAGAGCAAACACCAGGTGGGTTTCGACGAGTCTGCCTCTGTGTGTGCTGCTGTTCCACAGCTTCAGTGTGGCTGTGTGGGCGTTGGCGGGGTCAAATGTTATCGCCAGCACGTTGATGGGGGATACCTTCACACGGCCAAACTCCGTGCGGGCGGTCAGCGCCTTGTGATCGAGCCTGCCAAACAACCGATCGCCGTTTCGCATCACCATCGTAGTTGGGTCGTCCGGCATTGACGGCTTGGCTCCCGTGGTCAGACGGATAAAGTCTCTGGGGCGGACCGTCGCTGTAGGGCCGAGGGCAAGTTTGAACGTGATGGCATCCGGCAGGAGTGTTCCGGAGAGGGCCGTTTGACCGCGGAACTGAACGCGGTGGACGCGCCCTTCCTTGTCGACCGGCCTGACGTACGTCAGGCTTCCCGGAGGAAGGTCGATTGTGCCCCACGTGGTGGCCAGTTGCAGTTTCTGTCGACATTCGGCCCAGATCAGTCGGTCTCCACTGCGCAGACACACCGCGCGCTGAGAGGGCGCGAACGAAGCGGGCTTGGCCTTGGAGATTCGGTAGCTGAGTTGGCGAATTGCGGCCAGCGGCACGCTCTGCGTCGAACCGGTTGTGAGCTTCAACTGCACGGACTGACCGGTCGGCGCAGCGGCGATCACCTGGCCGTCGGCCTGCACCAGGAGCACGCGGGCGGGCTTGTCGCGACCGGCTACGATGCCCGTGACGCGACGAGCAGGGACCTCGATTTTACCGAAGAACGCCTTGACGGTATAGGCCTTGTTTTCGATCGCGCCAAGCAGCACCTTGCCGTCCTTCAGCAGGATACGGTCTGTTTTGGCAAGCCGCGTCAGGATCGGAGGGTCACCCGACGGTCCATAAACCTTGACCAGCGCTAAATGCAGGAAGTTCGGCTTGGGCAGGCCGATCTTAACGTACCTGGCGTCAACGGGCGCCTTGAGTTTGACCATCCACGACGGCGCCACCCGCCCAGCCGTCCAGACGTGTCGCCACGATTTCTTGTCCTTGGACAACCACACGGTTAGTCCGGCGGCCCGGTCGTGCACCGCGCGGCCGCCTCTGTTCTTGATGAACAGTCTCTCGACCGGCGAGATATCGGCCAGCGTGATGATGATGTGGGGCCTGGCCTCCTTATTAGTAGTGTGAAAGGAAAAGGGATCTCCCTCGCCGCCCCACGGCGGGCGCTGGGGGTCCCAACCGGTCAGGAGGCCCGGCGAGGGGGTAAGGGTTACTTCCGGGCTGCTGTAGGTGGAACTTACTTCATAGGTCGCGTCCCTCGATATCCAGCTCAACCCGCTCGAATCATCCGTGGGGGCGGGTGCTTCATCATCAGACTTCACAGGGACCGGTTTGACCAGACCACGGACTGGTGGGGGGGGCTGGCCGCTTGACCGGCCCGCCGCGAACAAGACGGCAAGGAGAGTCGCCCAAGCCCCGATGCCGAACACGTGTCTCATTATGCCTGC
The DNA here is from genome assembly GCA_964607575.1 of uncultured Planctomycetaceae bacterium. GTDB lineage: Bacteria > Planctomycetota > Phycisphaerae > SM23-33 > SM23-33 > BS750m-G57. The sequence continues at coordinate 3,766 of CAZSLS010000282.1, read as the reverse complement.
CACAATCGGTCACTCCTTGACGCCGAGTTTCCTGACCGACATTTCCCGGATAGCCTCTCTCTCCGCGACTGTCGCGGGGCTTCCATAGTGATTGTACGTGATGCGGTGCGTTGAGCAAGCTGAATCGGGGTCTGGGCGCCGGCGGGCAGTGGTGTTCCGCGGCCGTGTCGAACTCGACCGACGCTTGTTGTTCCTCTAATAGAGGATTACGTTTTAACCGGTTCGCCTGGGCCTTCTCCGAGCACTCGCCGGGTTTGCGACGGATCGATGAACCACAGCAAACTGATCAACGATATCTGCAAGATACCCGCACCCACAAAAATGGTCGCTACGGGCACTCCTTTGACGGCTCCGGTCAGCCAGGCTCCGATGGTTCGCGATACGTTCAACAGGGCCATATAAGCAGTAAACTGCGTCCCGGCAACCACGGGCCAGGACACGCTCATGAACAAGGAAAACAGCGAAACCGTCATGACGGCCGTCAGGAATGTTTCCAGGTAAGCCATGTACGACAGATAGCTCTTGTTCATCCAATAGAACTCGGTCATTGAGTAGACCAGCCAGCATATTCCCAACAGAACCGACGCTATGCCCGCCAGCCGCTTCTGTCCAACCCGGTCGGCCAGGAATCCTCCGAACACCGATCCGCCCAATCCGAAGAAGACCGCTTTTCCGCCGATTACGGTGGAGTACTCCTCTTGGGTCCATCCGAGTTTCTGGGTCAGGTGCGTCACAAATACCGCGGCAAGCAGGGACGCCCCGATGCTGACCAGCAGGGCCAGTCCGGCTGCAATCAAGGGCGCGCGAAGGCGGAAGGCCCTGAACAGATGCCCCATCAATTCCCGGAGTGAAGCGTTGGCTTCCTCGGCTTCAGTCGGCTGGAGATCCTCGCCGACTTTATCCCATGGAAAGCGGCGGTTCGAAGCATGTTCTTTCAAGAGCAGGGGCGCCAACATGATCGCACCAAGCATGCACAACTGAACCGTCATCGCCGCCTGCAACCCATATTGACTGGTGACCCACCCCAAACCGGCCCCGCCGAGAAACGCCCCGAAATAGCTCGACCCATACATCATTCCATTTGCTCTACCCCGTTCGGCTTCGCTCAGCATGTCCACCGCAAGCGCGTCGGCCGAAACATCCTGCAGCGAGGCGAATATGTTATGGATAAACATGATCCAGCCAAGCGTGCGAACCGACGCGGTGAGGTCCGGTACAAGAACGACGAAAATCACGGTGAACATCATCAAACTCTGGGCCATCAGAATCCAGGGTCGACGACGCCCCATGCGGAGCTTGTCGAACGTAAACCGATCGATGACCGGTCCCCATATCCACTTAAGCGCCCAGGGGAGTGAGCACATGGCCGCCAGATGCCCAATATCGGCCGCCAACACCCCTCGCTCAGCCAGATACGCGGCCAGGGTAATGGTAAGGAAGCCAAACGGGATTCCTTGCGCGATGTATAAGACGCAGAGTGTAGTCAGTCTCAGTCCGGGTGATTCGTCGAGTGATTTCATGGATTGGTTCCACTGGTTCGTTGAGGCCCGGAGACCCTCCCCGGGCTAATTCGAGACAATATAGCACCTGATCCGGGCTCAGTCAAAAAAGGGATTCGATAATCCAATCCGCCGGAGGCGGACTATCTCCCCCCGATTCCGGACTTGCCCGGCGGCGAAAGAAACTCCCGCGGCTGCTAGCCGCTGAGGAAGCGGCAGATGTGGGCGCAGAAGATGCCCAGGTATGTGCCCACGATCGAGCCCAGGACCGCCAGCAGGAGCCCCACGGGCGCAAGCCCGGGGTGGTAGATCTCCGCGACCACGGGCGCCGATGCGGTCCCGCCCATGTTGGCCTGGCTGGCGGCGGCCATTAGCGCCATCGGCGCGCGGAACAGACGCCCGGCGGCAAGGATGAACGCGCCGTGGATCAGCACCCACACGACCCCCACTACGATCATCAGCGGCGCGTCGGCGAGGCTGGCCAGGCTGGTCCGCGCCCCGATGGACGCAAGCACGAAGTACAACAACCCGTACCCGACCTTCGAGGCGCCGAACCGCTCCAGCCGGCGGACGGGGGTAAACGACAGCAACAGGCCCAGCACACTGGCCAATATGATCGCCCAAGCCGACGGGCTGACTATCTGCAGAGTGGCGGGCAGGAGTCTGGCAAGGATGACGGACAGGAGTTCGGCAAGTTGGATTGCCGCATACGTCCCGACCGCGGCGACGGCGAACATCACAACGAAGTGCCGCAACGTGATTGGCTCGCTCTCGCCCGCGCCCGCGCCGGCGGCGCGATGCTTGAGGTCATCGAGGATGTTGCTCTTGGCGCGGTTCCAGCGGTCGAACCTCGCCTGGTGGGCCGACAGGAATATCAGCAGGCCCATCCACGCATACGGGATGATCGTGTCGACCACGATCATCGTTCCGTATATCTTCGCCGGCGTGTCGACGGACTCGGCCACGGCGATCATGTTGCTGCTGCCGCCCATCCACGAGGCGGACAACGCTCCGATGCCCGACCAGATGTCCGGCGGCAGCCAGCGTCCGAAGATCAGCATCACTACCGGCCCGCCGACCAGCGTCCCGAGGCTCCCGGCGAGCATGACCGCGATCGCCACCGCGCCCAGGCGGTATATCGCACGCAGGTCCACGCTGATAAGCAGCAGCACGAGGCATGCGGGCAGGCAGTACGTCGTGATCGCGCCGTGGACGTCAACGGCGATGTCCTTCCTCGGCGGGATCAGCCCGATCGTGTTGGCCAGCATCGGCAGGAAGTAGATCCAGAACATCGCGGGGACATACTTGAACAGCCTCTTGGCGCGGTCGGCCCCGGCGGTGTAGAGGATCGCGCCCTCGATCACCAACAGCACCATGATGATACCCATCGGATCGTTAATCATGCGCCTGGCTCCAGGATGTATTCTCGCCCCGAGACAGTGATCGGACCCCAGCGGCGGCGGGCGAACAGAAAGTGCACGCCGTCGAGGTCCACGTAATCGAATGCACCCGTGCCTGCGGCGAGGTATATGCCCGCCGACAGGCCCGCCATCGTCTCGGTCATGCAGCCGATCATGAGCTTGAGGCCCGCCGATCGCGCCAGCTTGCATATGGCGGCCGAACCGGCGACGCCGCTCTTGGCGATCTTGATGTTCACGCCGTCGCCCAGTTCATCGTCGATAACGCGCTGGCACGCATCTGCGTCGAAGACTGTCTCGTCCAGGATCACCGGAACCTCGCCATGGCCGCGGATACGCTTAAGTCCCGCGTAGTCGTCCCATCGCAGCGGCTGCTCGAACAACTCAACCGCGATCTTCGCCTTAGTCAGGCCATCCAGCATCCGGCGGTACGTCGGGGACGTGTAGCCCTGGTTGCCGTCCAGCCGGATCGTGAACTCGCCTACTTTGCGCGTGAGTTGCTCCGAGACCCATCGCAGGAATGCCAGGTCCGCCTCGATCTTACCGCTGACCTTGACCTTGAAAGTCCTGAACCCCTTGCTCGCGGCGCGATCCAGCCACGGGCCCAGACCGGCGCCGCCCGGCGTGAAGGGGATTGTTATGTCGGTTTCCAGTCGCCTCAAACGACCGCCCCAGTGAGCGAACTCGCTCCGGTCGCCACAGGCCAATGACGCGCGAAACAGCGCCACCTCTAAACCGCTCAGTGTCATATGAAACTCGCGGTGATTTTCCCGCAGTTTGGCTAGAGCGGTGGGGTAGTCCTCTATCGGCATGCCCCGCATCAGCGAGCGTGCTTCGGTGAGCACGCGT
>CAZSLS010000281.1:0-7546 GCA_964607575.1 uncultured Planctomycetaceae bacterium | reverse complement strand
CGGTGACCAACAACACGAATCCTACGCTGTTCAGTGTTGCTCCTGCGGTAAGCGCCGACGGTACGCTGACGTTTACGTCCGCACCTGATGCTTTCGGTGTCGCCGACGTGACCGTGCAATTGTCGGACAACGGCGGTGGTCAGGACACGTCCGCTCCGCAGGTGTTCAGAATCACTGTTAATGAAGTTCCGGACGCCGCTGTTGTCGGGCGACATGTCTTCTACAATAATTCCGTATGGGATACCGGCGACGACAACGCAGCCGTTGCTCCCGACAAGACAGCACTGCTGCCCGGCGGTACGGCCACGGTGGCTAACTCCACGAGCTACAATCTCGGTATCAACGGGATTATGGTTGATATCGAGGAGATGGGAGGGACGCCCAGAGCCAATGATTTCGATATCGAGGTCAACGCTTCCAATGATCCCAACACATGGTCGAACGGCCCGGCTCCAACAGTTACTGTGCATCCGGGCGAGGGTGTAGGCGGATCCGATCGCGTGAAATTGATCTGGGCCGATGGCGCAATACGAAACCAGTGGGTCAAAGTGACCGTGCGAGCCACCGGGAAGACCGGGCTGGGCGCAGCTGATGTGTTCTACTACGGCAATGCTGTGGGTGATATCGACGGCGATGGTGTAATTGGCGATGGTGATTACGATGCACTGGTAGGCGAGTTTGGCCAGCGGGGCGGTGTTGGCGTTCGTGTCTCTGACTTGGATGCGGACGGCAGGGTGGGTCTCCGCGACTTTGTGATATTGCGCAGCAGCTTTGGCGATGAGGTTCAGGCTCCTACTGTGCCCGCACCGGCGCCTCCTGCAGCGGCGGCTCCTGCGGTCGAATTTGCGTTACAGTCCACAAGCCAACCGTCAAGTGAAGAGCCGATCGCAAGTGATGATTCGACTGAGGTGTTGGCGTCCGCTGACATGACTGATCTGCTGGTCGTTTCGTCCGTGTCGTCTCCGCTGGGTGGTTCAGAATCCATGACGGAAACGACGTACTATACTGCTACGGGCCAGGACGATCTGGCGGCCCTCAGCGATGAACCATCGAGCTCTGACGGTCTGGACCCGTCTATCGAAGTTGGCGATCCGCTTGTCGATTTGCTGAACGAATCGTCGATTTTCATCCCTCTGGGATGATGTTGGTCAAGGGTCTTGGGACTCGCAGGCGGAACGGTGTGCCGGGACATTAGCGGTGAATGAACTGAGATGGTGAGGACGAATGCCAACTGAACAGCAAGTGAGTTCGCAGTGTGAGGGTGCTGTTCTTGAGGCTCTCGAGCAGAGGGTCCTGTTGTCAGGCGTCCCCATGATTTCCGAGTTCATGGCGTCCAACGACACTACGCTCGTTGACGGCGACGGTAAGTCCTCGGACTGGATTGAATTGCATAATCCCAGTGCGGTGGAAGTGGACCTGGCGGGCTGGTTTCTGACAGACGACATCGCCGACCTGATACAATGGGAGTTTCCTGACGATCCGGGGATCGACACCACGCTGGATCCCGGTGAGTATCGCATCATTTTCGCCTCGGCTGAAGACGACGTGTATCCCTACGTTGATCCTGCGGGGTATCTGCATACGAACTTCAAGCTGTCGACCAATGATGGAAGTCAGCACGAAAGTGTTCTGCTGGTCCGGGACGACACTACGACGATCGAGCACGGATACATCGATTACCCGCAGCAGTACACTGACGTGTCGTACGGCGTAGTTTGGGATTCCACTGCTGTGACAACGCTTGCCTCCGGCGCTGCGGCGAAGGTTGTTGTTCCTGATGCGACCTACAGCGGAGTTGGGACTGCGTGGACGTCACTGACGGGTTATGACGATTCGTCCTGGTCGGACGGCACCGCGGGCATAGGCTTTGATATAACGCCCGCTCCATCGTTCGATCCACTGATCGCTTACGATATCGAAGGCGCGATGGAGGGGGTCAACACGTCGGCCTATGTGCGAATACCATTCACATATGCTTCGTCGACCGACGACTTGCTCCGGCTTGCACTGGAGATGCAGTATGACGATGGTTTTGTAGCGTATCTCAACGGAGTGAAGGTGGCTGAGTCCAATGCTCCAGGGTCTCCGGAGTATGATTCATCGGCCACTGACGACCGCCTTGATGACTCCGCCCTTGAGTTTGAATCGTTTACCATCGACAACGCCTCGACTATTCTCCAGACCGGAGCGAACATGTTGGCTATTCACGGCATGAGTGCTTCGATCGGTGATGGCGATTTCCTGGCGGTTCCGTCACTGGTTGCAGTCACGGGCGATATTGTCACTCCTGAGGAGCTCAGCTACTTTGCCGCCGGTACTCCCTTCGAAGCGAATGTAAGCGAGGCGGGAAGCGATCCGGACAAACGCATTATCATAAACGAACTGCACGTTAATCCGGACGTTAAGACTGAACCTGTCGAGTTTATTGAACTGTACAACAATACTGACGAACTGATAGATCTGTCGGGCTGGTATTTTTCCAATGGGGTGACTTTTACTTTCGCACCAGGGACAGTTATCGGACCGTACGGGTACCTGGTCATCGCCGAGAACGTGGCTGCGGTCACAAGCAAATTTGCTATTGCAGGCGTGCTCGGGCCGTACGTGGGCAGTCTTGACAATGATGGCGAGAAGGTCACGCTGCGAGACTCGTTAGGCGCCAAGCAGGACGAGGTGGACTACGGTCTGGGTTTCCCCTGGCCGACGACCGGTGATGCGCCCGGATACTCGCTGGAACTGATCAGTCCGGAATTGGATAATGATCTGGGCGGCAGTTGGCGGGCGTCGCTGGGTTCGGCTGGTTCCCAGGGGGTCTTCTTCGAAACATTTGAGGAGTGGAAGTACTTCAAGGGCGTAGCGGAACCGACGGCTACTGTGGGTCAGTGGCATGAGGGTGAGGGTTTCGACGATTCGCTCTGGCTGACGGGCGACGGAGCCCTGGGCTATAGCAATATGGTCGGTGAGACTCAGTATATAAACACCACGCTGGACGATATGGACGGCGGTTATTCTACGGTCTACTTCCGAAAGGAGTTCAATGTTGCGAATCCGGGCGTGGTGGCTTCGCTGGAGTTGCAGACCCGAGCGGACGACGGGATTGTGGTCTGGATCAACGATACGCTTATGTTCAGCGTGAACGTTGACGATTCCGATCCGGCCTATCCGGATCTGCCGTACGATGCAACGGCTTCGGCGGCGATCGACGGGGTAAACCTGATTCCTCATACTCTGCCCGATCCGTCGACCTTCCTTGTCGCCGGAACCAATGTTATTGCGGTGCAACTGCTGAACGCCAGCATCGGAAGTAGTTCCGACGCGTTCTGGGACGCCAGACTGGTCTCCGGTTCGGGCGCCGACGCCGGAGCGACCGCCGGTATGCTGAACTCGGTTTATTCAAGCAACGCAGCCCCCCAGATGCGACAGGTCGCTCACGGTCCCAATCAGCCCGTTTCCGGACAGGATGTTACGGTTACCGTTAAGGCTACGGACCCCGAGGGCGTCGCCCAGGTCACAATGGACTACCAGGTTGTGAATCCGGGCGACTACATCTCCATTAGCGATTCGCGTTACGGTAATGCTTCCTTCTGGACAACCGTCGACATGTACGATGACGGAACCAACGGCGACGCGGTGGCTGGCGACGACGTATACTCAGCAATTATTCCCGCAGCCGTACAGACAAACCGCAAACTCGTGCGATATCGCGTCACCGCCGTCGATACGCTGGGCGCTTCTGTGACCGGCCCGTACGACGACGATCCCCAGCAGAACTTTGCGTATTACGTGTACGATGGCGTGCCGGACTGGACCGGATCGGCCCGGCCTGGTGTTGAATCCGACGTGGTGTACAGTTCGCAGACGCTTACCAGCGTCCCTGTCTATACGCTGATCACCAGGCGGCTGGACCGTCTCAATGCGCTGCACGTTCCATATCGGAGCGGTGAGGCCGATCAGGAACTGCCCACTTCGGGCACTTACGGAGGCAGCGATTACAAGTGGGAGGGCACGCTGATTTACGATGGCGTGGTCTACGACAATATTCGTTATCGAGCCCGCGGAGGAGTGTGGCGATACTCCATGGGCAAGAACATGTGGAAATTCGACTTCAACCGCGGTCACTCGTTCCAGGCGCGCGACGATTACGGTAATCTGTACGACACCACGTGGGATAAGTTGAATTTCTCGGCTATAATCCAGCAGGGCAATTTCGGGCAGCGCGGTGAGCAGGGGCTGTTTGAGGCCGCCGGCTTCGCGCTCCATAATCTCGCCGGCAACGAATCTCCGAACACAAACTTCATACACTTCCGTGTGGTTGAAGACGCTGACGAGAGCGGACCGGATCAGTTCAGCAGCGACTTCCAGGGACTCTATCTTGTTCTCGAGCAGCCGGATGGACGAATGCTTGACGAGCATGATATGCCCGACGGTAACTTCTATAAAATGGAGGGAGGCACGGGTACGCTGAACAATCAGGGCCCCACCCAGCCGACCGACAAAAGCGACCTTAACACTTTCATGGGCGGATACCAGAGTTCGCCCACACAGGCCTGGTTCGAAGCCAACCTGGACTTGGACAACTACTACAACTTCCGCGCGATGGCGATGGCGACGCACGACTACGATATTCACGCCGGGAAGAACTATTTCTACTACCACAATCCCGAAACTGATCTGTGGTCCGTGCAAAACTGGGATCTGGACCTCACATGGACCACTAGCTATGGCGGCGGAGGAGGCAGGGGCCCGCTGAACGATTATGTGTTCGCCCATCCGCAATTTGTAATCGATTACAACAATCGGCTCCGTGAACTGCGTGATTTGCTGTTCAATGTTGAGCAAACCGGGATGCTGCTCGATGAATTCGCACAGTTTGTCTACACTGCCGGCCAGCCGTCTCTAGTAGATGCTGATGCGGCGATGTGGGACTATAACCCGATCATGGTTTCGAGCTATGTCAATTCCAGCAAGAGCGGGTGGGGTCGGTTCTATGGTAATTCGCCCACGGATGATTTCGCCGGGATGATCCAGATTATGAAGGATTACGTCGCCGGGAAGACCAACAATGTGGATCCGAGGGTCTCCTCCGACGATGGCCAGGCGCCCAACACTCCGGGGGTCTGGTATACCGGTCCTGCGGGTTATCCGATAGATAGTCTGACATTCCAGACGACCGGTTTCAGCGGAGGCAGTGGTGGATTTGCGGCGATGGAGTGGCGGATAGCAGCGGTTACCGACACCAGTAGCCCGGGTTTTGATCCCTCCCAACCGCGCAAGTACGAGATCACGCCCAGTTGGGAAAGCGGAGAAATCACTTCTTACAGCAGTTCGATAGCGATTCCGGGATACGATCTGAAGGCTGGAGAAACCTATCGCGTGCGTGTGAGGATGAAGGACTCCGCCGGAAGATGGAGTCACTGGTCCGCTCCCGCTCAACTCGTAGCCGGAGACGCCGACCCTTATATTCTTGATCATTTGCGCATCACCGAGCTTAACTACAGCCCCCATGAACCGACGCCGGATGAGATAACGGCCGGTCACGTCAATGCCTATGACTTTGAGTTTATCGAATTGCAGAACACCGGTTCTGAGATGATGGACCTGTCGGGGATCAGTTTTGTCGATGGGATTACGTTCGATTTCGCCGGAAGTGCAGTTACGTCGCTGACCGCTGGCGAGAGGGTGGTCATTGTAAGGAACGAAGCGGCGTTTGCGTATCGCTACAGCGCCGGGCTTAACGTAGCGGGGTCTTATCAGGGCTTTCTGAGCAACGGCGGCGAGTTAGTCATGGCGACTGATGCATACAGTCGGGCCGTCGTTAACTTCACTTTCAACGATGCAGGCGGTTGGTCCGGCCGTGCCGACGGTAAGGGCGCCACGCTTGAGATTATTGACACGGCGGGCGATTACAACGATTCAGAAAACTGGCGAGCGAGCGTGCTCTACGGCGGTACGCCCGACGCAGCAGGCGAGCCTCCCGTGGGTGTTGTCATTAACGAGGTGTTGAGTCACACCGACGTTCCTGATGTCGATTCAATCGAGTTGTACAACACTACCGGCGGGACAATCGATATCGGCGGATGGTTCATCAGCGACAGTTGGGGTTGGTCGTGGAGCCCCGCTACGGGTGACTACAAGAAATACCAGATTGCTCCCAATACATTGATTGGATCCGGTCAGTATCTTGTTTTTGACGAGTCGGACTTCAACTCATCCGGCGGTGTGGATCCTCTGGATTTCGCCTTAAGCGCCGGCCACGGGGACGATGTGTGGTTGATGAAGACAGATGGGGCGGGGAATCTGACTCACTTTGCAGATCATGTCGATTTCGGGGCTGCGGCTAACGGCGAATCGTTCGGTCGGTGGCCCAACGCTGTTGGTGATCTGTATCCGATGACACTGGTTACTCTGGATGGCGTAAACAGCGGCCCGCGTGTCGGTCCGTTGATAATCAGCGAAGTTATGTACAATGCGCCGGATCCGGACGGTCTGGGCGGTGTGGATCCGGATGACTTGGAGTTCATTGAGTTGTACAACCCCACAGGTTCGGTGATTAATCTGGCTGCATGGGAGGATAATATCCATACCGCTGGTCAGTATTACGCTGATTGGCGTTTCCGTGGAGGGGTGAGCATGTCGTTCGACGCCGGTTCGACAGTCGCGGCTGGCGGGATATTGGTGGTGCTTTCGTTCGATCCGAACAAACCTGAAAACGCTTCACGCGTCGCTGCTTTTCGGGATCACTACGGTATCGACGTCAGCGTTCCTCTGGCGGGGGGGTACAGCGGCAAGCTGAACGATGACGGAGAGCGAATAGAATTGCAGCGACCCGATTCGCCATCGCTTCTGGAACCGGATTTTGTCCCTCATTTGCTGGAAGACCAGGTCAGGTATGATGACGTCGCGCCTTGGGCTGTATCTCCCGACGGTTTGGGTGATTCGCTCCAGAGAACACCTGTTACCGGTTGGGGCGACGATTCCGCCAACTGGATAGCTGCTACGCCCGACCCCGGAGCCTACGCAGTAATAAACAATGCGCCGGTAGTGGTCAACCCCATTACCGATGTGACGGTCGATGAAGATGCGTCCGATACAGTTGTTGATCTGTCGACCACGTTTGACGATCCCGATCTGGGCGATACGCTCACTCTGTCGGTCAGCGGCAATACGAATGTCGGTATGGTGACCACGAGCGTACTGGGCGCGAATCTTACGCTTTCGTATATCGCCGACCAAAACGGTACGGCCGATATTACTATCCGGGCGACCGATCCACTTGGAGCCTGGGTCGAAGACACCTTTGCCGTAACGGTTAATCCTATCAACGATGCGCCGCCGACGGTGGTTAGCCCCATCTCCGATGTCACCGTCGACGAAGACGCTTCCGACACTGTGATTGATCTTGAGTCCGTTTTTGATGATATCGATGTCGGCGATACGTTGGTCTACTCGATTACGAGCAACACCAATATCAGTTTGGTCACAACGAACATAGTCGGTTCCGATCTTACGCTGTCGTACGCCGCCGACCAGAACGGTTCGTCCGAGA
>CAZSLS010000280.1:0-7564 GCA_964607575.1 uncultured Planctomycetaceae bacterium | reverse complement strand
CAATGGCCAACGCGCGCACGACCCTCGTGCAGGCCGGTAAGTACGTGGTCAACGATTCGATCGACGTGCCGCGCGATGGCGTGACGTTGATCATCGACCAGGGCGCGGTCATCGAGATGAACCTCGACGCGGACCCGCTTTCCTTTCAGAATCATAGTGTCCGGCAGATAGGGCATTTGCCAGCGCGATAGTCAGTGGTATACTCTCGCGGCCGGGCTTGGTCCGGAATTAGGGAGCGAACAACGTTTGTGAGATATCTATTATGAATGAATGGAATACTGATCGCCGCAACTTTCTTAAGATGGTGGGGCTCGGAGTTGCGGCGGCGGCCGTGCCGGGCGTCGCGCGTGCGGAGAACCGGACGGGCGCCGCGGTCGGCAAGCGGCCTAACATTGTCTTTATCTTCATTGACGACATGGGCTACGGCGATATCGGTCCGTTCGGGTCCAGGAAGAACAAGACTCCGCATCTCGATCGCATGGCCAGGGAGGGAGTTAAGTTCACCGATTTCTACGTCAGTTCCACCGCGTGCACGCCGTCGCGTTCGGCGCTTATGACCGGATGCTACGCCGCTCGCGTCGGCATGGACGGAAGAGTGGTTTTCCCGGGCGACAAGCGCGGGCTTAACCCGAAAGAGACCACGATCGCCGATATGCTCAAGGCCAGGGGCTACGCCACGGGCTGCTTCGGCAAGTGGCATCTGGGCGACCAGCCTGAATTCATGCCGCTCAGCCAGGGGTTCGACGAATACGCGGGCATCCCGTATTCCAACGACATGTGGCCGTTTCTCAGATCAGTGAAGTGCCCGCCGCTGCCGTTTGTGAAGGGGCAAAAGGTTGTCGCACACATTCCGGACGGCAAGAACCAGGCCCTGCTGTGCGATGCGGTTACGGATGCGGCGGTGGACTTCATCAAGCGTCACAGGGACAAGCCCTTCTTCGCCTATGTCCCGCACTCCTATATCCACCATCCGCGTTTCACTCTCAAAGACAGGGGCGCCAAAGCCGACGGCGACGTCACGCGCGCCCAGATCGAAGAAGTGGACCGCAGCGTTGGGCGGATCATGACCGCACTGACTGAGTTTGGGCTGGCCAGGAGAACGCTGGTTTTCTTCACCTCGGACAATGGTGGTTCGGGCGGTACGTCGATGGGGCCGTTGCGAGGCGCCAAGGGCGGGCCAAAGTACGAAGGGCACATGAGAGTTCCCACTGTGGCTTGGTGGCCGGATACCATTCCCGCAGGAAGCGTAACCAGCGAGATCGGCGCCACGATCGACATCCTGCCGACGCTGGCGAAGCTCGCCGGAGCCGAAGTCCCAAAGGACCGCACAATCGACGGTAAGGATATTTCGGACCTGCTGCTGTGCAAACGCGGAGCAAAGTCGCCGCACGAAGTTCACTACTACGAAATCGACGGCGTACGGAAGGGAAAATGGAAGCTCGTACGCATCAGGAAGAAGTACGAACTCTACGATCTGGACGCGGACATTGGCGAGAAAAGAAACCTGGCAAGCAAGTTCCCGCAGAAGCTTAGCGAACTCAAAGCGCTGTTGGATGCGCACAAGGCGAATCTGGCCGGGGACAACCGCCCGGCGGCGTTTGTAAAGAACCCCAAGCCGCTGCTGACCGACACCAAAGGCGTTCCGACTCTAGCGGAATTCATGGGGCGAACCGATGTCGATATCCACGTGGGCAAGCCCCGCCCTCAGAAGAAGAAACAAGGGCGCAGATAGCTGACGAGAGGAAGAACCATGCGGAGAATCGCGGCGCCGGTTGTTTTTGTTCTGCTTGTGCTTGCGGCGGTTGCGCCGGCCGGTGAGATAAGCGTAATCCCTCAGCCGACATCAATGACTCGGGGCGAGGGTGAATTTGTCCTCACCTCTTCGACGCGGATTGTCGTCGCGGGCGTGGCATCCGAGGGCGTAGCGAACGTGATGGCGGGCTATCTCAGCTCGGCGACAGGCTATAAACTGGCTGTATCGCGGGGGGACGCCGCCGACGGGGCGATATGGGTCGACGCCGCCTGTACGGACAAATCCGTGGCGAAACTGGGCAAGGAGGGATACTCCCTGAGCGTCACGCCGAAGCGGATCACGATTCGCGCATCGACTGGCGCCGGGGCGTTCTACGGTGTTCAGACGCTTCGCCAACTCTTGCCGCCAGGCGTCTTCTCGTCGAAGAAAGTTGACGGGATTCGATGGAGCGTCCCTTGCGTCACTATCTCCGATTCGCCTCGATTCGGGTGGCGGGGGATGATGCTCGATTCGTCGCGTCACTTCCAGAACGTCGATACTATCAAGCGGTTCATCGACAATCTCGCGACCCACAAGCTCAACGTATTTCATTGGCACCTTGTCGATTCGCACGGCTGGCGGGTCGAGATCAAGAAGTACCCGCGTCTGACTTCGGTCGGCGGTTTCCGTCGTCAACCGCCAATCGGACGATACGGCGGATTCTACACGCAGGCGGAAATCCGTGAGATTGTGAAATACGCCTCCGAGCGGTTTGTGACGATCGTTCCCGAGATCGAAATGCCCGGCCACAGCAAAGCGGCCACCGCGTCGTATCCCTATTTGGCCTGCGGCGGCGACGGTAAGGAAGTCGCGTGGTTCTACGGTTATCCGTGTCCGGGCAAGAGCTTTCCGAAGATACCCGGCAGCGACGTTTTCTGCGCGGGTAAGGACACCACGTTCGAGTTTCTGCAGGACGTGCTGACTGAAGTGTTTGAACTGTTCCCGAGCAAGTTCATTCATGTCGGCGGCGACGAGGTCCGCAAGGGCCACTGGAAAGCGTGCGAGGATTGTCAGAAGCGTGTTAAGACGCAGGGCTTGAAGAAGAACGGGCTGCAGAGCTACTTCATGAAGCGCATGGAGAAATTCATCAACGCCAGAGGGCGACGAATGATCGGGTGGGACGAGATACTCCACGGGGGTCTGGCTCCGAATGCGACGGTGATGAGTTGGCGCGGCGTCAAAGGCGGCGTGGCGGCCGCCAAGATGGGGCATGACGCTGTGATGAGCCCGCAGAAACCGCTGTATTTCGATCACGGTCAGGCCACTGGCGGCGGGGGGCATCCGAAGCATTGGCCCGGTCGAGAAACCCTGGAGGAAGTCTACAAGTACGATCCGATCCCGGCTGAACTGACGGCCGATCAGGCAAAGCACATCCTCGGTTGTCAGGCGAATGTCTGGAGCGCTTTCATCCACAGCGACGAAGTGCTCGACTGCATGGCCTGGCCGCGCGGGGCCGCCCTGGCCGAGACCGCCTGGCAGGCCCGGAACGTCAAAGATTACGCCAAGTTCCTCCCGCGTCTGGCGATCCACAAGGAGCGCTTGGACCTGCTGGAGATTAGCTATTGGGACGAACCGAAACCCGTCCAGGCGGCGACCAAACTAGGCTGGATGCCAGCCGATACGCCCCGCGAATACGCCGCGAAAACATGGAAACTCCCCGGTCCGCTCACGCCGGGGCAGACATACCGCGTGACGTTCAAGTGGACCAGGGGCAAGCACGGACTGAACGTTAAGAACGTTTTCCTGCGGTCAGGCGAGACAAAGCTGACCGACTCGCACGAAGGGTTCGCAGGCGGTCGCAGCCGCGACAACAGTTGGGGGTTCACCTTGCCGCAGTCGGCTCCGAAGACCGGCTGGACGCTCACCGCCGACATCCAGGGCAGTGCGGGAACCAATTCCACCGGCACGATAACTGTTGACACGGGCAAGGTCTCATGGCGCCGACGACGCATCGTTCCCGATATTGCAACCACCATTCCGGTAACGCAGAATCGCGATCGGAGAATCTACGACTGGGCGACCCGCTGCAAGCGGATCATCGAGCGGAACAAGAGTGTCAATCCGGACATCATATTCCTGGGCGATTCGATCACGCACTACTGGTCCGGCGAGCCCAAAGCCCCGATTGTTAGCGGGCAGGCTGCATGGGACAAACTCTTCGCTGGTTACGCGGTGACGAACATGGGCTTCGGCTGGGACCGCACGGAGAACGTTGTGCACCGGCTGAGGAACGGAGCGTTGGACGGGATATCGCCGCAGCTTGCGGTGATCCTGATAGGCACGAACAACCTTGCGGTCAAGAACACGCCCCGAGAGATATACTGGGGTGTTCAGGCGATAGTCGACGAGATCCACAAACGCTGCGGCGACACGAAGATTCTGCTGCTTGGCGTCCTGCCTCGGAAGCGTAAGTTCGCCCACACCCCCGAGCGCGTCAACAACCTGCTGGCGACCCTGAACGACCGCCCTTACGTGCGGTTCTACAACGTCAACTATCACTTGCTCGACAAGGACGGGCGGGTGCGCAAGGACCTCTATCGGGATGGCGTTCATCCCGGCGCAAAAGGCTACGCTGCAATCGCCGCCGCCCTGCGGCCCGTGATCGACGAATTGCTGATAAAGGACAAGAAGGGCGGCTCGGTTCAACGGGCCGTGTCGTCAGCGAAGACGAATGGAAAGAAAGACCCAAAGAAGCGAGTCCTGATTCTCGGAGACTCAACGTCCATGCGTTACTCGCCGATCCTGAAGAAGATCTATCCTGAAGTTGATATCGTCCGCCCGGGCGGAAACCACCAGGGAACAGTGACCGCTCTGAAGCACATAGACAAATGGCTTGGGAAGGATAAGTGGGACGTTATTCATTTCAATTTCGGCCTGCATGATTTCAAGCACGTTGACCCGAAAACGGGCAAGAGTTCAAACAACCCCGAACACCCGTTCTGGGCTCCGCCCGAGCAGTATCGAAAGAACTTGGAAGCAATCGTCAAACGTCTGAAGAAGACCGGCGCGATTCTCATCTTCGCCACCACCACGCCCGTACCGAAAGACGAACATTATCGCGTTATCGATAACCGCATGTCACCGGTCTACAACAAGATCGCACTGGAAATCATGAAGAAGAACAACGTTCTTATCAACGACCTCTACAACTACACCCTGCCAAATCTGGACAAGTGGCAGCAGAAGAAGGACGTACACTTTCACAAACTCGGATCGACAAGAATAGCCGAGAAGATCAAAGAATCGATCAAGTCAGCCCTGTCAGTTCGCTAAATCACTTCGCCGCGACGTAGCGGTTGTTTGGCGAGATTATTTCGGTCGTCTATTTGTCCTGGTCCGGGGTATCTATGTAGCCCAGCGGCTTGCCCCATATTTTCAGGAGCAGTTTGGCCAGGATCGGGTCGCGTTTGACCAACGCCTCGCGTTCTTCCTTCTTTCCGTGGTAACGAGTGGTCACCCCGGCGAAGAATTCTTTGTGATTGCTCTTGACCCAGTCACGTTTGGGATAGGTGTCGCCATCTACGCATCGCTTGTAGGCGGCGAGTATTTCCTTGTGGTTGAAGCTCAGGAAATTGTCGTGATAGGCGTGTGCGTATTCGTGCAGCAGGACCGTCACTCCGCTATCGAACGAGCGGCGGGCCAGGGAGGCCGCCTTTCCGTATTCGACACACTTTACCTTCTTGGGATTGAAGTCCATTCTCTTCAGCCAGCCGAGGCCCGGGTGGTACTGGTACGCCGAGGTCCTCCCGTGCGGGCCGTTGGTGGAATCGACCTCGAGCCAGAACGTTACGGTCTGGAATTTCTTGATCCCTTCGGGCCGGACCATCTTCTTGAGCTTGATCATGTGGCTTTTCAGGCCCGCCAACGCCTTGGCTCCGGTGGCCTGGAGCCTGCCGCCGGGCAGCAGACCGTTATTCACCTTCACCTTCCAGCCCTCGATATTCATGAGAGTGTAGTGCGAGTCGGGTTCGTAGGGCTGGGCCTTGCTGTAGGTGTAGGACCATTTGTCTTTCAGCACGCCGCACTTGTTGAGCCAGTTCTCCAGATCCATTTTCCACGGGTTGGTCTTGTTGGTCACGCCGTGTCCGCCTTCGCGGTAGAGTCGAAGTTCGGTGTCTACCTTGGCTTTCCTAAGGGCCCTGTGGAACTGGGTGCTGTTTTCCGGGGGCACCAGCGTGTCGTCGCGGGCGTGGGCCAGGAACGTTGGCGGGGTGTCGGCGTCGACCTGCAATTCGGCCGACAGTTCATCGATGAGCTTCTTGTCGGGCTTCGGGCCCAGCAGCCGGGCCACCGAGGCCTTGTGCGGTTTGTTCTTCATGCTGACTACGGGGCAGAACAGCGCCATGAAGTCGGGGCGGCAACTGAATCGTTCGACCGGATCTTTGGCGTCCTTCTTGCCGGCGTGGTCTTGCGTCGCCAGGGTGGCGGCCACGTGTCCGCCTGAGGAAAACGCCACAACCACGACCTTCTTGGGGTCGATATTCCACTTCTTTGCGTTGGCTCGGATAGTGCGTACGGCGCGCTGGGCGTCCTGCAGCGGAGCCGGGTGGCGGTATCCATGTACCGGAAGGCGATATTTCATGCTGAAGAATCGCACTGGGCGAGTCTTAAAGAACTCCCAGAACGTTCCGTAACTGGAGATATGCTTATATCCGCCTCCCGGTATCAGCAGGACCGCAGGGGCGGGACCTTTAACATCTTTGGGCGCCGGGAACATCTTGAGCGTGGGGATGTCGTTTTTGCCCGAGCCTTTTGCACCCGGGGCTCCGTCGGGCCAGAGCTTCAAGTCTTCGCTTAGTGCGTTAGTTGCTGCGAAGCCGAATGTTATACTCAGAATCCACGCGATTGCGGTCGGGCTGATAATGCTTGTCTTCTTTTGGAACATATTTCTGTATTCTCCGTTCGAACCTATTCTTTTCACTTAAAGGCCCCAGCGAGTAACGCCGGGCGATGGAGATGATTATAGAAAAAACACCAAGCGAGACAATCCGGAACTCATGTCAAAATTTGTCGAGATGAGTTTTTGTCTAGATTTATGACTAGAATAATCCTTCGAGAATTGGGAGTTTGTGATATCATAGTTGATGTCTAACTGGAGGCGTTGCGGTCGTTCCGCGCCCTCCGTATAATTTCGGTTGTTGTTCACCACTACGTGAGGTCGTCGGGTCTTATGGATAGTGCAAACTTGAACTGTATCAACTCGCCGATTTTCGAGACCCTGGAGCCGCGACTGCTCTTGTCGGGTTCGGTCGTAATCTCGGAGTTCATGGCGATCAACGACAGCACGCTGCAGGATGGAGACAACCAGTATTCCGACTGGCTTGAGATACAGAACACCGGGACCTCACTGGTGGACCTGACCGGATGGACGCTCAAAGACAAGAATGATTCGTGGGGGTTTCCCGACAATTTCGAACTTGGACCGGGCGAGTACAAGATCATATTCTGCTCCAACGGGCGTGAGACCGTTCCCGATCCGAAGGACCCTGACTACGACGGGACGTACCACCACACGAACTTCAAGTTGAGCGGCAACGGGGAGTATCTCGGCATCCTGGACGAGACGTCCGCGGTTGTCCACGAATACGACGAGTACCCCAAGCAGTTTGAGAACATCTCCTACGGTATCGCCCAGGACATCACCACAACCGAGTTTGTAGCCTCCAAAGCATCGGCGCGATACCTTGTGGCGACAGGAAACCCGGGAGCCTGGACGGGTGTAAACGGCGGAGGAAAAATGTAGCGCGTGGCGGGCGGCGTAAAAGTGTAGCG
>CAZSLS010000279.1:0-7648 GCA_964607575.1 uncultured Planctomycetaceae bacterium | reverse complement strand
TCTCCGATCATCGCGGTGGTCGTGGACTTGCCCACCGATCCGGTAATCCCGACGATCGGAGCAGCGCACCGCTGGAGGAAGAGGTTCATCTCGGTGGTTCGGGGCACGCCGGCTTGGGCGGCGGCCTGCAAAGGGGGGATATCCGGCGGGATCGCCGGGCTCACCACCAGCAGATCGGTCTGGAGGAAATCGTCGAGGTCGTGTCCGCCGAGGTGCAGCTCTACATTCAAGCCTTCGAGTTGCGCCACGGACGCAGCCAGGTCTTTCGCCGAGGCGCGGTCGGAAACGGTAACTTCAGCCCCCTGGCTGCAGAGCCACTGAGTAACGCCTATGCCCCCGCCGAACCGCCCCAGGCCAACCACCGTGACCCTCTTGCCGGCGAGGCTGGATGGCTGGCGGGTCATATCTCCTCCAGCGGTCCCAGCGCCAGGACGGTGACTTTCGTCAGGTCGAATTCCTTTGCGACGGTCATGACTTCATCGGCGGTTACGGAAAACAGCTTCTCGATCTGCTGGGCAAGGGGCATGTACTCTCGGCGATAGATCCAGTCGAACCCCACGGCGGTCAGGCGCCCCATGGGCACCTCGCCTTTCAATGTGGCACCTGAAGCGATCTTGTTCTTGGCGGCCTGGAGTTCGGAGTCGCTGATCCCCGAATCCGTGACCTTACCGAACTCCTCGAGAGCGATTTCGAGGGCTTCCGGACCGCGTTGTGGATCGGTGGAGATGAAAGTCAGGAATCCGCCGGTCCCGTCGCGCATGTCGTATCCAGTGCTCGCTTCATCGGCAATCGCGGGGTCGATGAGGGCGTAATAAAGCCTGCTTCCCGTCGAATCGCCAACGATGGTGCTGAGCAGTTGGGCAGCGAAGCGAGACTCGTGCTGGGCCGACGGCGCCGGAGACATTATTCCGATGTGTTCCCTGTTGACCTTGGGGTTTACTACTACAGTTCGCCCCCCCGCCCCGTCGCAGGGTGTCAGCGTGCGATCCACGTCGAACGGTTTCCAGTGGGAGCAGGTTTCGGCGGCCTTGGCGACAAAGGCGTCCCAGTCGATGTTCCCCACGCCGATCAGCGTCACATTGCCCGGCGAGTATCGGCGGTCGAAGTACTGCTGCATATCGTCACGCTTAAGCGCACCGACCGACTCGGACGTACCCAGGACATTTCTGGACAGCGGATGGCCCCGGTAGTGTGAAGCCATCAGGTTCTCGTACATCTTGAAAGTCGGCTGATCTTCGTATCGGGCGATTTCGTCGAGGATCACTTCCTTCTCGATATCGAAGTCTTCCTGGCGCAGTGCCGGTCTCAGCAGGTCGCCCAGCAGATCGAGCATCGCGGTCTGGAATTCCGGGAGGACGCCGGCGAAGTAGACCGTGTTCTCCTCGGAAGTGAATGCGTTGGGGCTTGCGCCGAGTTCGTCGAACTCGATATTGACATCCATGGCGCTGCGCTTGTCAGTTCCCTTGAACATCATGTGTTCGAGGAAGTGGCTTACTCCGGCGATCTCGTCGGTTTCGTCGCGGCTTCCCGTTCTGGCGAAGAAACCGGCCGCCATCGATTTGGCCGACGGATTCACCTCGCCGATAATCGTCAGGCCGTTGGAAAGTGTGGTATTCTTGAACTCCATATGATTCTTTCACTCGCCGGGTCAGGCGGTCAGGCAGGATGTATCGAGGGGGTCGGGGCCTATAACGAGCATGACAAAATCCCTCGCGGGCCACTGTTGCAGATGAGCCTTGACCTCGTCGATGCTCACCGCGTCAACGGTCTGCGAAATTTCGGTCAGGCTCCTGAGGCGTCCGAGATGATACCAGTCCGAAGATAACGTCCCGGCCCGGACGCCGGTCGATTCGCCTCGCATCACCAGGGAACTCTTCAGTTGTGTCTTGGCTTTGGCCAGTTCCGCTTCACTCACGTCCTCGCCCAGGCGACGCAATTCGCCCACGGTCACTTCCAGCGTTTCCTGGGCCTTGGCGGGCACGGCGCCGGCGTACGTCAGCATCCCCGCGTGATCCTTGAGGGTGTGATAGCTCGTCGACACGTGATAAACCAGCCCGCGTTTCTCGCGAACTTCCGTAAACAAGCGACTGCTCATACCGCCCGAAAGCACCATCGAAGCGAGGCGGGCGGCGTAGTACTGGTCGTCTAAAGGCGTAACGGTTTCGTGGGCCAGCGTGATGTGCGTCTGGGCTGAATCTTTGGGAATGTGCGTTAAACCTCGCGCCGGAGGCCTGATCTCGCCGGTATCGGGGGCGCCCGGCGACCAGTCGCCCAGATACTCGCCAACCATGTCGCGGAGGCTGTCCCAATCGAAATTACCCGCAACGGAAATGATCGCCCCCGCCGGACTCATGCACACCGCGGCGTGATCTCGCAGACCCTGGGGACTCAACGCCGCCAACGACTCGTCGCTACCGTAGATCCCCCGCCCCAGCGGCTCGGGATAGAACTTCTCGCGAAGCTGCATCATCGCCTTGCGCGCCGGTTCGTCCTCCAACGCGTCGAGGTCCTGGCGGATGAGTTCGCGGCTCGGAGCGAAACTCTCGTCGTCCAGGCTCGGACGCCGGAGTACATCGGCGAAGATATCGAACACGGCCGGAAGGTTTCGACCAAGCTGCGTGGCCGAAAACACCATGTGCCGGCTGAGAACGCTTTCGTGATGCTGACAGCCAAGGGCGTCCAGCGCGTCGTTGAGTCCGCGAGTATCGCGCGATCCGGCGCCGCGAAAACACCATTCGGCGAGCACGGCGGCAGAGCCGACACGGCCTTCAGGATCGAAACGCACCCCGGCGGGCAGACTTATCGTAATCGCCGAGGACGAGACGTCGGCGATCGGCTCCGCAACGAGAGTCAACCCGTTGGCAAATTCTTCGGTGTGAAATACCTGTGACACTTCTGCGATCTCCGCCTGAGGTTCAACGCCGGATGTACGTTCCACATTCTACATATCGCGGGCGCCGAATCAATCTCCAAGGAAGACCGCCGAACGTTTTCGCGTCTGGACTTTTCGATTCTCCCACGCTACGGTGGCGGGAATGTCAGATCGGATAACAATTATCGGCGATGGAGCGATGGGCACTGTGTGCGGGATCATGCTCTGCGAGAACGGCCTGGACGTCACGCTATGGTCCGCATTCAAAGACACCGCCGCAGAAATGTTGCAAGCCGGAGAGAACCGCAAGTTCCTCCCGGGCTACCGCCTGCCCGAAAACATGGATGTAACCTCCGATGAATCGCGGGCCTTCGAGGGCGCCGAACTGATCGTATCAGCCGTCCCCACACAGTTCATCCGCCCGGTATGGAAACGCCTGGCGGAGCATTACGTTCGGCCCGTAGCGATATGCTCGGTGGCGAAAGGTATCGAGAACGACACGCTGCTGAGGCCTTCGGAAATATTGGCTGACGTGCTCGCGGACGCGGGGCGACAGGTCGGGCAGCTCGCCGTGCTTTCGGGGCCTTCGATCGCGCCGGAAATCGCCGACAAGCTGCCCGCGACAGTCGCCGTAGCCGCAACGGATCCCGAACTGGCCGATCGCATTCAGGAATACTTCACCCGACCGTACTTTCGCATTTACACTAACCCGGACATGATCGGCATGGAGGTCGCCGGGGCCACCAAGAATGTCATCGCAATCGCCGCGGGAATCCTCGACGGGCTTCAAGCCGGCGACAACGCCAAAGCCGCCCTGCTCTCGCGCGGCCTGGCGGAGATCACCCGACTGGCTCTGGCGTTGGGGGCCCGCGCCGACACGCTTGCGGGACTCGCCGGCGTGGGCGACCTGGTGACCACGTGCATATCACCGCACGGGCGAAACCGCAGCTTCGGCGAGGCCGTCGGCAGGGGGCAAAGCGTCAGCGATACCCTGGCCGCGAGCAACTCCGTCGTTGAAGGCGTCGCCACTACTCGAAGCGTCGTGCAACTCGCCGCCAACGTCGGCGTTGACATGCCCATAACCCGATCGGTGTACGATGTACTCTTCGCCGGTGAATCCCCCACCGACGCAATCGCCGCCCTGATGGAACGCCCCCCCCGCGCCGAAAGCTGACGCCGCAGGCCGGATGTCACATATGGTTCACACCTTCCGCCCGGCCGCGGACCGTCTATTCACGCCGCAAAATACGCCCGCGCAACCAGCCTATCAGTGGATCGCGCAAACTCTTATGACATATCCCGTTTCGTTGATTCCATATAATCTGAAGTACCGGCGAGCCGCCACCACGCCAAATATGGGAACCTGCCGCCAAGGGCGCCCGACGCAAATATACACTCTGTCTTTTGCCATAACTTCCTTATCCCCAGATAATTCCAGCGACCAAATCCGCCCCGGGGCTTTATCAAAATTCCATTTGACATCGCGTGATATGTCACAGCACCTTAACAGGTTTCCCAGCCGGTGCTTATGTCGTCGGTATGTAGCAAGAACCGCCCCCGTCGCCCGCCTTGCCAAGCCGCAAGCAGACTAACTCCTGAACATTCTCGATCATCTGCGTCCGCTTGGTCCCTGTGTTTACGGACCCGCCAGCGGGGCTCCACAGCTACACAATACGATCGCCAAATAGAGTTCTAATAATCTACCTGCTGAAACGGGATGCACCCCCACCGGCCGGTTTGAGAAATGGGGGATTGACAATATCCGGATATGTGATAGAATTACAGCGAATGCCAAGAGGCCTGCGATGGTCCCACCTTTGGCGGATCTTCGATGCGGGCGGAAATCCATATGGAAAACCCAGTAAGGAGTCAGGGTATGGAAACGAGACACGTTTTATTGAGGCATCTGATGAGTATCGCCGCGCTGCTTATCGCGTTGGTTCTGATCCTCAGTGGCTGTGCCAATGAAGTGAGAAGCCCCTTGGGGGAATCCGTGTTTGAGATCGATGATGGAGCGACTGTCATGGAAGGATTGGCGGGGGGACGGAGCCTGCCGCCTATGCCACCTGATTCCGGCGGCGGCGGTGAGACGCCTCCCACGGGGTCCGCCGGCGGCGGCGGTGAGACGCCCCCCACGGGGTCCGCCGGCGATGGCGGTAAGACGCCTCCCAACTGGAGAGACGGCCTGCCTCGGGCGGTCGCCCAGCCGGTGCGCAATCAGGGCCTCGTTGGCGACTGGTGGAATTCGAAAGGCACTATAGCGGCACTACGGTTCACCTCGAATCGTGGCTGGTACAGCGGAATTCTACTCAGCGTTTCGGCGAGGTCGCGTGCAAAAGGATTCAGTAAGGGCGATGTGGCCTACAGGGTGCAGAGGGTGTCGCAATGGGTCTACGAGGGACAGGTCTTGAGCCGGTTCGATGACGGGCGCCAGCCCCATTGGAAGCAGCGAATCCGTTTCATCATCTCGTCGCAGAATCCCAACACGATGAAGGGCTACGGGAAATACGGAAGCAAGACCCAGGTAGTCGCATACTCACGGCGTACTCGATAGCCCCGGTCGGCAGTAATCGGTAACGACAAAAGGCCTGCGATCCCGATGTGCATCGGGACTTCCGCTTTCGCTCCCGCATCGGGATGGGCGGGAATCCGCATGAAAAATCCTGGATAAGGAGACAACACATGCCGGCGACACACTATCTTACGAGGCATCTGAACATCGCAGCGCTGCTGATCGCGTTGGTTCTGGTAAGCGGCGGCTGTTCGGAAGAAGCGATGATGGGTGGGGGAATCTACATCGGGGAGATGCCGCCGTCCAATCCAAAAGCTTCGAACGATACGCCGCCGCCGCAAAAGCTGCCGCCCGTGCCGCCTGATATGGATAGCGACAACATTCCGCCTTCGTCAGACGAGCGGGCGGTAGCCCGGCAGAGCATTTCGGGCGACTGGTGGGATGCGAAAGGTACTTATCCGGTGCTGCGGTTCACTTTGGATCGCGGCTGGTACCGCGGAGTCCTGCTCAGGCTGCCCCCGAACACGAGCTTTAAAAAGGGCGAGGCCGTCTACAGGATCGAGAGGGTATCGCGCTGGGTCTTCGAGGGGAAGGTCTTGACCAAGTACAGTGACGGCCGCGAGCCCCATTGGAAGAAGCAAATACGTTTCATCATCTCGTCCGACAATCCCAGCGTAATGAAGGGCTACGGGCAATTCGGAAACAAGACCGACGTAGCCACATACACGAGGCCCACTCGATAGCTCAGGACTGCAGCGATCCATCAGAATCGACGGCAATCGGGGTCAGCCCGGCGCTGCGCGAGATAGGTGAACAGGAGTAAGGTGAGCGGGAGACAGGCACGACGAACGGCGACGGATCAACAGCCAACAGCCAACAAGAAACGCCCAATTTCCAAGTGAACGACAGCAGCCCTTGAATTATCAGGCAGTTCGCCAATAGAATCAAAACACCTGATCGGACAAACCCTATAATCCCTTATTTGCTATTTTAAGGGCTGACCGCGATGCCCATTCGGAAACAGCCAATGCGGACAACCACAAGCGTCAATTGCCGACGAGCGACCGTACTCCTGCTCTCTCTTACCGCCCTGACCGGCGGATGCAAACACGCCCTGGAACCCTCAGCCCGCCTGGCGCCGACGGCCCAGGCCACCGTCGTGCTGTCGATCACGCCGCGAACAGGCACGCCAATTCTATCGCCCGAAACACCAACCACCGGCCCGGCCGCAGAGCAGACCCTGGCCCAGACCGTCTCACAACACATGACCGCCATTGCCTCTGCGGAAACATGGAAAGCCATCCTGACCGACGGTCGCCAAGCCAAAGATCTTCCCGCAATCGCCCCGCCGGGGAGCAAGCCCGCCAACTATCTCCGCACTCAGCCCGGCCCGGGCCCGGGCCTGTTCCGTCTGCACGCGTTCAATTTCGCGACCGCCGAAGCCGCCGCAACCTTCGTCGACGCCTACGCTCAAGCCTATGTCGACACCAAGTCAGACGCCGCCACCAAAGGCCCACCGGCCGAAGACTCCTTCTTCCAAAGTGAATCGTCCTACCATAACATTCTTCACACTTGGGCGTACCGCCCGATAAACATCAGACGTTTCTCAAACGGCAAGGCCAACACGCATATCGCCAAGGGTATGGCCCTGTGGCGCGCCCACCGGATAATCCTCGACAACGGCGGATACGATTTCTCCAGGACTGTTGGCATCCTGAGCACGCGAATTACCCGGTGGTACAAACTGCCCGACGGGACGGTCGTCGCTGTCTACGCGATCCCCGATCCGGCCAGGGACAAGCCCTACCTCTCCGGCGTCATGCAAACCAAAGACAACAAGACCATCAACGCCTCTTTCCACGCTGCCGGCGGCGGCAGTACTCGGAGCGTTGTGGAAGCGATAGAAGTCGGTCTCGAAGGCCAGGGATACGGCGACAAGCTCCGCTGGTTCAAGAATCAAGACAAGCACCGCCACGTCGACCACCTCGACCTCTCACCGCACACAAAACGCAAAAAAGAACCCGTGAACAAGGACGATCCCCTCAAGTGGGATTAGTAGGGTTGCGAGGACACCACGGGGGCAATCGGGGCAGCCCCGCGCTGCGCGGGATAGGTGAACAGGAGTAAGGTGAGCAGGAGACAGGCACGACGAACGGCGACGGATCAACAGCCAATCCGCCAGAGGCGGACCAACAAGAAACGCCCAATTTCCAAGTGAACGACAGCAGCCCTTAAATTATCAGGCAGTTCGCCAATAGAATCAA
>CAZSLS010000278.1:0-7722 GCA_964607575.1 uncultured Planctomycetaceae bacterium | reverse complement strand
TGGTTCGCTCGCAACCGGGCAATTTCCAGCGAGATGTCGCCATGGAGGCTATGGAGAATATTATCCAGTCCGGTGTCGAGTTCGACGCCATTATCTGCCACTATGATGATGAGGCGATGGGCGTCATTCAGGCACTGACGAGGAAGGGGCGGAAGATGGGCAACGACCCATCCAAGGGCGAGATCATTATCGTGGGCAACGGCGGGACCACCATTGGGCTCGAGGCGGTCAAGGCGGGCAAGTACCACAAGATCGTTTCGGTAACGCCGTACTATGCCGATAAGGTATTCGAGGCGATCGAGGCCCATCTCGCCGGCAAGACGCTCGAACCCTACATCCGCGTCGACGACATTGTCATCGACAAGAACAACGTCGATAAACATATGGCCACCGGATTCTAGTCTGGATGACGGATGCGTTTGGCGATCGGGCCCCGCAGGGAAGTTATGGTAGAAGACTGTCTATTGAAGATGACGGGGATTTGTAAAGCTTTTCCCGGAGTGAAGGCTTTGCAGGATGTGGATTTTTCCGTCAAATACGGGCAGACCCATGCCCTGATGGGAGAAAACGGGGCGGGGAAATCGACCCTGATAAAAGTCCTGACCGGTATTTATCAGAAGGACGCCGGGGAGATCGTCTTCGATGGAAAACCGATTTCTCCGACCGATGCAGCCCAGTCCCAGCACATGGGGATCAGTACCATTTACCAGGAACTCAACCTGGCGCCATACCTGAGTGTGGCTGAGAATATCTTCATCGGCAGAGAGCCCAAGAAGTATGGGTTCATCGATTGGAAAACAGTAGAGAGTCGCGCCAGGTCGATCTTGAGCGACATGGGCGTCAAAGGCGTGAACGTCAGCAGGCCACTGGATGAACACAGTGTCGCCATTCAGCAGATGGTCGCCATCGCCCGGGCCCTGTCACTCGACGCCAAACTGCTGGTTATGGACGAACCGACCTCGTCACTGAGTGAGACCGAGGTGGGACTGCTGTTTGATGTCATCCGTAGAGTGAAGGCCCGCGGCACGTCAGTTATCTTCATAAGCCACAAGATGAGTGAGGTGTTCGAGATCTGCGACACCGCGACGATCCTGCGAGATGGTTGTCTGGTCGGTGAGTATCCCATGGCGGACCTGACGAAACTTAGAATGGTTTCGTTGATGATCGGGCGCGACGCGACGTCCGTGCTGCACAAGAAGAAAGAGGTTTCCCAGGGGCTGGATGACCGCGAGTTGGTCCTGAAAGCAAGAGGGCTCACCAGGGCCCACAGGACCAAAGAGATCGACATTGACATCGCCACCGGGCAGGTCCTTGGGGTCGCCGGGCTACTGGGATCGGGGCGAACGGAACTTGCGAGGATTCTCTTTGGCAGCGACGCCTGTGATGACGGTGAGATCGAGATCGCAGGCGTCGGTGCGCATCTGAGGACGCCGCGAGATGCAATAAGACTTGGTGTGGGCTTCTGCAGCGAAGACCGAAAAGCCGAGGGCATCTTCCCGCATATGTCGGTCATGGAGAACATGACCATAGGAATTCTGGACGAATTGAGCAGCGGCGGCGTCCTTTCCAGAAAGACCCAAACGAAAGTTGTCCAAACGTACATCGACAAACTGGGGATCAAGACATCCGGACCGGACCAGCGGATGGGAGAACTCAGCGGCGGAAATCAACAGAAGGTCCTGCTTGCACGATGGCTCTGCAAGAAACCGATCCTGATGATCCTCGACGAACCGATGAGGGGGATCGATCTGGGGGCGAAATCGGAGATCGAAGACATTATCGCCGACCTGGCGGGAAACGGTGTGGCCGTCCTGATGATATCGTCGGAGATGGAGGAACTGATTCGGTCTTGCGACAAGATCGTCGTGCTGTCCGAGGGGCGGAAAGTAGGGCAATTGGCCGCCAGGGAGATATCTGAAGAGCGTATCATGCAGATGCTCGCTCACGGAAGCCAGGCGGGGCAAGAGGCGGTCCATGCGGAATAGCGCCAATACATCCGCTCTTGGCGCTCTCTGGGGTGCAATGGCCCAAAGACAGAACGTCAGGAACTATGGCATTTGGATCTTCTTCCTGCTGTCGCTCGCTATAACCGCGTGGTTCACTCCGGGTTTCCTTTCTCTGGGGACTCTTGACAATACTCTGGTGCAGGCGTTTCCCGTGATGCTTGTGGCGTTGGGGATGACCATGGTGATGTCTTCGGGCGGGATCGACATCTCGGTCGGCGCGATCATGGCCATTGCCGGAGCGGTTACGGCGAGGCTCTACGCTTCCAACGCCGGGCTGGCGCCGTCTGTCGCCGGTGGAATGCTTGCCGGTGGACTTTGCGGTCTGTTCAACGGGGCCTTGATCTCGAAGTTCAAGATCCAACCGATCATTGTGACGCTGGTTGTAATGATCGCCGGCAGGGGGTTGGCCCAGACCATTCTTGGCAAGCCAACGCGCGACTTCTCATTCACGTCTTCCCTTAATGCCCTTGGCCAATACAAGATAGCGGGCCTTCCCATTCAAATCGTTATCATGATAGCTGCTGTGGCAATGATGCTCTTTGTGGTGAAGAAAACTGTCTTTGCAAAGCATGTCGAGGCGATCGGGGATAATCCCACCGCGGCGCGGTTGGTTGGAATCAACATCCTGTGGACCACTGTCGGCGTTTACGTGCTTTGCAGTATTCTGTGCGCCGTTGCCGGAATCATGAAAGTGGCGATAAGCGGTGGTGTGAACGCCGCGGGTTTGGGCAAGTTCATCGAGTTGGATGCGATCGCCGCGGTTGCTATCGGAGGAACTTCGTTTTCCGGAGGCAGGGCAAAGATATTCGGGACGGTCATTGGGGCCATTATCATCCCGCTTGTGACCGTTATCGCAGGCATGAATGACATGCAGAATCATCATGCGATGATCTTCAAAGCCGTAATCGTGATCGGCGTACTACTGGCCAACAGAGAGCGATAGCTCACGGGTTCCATGGTGAAAACAGACAGTGCGACAATCAAAACACACGTAATTGACACGGTTAAGTCACAAGGCGCCCTTGTGATGTTTGTGGTGTTATGCGCTATTGGGGCTATCAGTTTCCCCGCTTTCGCCACCCCGCTGAATCTTGCCAACATTTCCCGTCAGGTCAGCATGCCCGGTCTGCTCGCCCTTGGGATGGGTTTTGTGATACTGTCGGGCGGAATCGACCTGTCGGTGGGCTCGATTGCAGCACTGACGTCGATTGTGGCGGTGCTTCTGGGCGGGTGGTTCGGACCGGCGGCCGTGGTGGCGCCCATACTTATCGGGGTCGCCATTGGCGCCCTCAATGGCGTGCTGATCACGCGGGGCAGGATCCCGCCATTCATCGTCACTCTTGCGATGATGCTTGGAGTGAGAGGATTGACGTTCATCCTGGCCGGTGACGGTCTGTCCGCCGCCGATGGAGACGTGAAGTTTCCCGAATGGTTCGAGCAGATATTCCGGGGCGATGTTCTTGGGATACCAAATCCCGTGATCATCCTCATGGTGGCGTTTGGTGTTGGGATTGTTGTCTCGAAGTACACGAGTTTTGGTCGTAGTGTATTCGCCGTTGGGGGCAGCGAAGAGGCGGCGAGAATGATGGGCCTGAACGTCAGCAAATGCCAGATACTCGTCTACATGATATGTGGTGGATGTGCGGGAGTTGCGGGTCTGTTGCTGGCATCCAGACTCAAGGCCGTCGACCCGACCGCTACACCCGGGTGGGAACTGACCGCCATCGCCGCGGTCGTAATAGGCGGAATACCTCTCACCGGCGGGCTCGGAAAGATCGGACATGTCATTTACGGAGTGCTGATCCTCGGGATCATTCCGAATCTCATCAACCACCTTATCAACCACCTTAATATTAGTCTTCCGCCCTGGTACAACGAAATGATCATTGGTATGTTGTTACTTGCGGTGGTATTACTACAGTCGCTAATAGCAAAACGTGACACACGATAGAGGAGCTTTACATGAAGGATTTCGTTTTCCACAACCCGACAAAGATCATCTTCGGCGAAGGAACCATTTCCCAACTCGGCGCCGAAGCCCGAGCCCACGGTAAGAAGGCACTGCTGGTATACGGTATGGGCAGCGTCAAGAAAAACGGTGTCTACGATCAGGCCGTGGCGTCACTCCAGGAAGCGGGCATGGAAATCG
The DNA here is from genome assembly GCA_964607575.1 of uncultured Planctomycetaceae bacterium. Classification (GTDB taxonomy): domain Bacteria; phylum Planctomycetota; class Phycisphaerae; order SM23-33; family SM23-33; genus BS750m-G57. The sequence goes on along the minus strand of CAZSLS010000278.1, from coordinate 3,567 downwards.
TCGAGTTTTCGGGCGTGAAATCCAACCCGCTGATGTCGTACGCGAGGAAGGGCGTCGAACTGGCCAAGAGTGAAGGGGTCGACGTAGTGGTGGCCGTCGGGGGCGGAAGCGTTATCGACACGTCCAAAAGCATCTGCGCCGGCGCCGTCACCGACACCGACATCCTGGAGTTCTTCGTGTTCACCTCGACGGTGGAGACCGCACTTCCGCTCTTGACCGTTCTGACGATTCCAGCGGCGGGGTCCGAGATGAACGGTGGCATGGTGCTCACCAATGATGAGACCCTGGACAAGCTGGGCACCTGCAACTACGCCCCGCTTTATCCCAAGGTCTCCATCCTGGATCCGACGGTTACCTATACGATACCCGCATGTTACACTGCTTTCTCCGCGGCCGACTCGATGTCGCATCTCCTGGAGGGGTACTTCACGCAGACAGACGAGTGGTCGCCCATCCAGGACCGATATGTCGAGGGGTTGTGTAAGTCGATCATGGAAGCAACCGACAAGACCATCGCCGATCCGAATGACTACCAGGGACGCGCCACGTTGATGTGGGCGGCGACGATGGCGTTCAACGATTTGGCGTCTACCGGTATAGGCCCGATCTGCTTTCCCAATCACATGCTGGAGCACCCTCTCAGTGCGATATACGATGTTCCCCACGGCGCGGGGCTTTCGATCGTGATGCTCGCCTGGATGACGTACGCCGGCGAGAAGGGCAACGGGCGCATAGCCCGCTTCGCCCGGAACGTTCTGGACATTGAAGCTGCCGATGACGAAACCGCTGCGCGAGAGGGGATTGAGGCCTTCAGGAAGTGGCTCAAGCAGATAGGAAGCTGCACGTCGTTTGTCGATGTGGGTATTCCGGAATCTGATATCGACCAGATCACCGAGCGGACGGTCGCCCTGGCGAATCTCTGGGGCATGACGGAACATGGATACAACGCGGACACTATCAGCGAGATTTACCGCATGTGCGGACCCTTTAAGGAAGAGTAACCAAGCCTGTCCGGGATCAAGCCGTGTGTTTCAGCGCCGAGCGTTCGGTTGATGTCCGTTTCTTTGTAGCTGTCGTCCCGGTGGTCTTGCCGACCTTCAGCCTTAAGGGTGTCCACTCCTTGTCCCGCGGCGATGGGAACGGCAACGTATTGTGCATGGGCGACTGTAAGCCAGTCAGGCGAGACTTTCTCCGGATACGCCGGAAAAGGCATCCGGCAAGTGTCGCCGCCACCATTCCTATCGCGATACTGATCGAGAGCTTCTTATTCCTCTCTCGCCCGAAATTCGGAGAAAGCGAAGTTTTTTTTTGACCACGCTGGAAGGCCCCAGACACTATAATACCGAACTGTCGGATGAGGAGTTGTTACATGACGAGAAAACATTGCACCAGCAACCTAATCCTTATCGCCCTCTGCCTGTCAGCCGTTTGCGGTATGATTGCCCCCGCCGCCGCTGCTGACGCCTGGCTCGGACCGGTGGCGGTGGCTGCCTCCAGGGACGGTAAGCGACTGTTCGTCGCCAACGCCGACGCCAAACAGCTTGCCCTGGTCGACATTGCCGCGGGCAAGGTCACCAGTTCGATCGACATGCCGGCCAAACCGACGGGCATGGTCCTGGCGCCCGACGGAGCGAAGCTCTACGTGACCTGCGCGGCGCCCAAGAGTACAGTTGTAGTGCTCGACGCCGCGTCGGGCAAAAAGATCGCTTCGATTCCCACCGGTCACACAGCCGTCGGACCGGCTATCGCGCCGGACGGTAAGGTGCTCTACGTGTGCAACCGGTTCAACAACGCCGTTGCGGTGATCGACCTGGCGACCGGTAAGGAAACCGTCCGCATCGCAACCATCCGCGAACCGATAGCCGCGGCGGTCACTCCCGACGGTAAGAAGGTGTTTGTGGCAAATCATCTTCCCGGCGACCGGGCCGACACCTACAACATCGCGGCGGAGGTGACGGTAATCGACACCGCGAGCAAGAAGACCACGTCGATCCGGTTGCCCAACGGCAGCTCGTCTTTGCGCGGTATTTGCGTTTCACCCGACGGTAAGTACGCCTACGTCGTACACATCCTGGGGCGATACCAGATGCCGACCACGCAGGTCGAGCGGGGATGGATAAACACCAACGCGATGAGCGTGATCGACGCTGCCGCCGGGAAGCTGGTCAACACGGTGCTGTTGGACGACGTGGAACTGGGGGCGGCTAATCCGTGGGGCGTGACGTGTACCCCCGACGGCGCCTCGATCTGCGTGACCCACGCCGGTACGCACGAGGTCAGCATCATCGACGCAAAAGGCCTGTTGAAGAAGCTGTCGGCGATACCCTCGGCCGACGCCGCCAAAGACGACAAGGCCGCCGACGTGCCCAACGATCTGGCGTTCCTGATAGACGTTCGCAAGCGCGTCTCCCTGCAGGGTGGCGGTTCGATCGAACCGATCAAAACGATCGGCGTCAACGGTCCGCGAGGGCTGGCGGTCGTCGGTTCGAAGGTATACGCGGCAGCTTATTTCACCGACAATATCGCCGTGGTCGACTTCAAGGCGCAGTCCGACAAGGTAGTCTCGACGATCGCCCTCGGGCCCAAGCCGAAACTGACCATGCAGCGCCGCGGGGAAATGTACTTCAACGACGCGGTGCTGTGCTTCCAGAAATGGCAGAGCTGCGCGACCTGCCATCCCGACTCCCGGGTCGACGCATTGAACTGGGACCTCGCCAACGACGCGTTCGGTAATCCGAAGAACGTTCGGAGCATGTTGCTGGCACACAAGACCCCGCCGGCGATGAGTTCGGGGATTCGCCCCAAAGCCGAAACCGCCGTTCGATCGGGTATCAGGTATATCCTCTTCACCGTGCGCCCGGAAAAGGAAAAAGCCGCCTCCGCGATCGACGAATACCTCAAGTCGCTCAAGCCCGTCCCCAGCCCCTACCTTATCGACGGAAAACTCAGCGAAGCCGCCGTGCGAGGCAAGAAGCTGTTCTTCGACAAGACCGGCGGTTGCGCCAAGTGCCATCCCGCACCCCTCTACACCGACCTGTCGATGCACGACGTCGCCAGCAAGGGCAAGTACGACCGTCGAAAGACCTTCGACACTCCCACGCTGATCGAGTCATGGCGGACCGCCCCCTACATGCACGACGGGCAATACACCACCATGAAAGAATTGCTCACCAAGGGCAAGCACGGGAAGGTCGACGCCAAGCTCAGCGAAAAACAGATCGCCGATCTGATCGAATTCGTGCTGTCGCTGTAACTTACCGGCGAATACTTCAACGCGAGCCCGGATGTTTCACCATGTTTTTCGCGAACCCCCATAACTTATGCGACCAATCGCAATTACAACTGTTTTTGGCGGAATCGAGAAAAACACACTGTAATTATCGGCGCGGTTATTTCTTGTCCTGGCAAGGACGATGAACATTTTCTGCGAAGGCATATCGGTCGATATTCCGAGCAGAAAACGAGAAATCGGACGCCGCCAGGGCGAGAAAGAACCCGCCGACGCGGAAAACATGGTGAAATATCCGGGCTAGGAGTCTGTCGGACTTTTGGCGCGCATTTTCGCGC
>CAZSLS010000277.1:0-7777 GCA_964607575.1 uncultured Planctomycetaceae bacterium | reverse complement strand
GAAACTACTTCGGTTCCGTATTTGTCCATAAATCCGACTGCTCGGTCTTTCACTTCGACCGCCTTGTCGAGCGTCTTTTCAACCGAGTTGAGTCCCTTGTCGACCACCGTCCCGAGATCCGGTTTGGCGCTTGCCGCAGCGGCATTGGCCGCTTTGGATATCCGCTCTGCAGCAGCGGCTGCGGCGTCGGCTACTCGACCTGGCTGGAGCAGTGCTGGTTACGCTGCTGCTCCAGCCAGTCAGAGCCCTGTTTCAGCAGGTCCGCCACGGATTACTGCTCCAGGCGAACGCGAACGGTCGTGTCGGCGTCTGCAGCGGCGATGACGACCTTGCCGAGGTACTTGTTCGCTCCGGCCTCGGCGTCCTCCTTGGCCTCGGTGTCTCCGGCATCCCAATAGACCTTCGCCCCAGCCGTGATGGCCGATCCGCCGCCGGTTGCCTTGGGAAAGTCGAAGACGCCCGCCACAGCCAACGCGCCGAGCGCGTCGGCGGCGATATCGAGTTTTGCGACGCCCACCAGGTCGCCCTGGACGACTACGTCACCGGCCGATACGGCGCTGCCTGGGGTGTAGTCGATTGCCTTGCCGTCGTGAATGAACTGTCCTGTTGCCATTGTTTATCTCCAGATTTTTCTGTAAATGTTGTTGTTGAATCCGAAAGCCGCACTCTTAAGTCCGGGCGTGGATTATGCTTCGCCCTTCATCTTCACGGCGCCTCGGTGGTCCTGCTCGCGGACGCCGAAATCGATGTAGCCTCGGAATTGAACGCCGAGCGTGTTGAAGTCGGCGTCGGTCTTCTCGACGGTCGGACGATCGATGCCGTTGAGGAACGCCACTTCCATCGCCGGCAGCCGGTTGGGATCGGCGAACAGGTACCATGCTTTTGACGACGCCCCGGCGAAACTGGCGTTGCCGAGGTAGCTGCTGGCCACCGGCGAGAACTTGCCCACGTGCGGGTTGTCCGCAGGCTTGGGCTTGTTGGCCGTGGTGGTCTCGTTGAGCTTGAGGCTCTTCATCAGCAACTCAGCGGCGACTTTCAAGGCCGTCGGGACCAGTAGGATCGCCGGGACCACACCTAGCGGACGGCCGTTGGGCTTGGTCTGGTCCAGGAACAGGGTTTCGGCCTCGGTCAGTCCGTCCACGTTCAGCGCCGTATCCGCGCCGGAAGCGTAGTTCTTGTTGCCCGTGGCGAAGAAGCTGCCCGGGTTGCTCAGCAGCAGGCCCCATACGGCGTCGGCGATAGCCTCGGCGGCGCCCATGCCAATCTGGCGCGGGATGTCGGTGAACGCGCCCATGTCGTCATTGATGATCATCTGTCGCGTCAGGGCGAACATGATCCCGTGGGTGTCGGCCTTCTGGGCGAAGGTCTGCTCGCCGAGCTTGCCGTGCTTGATCTCTCCGTCCGGGCCGACCGGCTGGAACTTGAAGTTGCTGGTCATCCGGTAGCGGGTGTGCTCCTTGAAATCGTTGACCGAGGCGATCCTGCAGATTCTCCGCCAGGCGTCCTCGATGTAGTTGTAGCCTTCCAGCAGCATCTTGTTGGCGATGTTCGACAGGATGCCCGGTAGGGCGGTGGTGCTGAACGCCGCCTGGAGCCACCCGGTCGCGTCGCGCCGGAACCGCGGGAGTTGGCGCCCGCAGGCCAGTTCGCAGAACTCCTGGATGCCCACGCCCCGCAGCCTGTCGGCCGCCTCGATGACCTCGCCGCTGAAAGCGGCTTCGAGCCTCGGGGCGGCCATGCCCGATGACATCAGGGCTACGGCCTCGAAAATCTGCGGACTTGCGGGCTTGGCGGGTGTGTGGACGGCCGGAATGGTCGGGCGCGATGCACGCAGGACATGCAGTTCGCACCTGGTTTCGTCCCATCCCTCCTCAATGGCCTTGGCCTCGATGTCGGGGTGCTTACTGGCGCAGACTTTGCGGATGGCCTCCATGCGACGCGTTTCGGCCGCGACATTGCGGCGCATTTCGGCTACCGGATCGGGCGCATCGGCCGAGGCGTTCAGCGTCGCGGGCGCCTGAGTGTCTGGCTGGGCAGCGGGTTCGGGCGCCTGGGATTCCTGCCCATCGGTATCGCTCGTGTCGGGCTCCGTCTTGGGATCGGGCGTTTTCGGTTCGGCAGCGGGGGCCTTGGGCTCATCGTGGGCGACCGTTTCCTCTGCTACGGTGGTGTCCTGGGCGTCTGCGGCGGTTTTTGTCTCTTTCATGTCGCTGTGCTCCTTGTCGTTGGCGGCGATTCTTGCTGCGGTGTTTGCATCTGCTCCGCTGTCTACGAAGCTGATTTCCTTGAGGACGGCCTGACGCACGACGTGGATGGGTCCGTCGAACGTTCGGCCGTTTACTGTTACATTCTGTCCGACCGGGATGAACTCGGCTTCAACGACTGCAGCGCCGATGGACGCCTGCCAGGGGAAACCGTTCGTGCCCGACCGAGCGACGTCTCGCGCCCAGGAGGTATCCCTGCTGATGAGTCCCTCTGCGGTGACCTGGCCGTTTTCGACGGCGATGTGTTGCGTATGGCCGACTCCCTGTCGCGGATTGTGGTCCAGACGGACGGGGATGTCCTGGCGTTCGACGGCCAGGCCCTCGAGGTCCACGACGACCGGGTGCGGGAATTCGGTGATGCGCATCAGCCCGCCGGTGTAGGCGATCATGCTGAACTGCGGCAATTGTTTGTCATTACCGCCCGCCGCTTCGATCTTCAGCGCGCAAAGCATCGTTATTTGATCAGGCAGCTTACTCTTTAACATCCTTGTCATTCTCCTTCGGTGCTGGTGGGCTGTCTGTCAGCCCCAGTTCTTCCATGAGTTGCTTTTCTTTGGCTCGCTGGCGAAGTTCGGTCTCCCAGTCGCGGCCCTGACGGGCGTACTCGACTGCAAGTGTGGTGCTGTTGGACGCCAACCGGGTCGCTTGGGCCTTGGCCTCCTTGAGTGGGTCTACGTGTTCAGTCCCATCGAAGAACCACTGGTGAGGCATGCTGGGGAGGTTCCGCAGGACCGACAGTTCTGTCGTCAACATCGCCTCGGCGGACCATGCGGCGAAGATGCGGTCTAGCACTGTTTCGCCAAGATCGGTCTGCTCTACCCGGATGGATTTGTAATAGGTCTGATGGTCCAGTCGGCCCGAGGCGTAGTTGTAGCCCGATGAGTTGCAGGCTGCGATGTTGTACGGCAGGTTTAGGCATCGAGCGATCTCGTTGAGCAGCTCCCGCTTAAACTCGCTGTAGGTCGTACCAGGCTGCTCGGCCTTGATCTGCCCGAGCTTCCACCCGTCCGGCAGCGTGGTAGCCATGCGTTTTTCGAGTTCGACGATGTCCATCGGCTCGACAGCAGCGGCCTCGCCGTTGGCCGGCGAATCGGTGTACAGCACTGCCGCAAAGTCGGCGGCTGTTTCTGCGGCGCCCAGGACCGCAAGGGTGTAGCGGCGCAACTGGGCGAATAGCGGCAAGGCGGGCGTGATCTCAGGGACGCCCCTGTGCTGGGACGGCCTGTCCGGCCTGAACCAGTGGACCATGTTTGCGGCGCGAATGTAATCACAACCGGCGCCCCATGCGCCCAGACCGCCGGGATGGCGCCGCAGCATCGTGTAGATGCTCGGGTTCTGGGCGTGGGCGAGCGCACTGTTTGGCGATTGACCAGCCGGGCCGAGGCGGGGTTCGGGCGATTCCCGCGGCCTGTGACGTTCTGAATTGAGACCCCCGGATCCTGCTCGGGTTGAAACCGGAACATCTTGGTGACCGCTTCGAATTTGTGGCTTGTTTTGTCCCTGCCGATTTGGAAAAACTGCCGAATTCGCCGAACGAGATACGGCGTGTGCTTTTGGATATCGTTATTCTCAGGGAGACAACAGTTTAGCAGGCGATGCGGTGCGATCAAGAACTTGTGTTTGTTTGGGCGTTGTGCGGGCATCAAACTCGCTGGTCCGCTCGGCAATCAGGAACAAGATCAGATCAGAGCCATCAGCATAGTTCAGAGCCGTAGTCTCGAGCTCATCGGATCCCAGCATCGAGTCGATTCCGGGGGTATCGATGATAATCAGATCCTTCCATTGATACTCCTGGGCTTCAAGCGTCGTGTTCTGCCGACCTTTGCCGATGGTTTCCCCCCTGCCACATGTCAGGGCCTCCATCGTCGTGCTCTTGCCCGCCTTCGTTTTGCGGATCTTTGCGGCTGCTTTGATGGATCGTAGCTGGAATTGATGGTCGGCTGTTGGGCGCCAATTCTCTTGAGATTCGCTTCCAATGTCGCCAGCAATGCCTTGGAGACATCAGGCTTCTCGCTGGTCAAATCCTTTTTCTCCCCGAGGTCCGCGGACAGGTCGAAGAGCTTGGTCTCTCCGGTTTCCCACCACTTGAGCAGCTTCATGTCTCCGGAGCGAATCGCGGACATTGGCGTTTGCTTTGGCCCGCGTCCATAGTGCGGAAAGTGGAAGACAAGCTCCTGGTGTTCGCGTTTGAAATTATCGGACTTGCCTGCCAGCAACGGCGCGAGACTGGTGCCCTCCACGCCCTTGGGCATGGTGGTCTCGCCCGCCAGTTCTCCGAGGGTCGGAAACAGGTCGGCCCCGATAACGCTCGTGTTGCAGAAACTGCCTGCTTTGACGCCCGGGCCACGCACGATCATTGGAACACGAATCCCGCCTTCCCACAGCGACGCCTTACCTCCGTTGAGCGGAGCGTTCTCGGTTTTGTTGCGCGGGCCTCCACCGGCACCGTTGTCGGACATGAAAATTACATACGTGTTCTCTGCAATCCCCAGCGCATCGATTTTGTCGAGGACTTGCCCGACGCTGGTATCGAAGTCTTTGGTCATTGCGGCGTATTCAACGTTGCTGTGGTTTTTCCCAGCCGGGAGTTTACCGAACGCCTCTTTGGTCTTCGCCAATGTCTTGATGGGTTTGTGCAGCCCATAGTGCGACAGTTGAAGGTAGAACGGCTTCGATGCCTTGACGTGGGTTTCCATGAAGGCGTTGGCGCGTTTGCTGATACCGAAAAAATCCTTGGGGTTGGGATCGTCATTTTCACCCGCGCCTCCGTTACCGGTCTCACCATCGTGTACGTCGAAGCCGTGCTTTCCGGGTCCGCCACCAGAGAGATGCCACTTTCCCAAATAGGCCGATGCGTAGTTTTTCTTCTTCAGCAATTCGGCGATGGTCACTTCCTTTTCCGGGAACTCGGTAATGTGCTGCGGTGGAATCACTTTCCGATCCGTTCGTCGATGCTGCGAAGGTCCGGGAGTGGTCATGTGCAATTGGGCGGGGGATTTGCCCGTGATGAAACTCGCCCGGCTGGGTGTGCACATCGGCGAGGGCGCATAGGCATTGGAGAATCGCATTCCCTGCTCGGCGAGCTTGGCGATGCGGGGGGTCTGGTAGAAATCGCTGCGACAATCCTTGCGCGTTTCGTGCATGCTCGTCGAGAGTCCCGTCCAGCCCATGTCATCGACCAGAATAAAAACGAAGTTGGGCGAGGCGCTGGGTTTGACTTCTCCACGGAGGAGCGACTTCGGGATCACCGCCACCGCTCCTGCGAGCATGGCCTGTTTCAAAAACTCACGTCGATTCATGACTTATGTCTCCAATATCGCAACATCAAAAATTCACAACAGTTTATTTGCGTCCACTGCGTCCACCGGGGCTTTTGCCCTTGGGCGGGCCTTTGGGCGCTTCGTCGGCGGAAATGTATCCGTCTCCATTTTTATCCCATTTGGAAAAGTGATTCTTTGGACCATCGAATTCGTCTTTGGAAATCTTCCCATCCCCATTCTTGTCGAGACGAGAGACGAAACGTCCTCCGGGTTTCTCGCCGTCCGGGCCTCCGGTTGACTTGAGGACTTTTGGTCCTTCCGTTCTGGCGGTAGCCGAGCCACCGCGAACGCAACGGGCGTAATTGTAAATGCGAATCACATCGCCTTGCGGACCCCGGCCGTGCGGGAACTTCGATGGATCGCCACTCTTGGGATCGCTGCGCTGCGAGCCCGCGCCGTGGACATCCATCAATTTGTAATCCCCACCACCGCGACCTTGCATCCAACCCAACCCGCGACCAAACACGACATAGGACGCCGTGCTTCCACCCTGCGTGTTGGCGTGCGTGGTGGAGGTCCAATGCGTGGGATATTCCTTCTTGTTGGAGGGGTTCTTGAAGCTCGAAATCCTGAAGAGGGGATCCAGAGCCGCCGACTTGGTCGTGTCCGGGCTTCGGGTATAATCGACAATGCTTTGCAGTTCCTTGGCGTTGGGAAGCCGCCAATCCGACTTGCCGGCGTAGTCAAGCGCCTCGGCCCATTGGAGAGCCTCCTGCCAATTCATCTTTCCGTCTTTTTTCGGACCAACCTTGTACGAGCCACTGTCGATGGTCATCCACGTCAGCCCCGTCGCGCGATCGGTGATCGTTCCGTCTTTGTTATCGACGAAATCATTTTGTCCGTATTTCGGATTCTCTCGTACATACAGAACATGGTACGTTTTTGTTTTCCGGCGTTTGGACGAAATCGGATAGCCCTTGATGCGGCCATCGGCGAAGTTCACACCGAACATCGTCGCATTGCCGCCCATGGTCGTGCTGACATACTTGCTGCTGGTGGCGAACTGCGAGTCGATGATCCGCTCGCCCGCTTTGGTGTCGCCGTATTTGAATTTGAAAAATTTCCTGTCAATAAACGGAGTCAGCTTCGAGGGGTCCGTGCTGCGCGGGTGGGGGTCCGTGCCGCTGAATTGAATCAGCGAATAGAGCTCCTTGATCGTCGGCAATCTCCAGTCCTTATGGCCGGCAAGTTTGAATTTTTTCGCACCGGCGACTGCCTGGGCATATGTGAGTTTCTTGCCCGGATCCTGCTGCCACATCAACCCCGTCACAAGATCACTTACAGTTCCGTCGCCATTGTCCTTGTAGCGTGGGGCGTTTCCGGTATACTGGGCATCCTGGCCGAAAAATGGTTTGCCCGACGTGGGATAGACCGTCTCGACGGTGTTGTTGTAACAGCGAATCTGCCCGGTATCGACAATCGGGTACGACAGCTTTGCGCCGTTTGGTGCTGGTTTTTCGACCGGGTCGCCCCAGCCGCCTGCACCTTGACCCAAAGCCATCACCGAAGACACCGCCAGGCAAAACACCACAATACATCCTGAATTCTTCATCATGATCTCCTGTCAAATGTCCGGGTTTTGTCCGCCCAGATGGTTTCGAATCTGCAATAGTAACTCCTGAGCCACTCCCTGCTTGTCTGCGGGAAGATTATTTTCGATGTCCTGATCCACACTCTCCCAGATTTCCCGGATCGTTTTCGCCGCCGCTTCTCCCTTCGGCGTCACCCGGACTCGCAAAACACGACGGTCCGCATCATCCTGAACCCGCTCGATCAACCCCGCAGCCTCCATCCGCTGAATCATGGTGGTCACCGTCGGACGCTGAATGTGCAAGCCTTTGGCGATCTCGATCTGTGAAAGTTCCCCGTTACGCATCAGTGCATCGAGAACCCGCCCCTGACCGTGATGCAAACCGTGCTCGGAGAACTGCTCTCGCAACCGGTCCTGCAACAATTTTCCGACATGCATCAGCAAATGAAACATCATAGCAACAAACTCCTTTTGTTAGCCTACTAACAATTATAGCACCTGATTTTTCTAAGGCAAAGGAAAATATAGATTGTTGACATTTTCTACAAACATCATATTATCTGATAATATGACACAAGCACAAACCATCAAGCGGAAGAGACTTTCGGAGGGTGTGAGAAGTTTTTCTGGCATCATGCTGCGAGGGCGTTTTGCAGGAGCCA
>CAZSLS010000276.1:0-7814 GCA_964607575.1 uncultured Planctomycetaceae bacterium | reverse complement strand
CGTACCTGGTGGTGGCGTCCAATCCGACCGTTGCCGAGTCGTTCTACGGAATCACCGGTGTCCTGGGTCCTTATACCGGTCATCTGACCAACGGCGGAGGGACACAGCGCCTCAGGAACCAGATGAACGCGATCCTGCAGGATGTCCAGTATTCCGACGATTATCCCTGGCCTGCGGCTTCAGACGGAGCGGGACATTCGCTGGTGATGATGCGCCCGGATTACGGTGCAGATAACGTTCTGGCCTGGGAGGCCAGCGACTATGTAAACGGGAACCCCGGTACGTCCAACAGGACCTTCACCGATGACCTCGCAAACGTCGTGATCAACGAAGTGCTCGTTCACACGGATCTTCCTGACATCGATTTTGTAGAGTTGTATAACCACAGCAACTCGTCGGCCAACATCGGAAACATGATAATCAGCGATAGGCGTCCTGACGATCCCGCTTCCGAGCAGGGCGAGTCTGTTGGTATCGGAAATGGGGCGACCGACGAGTTTACCGGCACCTTACTGCGGGATTCTCTGCGATCGGGCACCGTTCAATTCACTGACGGTACTCAAATCGTCACGGACGACGGGTTCGGTAATCTGGTTGGTGACGTCAATCCAGGTGGAACCAATTCCATCGACTACGCGACCGGCGCGTTCAGCGTAACCTTTGCCGCCGCACCGCTCGTCGATGCGGCGATCACGGCTGACTACGAGTATATCACGGACTACAGGATACCCTTTGGAACGAGCATCGGGCCGCGGGGCTTCGTGTCGTTCGACCAGAATACACTGGGCTTCTCGCTTAATATGCAGGGAGACGAAGTCTATCTCTGGAACTCCGCCGGCGATCGTGTAGTCGATGCTATCAAATTCGGCGCGCAGGAAAACGGGGTCTCCATGGGGCGATACGCTGACGGTGCGGACGAGTTCCGCGTACTGTCATCGCCCACGCCCGGAGTGGCCAACGAGGAACCCGTTAATTACGACATCGTGATCAACGAAATCATGTATAACCCCGTTACGGATCATCAAAACGAGGTGGTCGGTGTCGGGGATGGAACAACCGCCGATTTCGCCGGTACGCTTGGGCGCGACCTCCTGCGAAAAGGCAGTATTCAGTTCACTGACGGCAGTCAGGTAGTCACAGACGACGGGAACGGCAACCTGGTTGGTGACGTCAACCCGGGAGGTGACAATGAAATCGATTACGATACCGGTGCATTCAGCCTCACGCTGGCCGCCGCACCGGTCCTCTACGTGAGGGTCACGGTCGACTATGACGTCAACTCGGCCTTCGAGGAGACCGACTACGAGTTTATCGAACTGTACAACCGCGGTGGATCGGATGTGGATCTGGGCAATTGGAAGTTAACCGAGGGCATTCGTTACACGTTCCCGGCTTTTAAACGGCATCAACAGGAGCCCGTTGCCGTCGGGGACGCGGCGACAACGGAGTTCACAGGCAGCCTGCCCCAGGACGATCTGCGAGCCGGCAGCATTCAGTTCACTGACGGTGCTCAAATCGTTACGGACGACGGGGCCGGTAATCTGATCGGTGACGTTAATCCCGGCGGAACCAATTCCATCGACTATGCGACTGGTGCATTCAGCGTAACCTTTGCCGCAGCGCCAACTGCGGGCACGCCGGTTACTGTTAACTACGAAAACAGCACGATCCTGCGCCCGGGCGAGTATCTCGTCGTCGCCAAAGATGACCGGGAACTTATAGCAGCAAATCCGGGCGTGTTGAATGCCGGTAACACGATCGGTGACTACAGCGGCCAACTCTCCAATCGCGGCGAACGGATTGTGCTGTCCAGGCCTGACGACCCGCTCCTGCCGGACCAGGACTTCATCGTTATCGACGAAGTGCTTTACACTGACGGCGAGAGTTGGGGCATATGGGCCGACGGGGGCGGAAGCAGCCTCGAACTGATCGACCCGCACAGCGACAACATGCGAGCCTCAAACTGGGCCGACAGCGATGAAACTGACAAGGCTTCCTGGACGCTGATTACGTACACCGGCGAACTTGACCACGGCAGGAATTCTGCGGACGAGATTCAGGTCCTAATGGAAGGCAAAGGTGAAGCGCTCCTCGATGATGTTGAAGTGTTTAAGCCCGGCGAGGGCAACCTGGTAGCCAACGGTACGTTTGAAAGCGGTATTGGTGGGTGGACCATTCAGGGAACGCACATCGATTCGCACTGGGAAACCGGCGAAGGATATAACAGTTCACGCAGCCTGCGCCTCGTTTCGTCACGAACCGGTGACAATAGCGTTAACCGGGTTGAGCATGACTTCAGCTCGGCTATGTATGACGGCAATATTGCAACGATCCAGGCCAGGGTCCGCTGGCTTGCCGGTACGGCGGGCATACTGCTGCGAACGCACGGCGGCTGGATCGAAGCGCCCGGGATCATGGACCTTCCGACGAACCTTGGAACGCCGGGTGCGGTCAACAGTCAATATGTTGTAAACGCCGGTCCGGCGATCTACGACGTGACGCACCTTCCGATACTACCGGCAGCCGGTCAGAACGTGGTGGTAACCGCGCGCGTGGCGGATGTCGACGGGTTGTCTTCGGTTGAACTCAAGTACCGCAACGACACCGACGCGCCGTCTTCGATCTATACGGTGACGATGAATGACAACGGTGTCTCCGGCGATGCTATCGCAGGAGATGGTATCTACAGCGCGACTATGCCCGGTCAGGGGTCCAACGATCTCGTGGCGTTTTACGTTCAGGCCACGGATTCCCACGCCTCGGCGGTCACTACGCGATTTCCGACGGCTCTGGATGGAGAGGCCCACGTGATGTTCGGTCAGGGTTCCCGGTCCGGAACGTTCGGGACGTATCGTTTCTGGATGACCGAGGCCGATCGTGCCCAGTGGCAGAATCGCCAGAAGCACAGCGATCATCCCATACACGGGACGTTTGTCTATGGGGACTTCCGCGTGATTTACAACGCCGGCGGACGTTTCAGGGGCAGCCCGTGGATTCGCAGTAACGGGAATCCCGAAACGCTGGGAACCAGCTATGTGTTATACGTGCCCAAAGACAGTCGCGTCATCGGATCCACGTCGTTCAACATGGACAGACTGGAAAGTGACGGTACGAAGCAGGCCGAGCGCATGGCCCTGTGGCTTGCCGATCAGACGGACACGCCGTTTTTCAACGAGAGGTACATTCATCTATACATCAACGAAAGGGCAAAAACCCCGATCTACTCCGATTCCCACTCCCCCAACGACAACTATGTTAACGCATACTGGTCGTCAGGCACGGACGGCGAGTTATTCAAGATCGACGACTGGTTCGAGTTTAACGACGCTTCCCAGGTCAACAAGGAGTTCAACTCCGACGGTCAGATGCAGCAGTACCTGACCGGTGGTGAGAAGAATCAGGGGCGCTACCGCTGGTCGTGGCGCAAGGAACCGCTCGAAGGCTTCGACGATGACTACTCGAACTTCTTCGATCTCGTTGACGCCATGAACTACGACTATACGTCGGATCAGTTCGCCTCCACGGTCCCGCTTATCGTGGACTACGACGAGTGGATGCATACTTTCGCGGTCCAGCACGTTATCAGGAACTGGGACAGCTACGGATATAATCGCGGTAAGAACATGTCATTGTATCTGCCCGATGATGGGAAGTGGCAGATGATAATGTGGGACCTGGACCACGATCATCTCGTCGGAAACGTCAATGATAACAACCTGTTCAGCATAAACGATTCGGTCCTGAGGAACGAGTTCTTCAACTATCCGCTGTTCCGGCGTGCTTACTGGCGGGCGATTTATGAGATTACGGATGCGATGGAGGCGTCGAAAATCAACCCGGTCATGGATGCCAACTACTGGGCTTTCCAGGCCAATGGAGTGGGGGTTACGAGCCCGGATTCGGCGCTCAAGGCGTGGGTAGCCGGCCGACGTTCCTTCCTGCTGGGACAGATTACCGCCATAGACGCGGGCTTTGCGATAACCACCAGTGGTGGCGCCGACTTCAGCACCGGTCAGCAGATTGTCACAATCGCAGGCACTGCTCCGGTGGCGGTCAAGACGATGCACCTCAACGGCGTTGAGGTCGAGGTCGACTTCAGCTCGATAACAAACTGGTCACTGCAGTTCGGACTGACCGAAGGCGACAATGTCTTGGCGTTTGAAGGTTTCGACTACAAGGGCAACCTGGTCGCTTCCGATACAATAACCGTGACACTCACCAATCCCGGCGTCTCACCGCTCGGTCAGATCGTGATCAATGAGATCATGTACAATCCAGCCGACGCCGTCGAACAGGGCGAGTACATCGAGATATACAACGCTTCGTCTGTGACTGCATTTGACATGTCCGGATGGCGGATAGATGGCGCGGACTTCACGTTTGGTCCGGGTTCGATAATCACTGCCGGCGAATATGTCATTGTCGCCGAGAATGCAGCCAATTTTGTCGCTGCTTACGGTTCGTCGCCGACCGTACTGGGGCAGTACAACGGGTCTCTGTCCAACGGCGGGGAGAGATTGCGGCTTCAAATGCCCGCCGGAGGACTTCTGTGGACGACAGTTGACGAAGTGACCTACAGCGATGACCTTCCCTGGCCGGAAATGGTTGACGGGGATGGGCCCTCTCTCCAGCGCATCGATCCTACCAAGGATAGCGGGTGGATCGGTAACTGGGCCGCAGATGCTTCGACTCATTACACGCCTGGCGCGGTCAATTCGGTCTACGAAATCCTGCCTGCCTTCCCGCAGGTGCGGATAAACGAGATAATGGGCAACAACGTCAGCACACTGCAAGACAACGCCGGCGACTACGATCCGTGGATAGAACTCTACGATGCGGGCAGTGCGAACGTGCTGGCCGTTGAAGTCCACCAGGCCAATCCAAACGGCGGCGATGCAACGATGGAACTGTCGCTGAACTTCTCGCAGCCCGCCGGAAGCGAGATTGTCTCGGTGATCCCGGTAGGCTCTATCTGGAGTTATCTCGATGATGGAACCGACCAGGGCGTTGCCTGGCGAGAATTGGGATACGACGACGCTGCGTGGGAAAGTGGTCCGGGCAGATTGGGATACGGGGACACCGACGGTCGTATCTCTACCACGTTGGACTACGGTCCCAGCGCGAACGACAAGTACATCACTTACTACTTCAGACACAAGTTCTGGGTCGATAATCCTTCGCTCTTCACGTCCCTGGACCTTCTGGTCCAGCGAGATGACGGGATAATAGTATACCTCAATGACAATGAAATACTGCGCGACCACATGCCCACTTCCGGTGAGATTAATTACGAGACCACCGCCACCGGCGGGACGGTCGGTAGTTCCGACGAGATAGCGTGGATACCACCTCAGAATCCGGTCGACCCCGCGTATCTGGTTTCGGGCTGGAACATCATGACTGCCGAAATACACCAGGAAAACGCGACCAGTAGCGATATCGGGTTTGACATGAATCTCAGCGGTGTGCGAACCATCGTCGGTGCAAACACGGAAATCATCCCGCTGGATGCGACGTGGAAGTACCTTGATGACGGTTCGGACCAGGGCACAATGTGGCGAGATCCTGGTTTTGACGACGGCGCCTGGAGCAGCGGAGCGGCAATTCTGGGATACGGGAACGGCGATGAGACTACCGCGGTGACTGCGGACCGAACTACGTACTATTTCAGGCATACGATTAACCTGCAGGAAACCGCCATAGTGAATCCTGCATTGAACCTTCGTGCCGATGACGGCGCTATTGTCTACCTGAACGGGACAGAGATACTCCGGGTAAACATGCCTGCCGGATCGGTTGACTTCAGCACTGAGGCTCTGGCGCCGATTGAAGGGATCGCCGAAGCCGACTTTACCGAAACAGTAATCAATCCCGGTTTGTTCCAGGACAATGTGGGTCTGGGCGTCCTGACCAACATGCGACTCACCGATGACTACACCCAGCCGTTCAAATGGTCGTTCCCGACCGATACTCCGCTGACGGGCGGGGAGTATATTACTGTCTGGGTCGACGGAGAAACAGCCCAGCAGACTCCTACGGACATGCACACGAGCTTCGCGATGGACGGATTGCCCGCATCGCTGGCTCTGGTATGGGATTACAACGGTACGCCGATTGTCGTGGACTACGTCGACTACGACTATACACCGGACGACCAGTCGCAAGGGCGCTGGCCAAACGGTCAGGGCGAAATGTTTGCGATGGATAGTCCCACGCCCGCGGCCTTCAACAGCGGTCCGTCAATAGGCCAGCTCATAATCAACGAAGTACACTATAACCCCACCGATCTGAACGACTTCGAGTTCATCGAAATCTTCAACCGTAGCGGGAATACCGTCGACCTGTGGGAGACCTACGACGCGATAGACTATCCCTGGGATATCGAAGGCTTCAAATTCGCCGTCGGTACCTCGTTGCTACCGGATGAGATTATAGTGGTAGTCCCGTTCGATCCCATCGCCGAACCGGACACACTCGCGGCGTTCAAGACCCGTTACGGGCTCGAGTTGTCCAGCGTGCAGATCGTGGGGGGGTATGGCAATAAACTGGACAACGGCGGAGAGATGATTCGTCTCGAGCGCCCGCTACCGCTTGTGGGTAGTCCTGCCTTCACTCCCTACGAAACGGTAGATGCCGTCCGATACGACGACGAAGCGCCCTGGCCGACCGCGCCGGACGCCGGCGGTGATTCACTCCATCGCATATTCGCTGACGCCTGGGGCAACGCTGTGGATAACTGGACCACCGCTCCGCCCAATCCGGGAACATTTGTCATTGCCAACTCCGCGCCGCACGTTGCCAACCCCATTGCGGATATGACAGTAGACGAGGATGACGGCGATACCGTTCTGGACCTGTCGGCAACGTTCGATGATATCGATCTCGGAGAACTGCTCACGCTTTCGGTTTCGGACAACAGTAACATCGGATTGGTAACAACGAACATGGTTGGGACTGATCTTACGCTTTCCTACGTCGCGGATCAGAACGGTTCCGCCGATATCACCGTCCGGGCGACGGATCAGGGCGGTTTGTGGGTCGAAGAGACCTTCACCGTTACGGTCAATCCCCTCGGTGATCCGCCCACAGTGGCCAATCCCATCGATGATGTCACCGTGGATGAGGACTCGGGCTCCGACCTGCTGGACCTTTCCGCTGTGTTCCACGATCCCGACCTCTTCGATGTCCCGCCGGATACGCTGACAATTACGGTCACGGGCAACACGAATCCGGGGCTCGTGACGACTGGCGTTGATGGTATGGGGTTGACCCTGTCGTACGTCCCGCTGCATGACGGTACTGCCGACATAACCGTTCGGGCTACCGATGGAGACTCCAACGAGATTGAAGACACGTTCACCGTGACCGTCAATCCCATCAATCACCCGCCGCACGTCCAGGGCTCGCTTGATGTAGTGGTTAACGAAGACGCCCCGGACATGCCTATAGACCTCGCCCCGGCGTTCGCTGACGTGGATCCCGGCGATACGCTGACGTTCTCGATTTTGAGCAATACTGAACCCTCGCTGGTGTCAGCCACTCTGGACGTCAATATCCTGACGCTGTCGTTTACTCCCGAGGCCAGCGGCACGGCTATCATTAGAGTCAGAGCTACTGACTCCGGGACGCCGGAACTCTGGATCGACGAGACGTTCTCCGTCACCGTCGATCCAGTGGATGACGCCCCGACGGTGGCCGATCCGATCGATGATGTCCTCGCCTTTGAAAACGATCCCGACACGGTGTTGAACCTCGCCGGTGTCTTTGATGATGTCGATATCGGCGACAGCCTTACCCTGTCGGTGTTCGACAAT
>CAZSLS010000275.1:0-8006 GCA_964607575.1 uncultured Planctomycetaceae bacterium | reverse complement strand
CCACTACGTCACCATCGCCGGCGCAGGAGTTCGAGGCCAGAGCGACTGGCTAACTCTTCTCTGTAGGACTTTTTTACATTTTCATTCCTTATCCCAAGCCGGTTTATCCCGGCGCTTTCCCTGACCCCTTTGTTTGAGCCTACTTCCTCTTTGCTATCTTGAAATACTTGCTGCAGCGGGCGACTACTTCGGGCATCTTTTTGGACAGGTCGTTCTTCTCGGCGATGTCGTTTTCCAGGTCGTAGAGTCGGTAGCGGTTCTTGCCCGCAGGCATCAGCTTCCATTTGCCCACGCGAATGGCCCAGATCCAATAGAAGTATTCGTGCTTCTTCTGGTCGTCAGTCCGCCCCAGCAATTCGGGCAAGTAGCTAATCCCGTCGATGTCCTTGGGCGTGTCAATTCCCGCGACCTCACACGCCGTGGGCAGGAAATCCCAGAACGCGCTCGGGTGTCCGCTGGTGCGCCCGGGCTTGATCTTGCCCGGCCAGCGGGCCATCATCGGGACGCGAATCCCGCCTTCGTTCATGCTTCGCTTACCGCCGCTGAGCGGTCCGTTGCTGTTGAAGAACTTCGGATCCTGTCCGCCCTCAGGCGTCGGACCGTTGTCGCTGGAGAAGATCACCAGCGTGTTGTCGGCGAGTTTCAGTTCGTCCAGGAGATCGAGGATTGTCCCGATGCTCCGGTCCATGCGCGAGACCATTCCGGCGTAGGTGGCGTTGGGATGACTTTGCCCGCAGTATCCTCTCTTGTACTGACTACCGTATCCGCCGCCCCCGGTGTTCCCCTTTCCCTCGATCTTGGGCTTCTCAGGCCAGCCCAGCTTCAGGTACGGGGCCATCGAATCTTCAGGGACTGTCAACTCGGCGTGCGGAATGGCGAATGGCAGGTAAAGGAAGAACGGATTATCCTTGTTGTCCTTGATCCAGCCGACCGCCTCTTTGAGGAATTCATCGTGAATGTAGGTCCCCTCGCCCTTCTTATATTCGCCATTGACCCTCAGATTGTGGTTCTTCGGGTAGAGTACCTTCTTGTCATTTCGCCACATGAACTCGGGATAGTAGAAGTGGGCGAAGCCCTGGTTGTCGAAGCCGAAGAAATGGTCGAAGCCCTTCTTGTTCGGGCTGCCCCTGTGTCCGGGCCGCCCGACCAGGCCCCACTTGCCGATCATGCAGGTTTTGTACCCGGCCTGCTTCAGCAGCATCGCGATGGTGACATCCTCGGTCCTCAAGGTCCCGCCATTGCCCGTTACCGAGGCGTGGCCCATGTGCTTGCCCGTCATCAGCGCACAGCGCGATGGCGAGCAGACGGTAAACCCGGAGTAGTGGCTGGTGAAGCGGATACCATCCTTTGCCATCTGGTCGAGGCGCGGCGTCTTGATCTTCTCCTGACCGTAGCAGCCCAAGTCGCCGTATCCCAGATCGTCGGCCACGATGAAAACGATATTCGGACGCTTGGGGGATTTCGCGCCGGCAGCAATATGCCCCAGCGAAGAAACCGCCGCACACGCGGTTACGCTCTGTAGAAATTGTCTACGATTCATCGTTTCTCCTTTGTCGAGTATTGTAAACTACCAGCACGCTTGAGGCACCCTTTTCTCTCGGTTTGGATGGACCTTGATTTCATTCTATCCGACCGCTAATCTTCTTCAATGAACCGGGGCCAATCGTTCCGGGCGCAAAGAAAGGAACAACATGAAAACGACGCTTACGATAACGATGTTTCTTGTGATGGCCTGCACGCTTCAAGCCGCGGATACTGCGGGTCCAAAGGGGATGGAAACCCCGGCCTGGCCGAAGAAGCCTGCCGCCAACTGGCTGACCTACCACTTGGCGCATCCCGGACCGGGTAAGGCTTTCCCGGGCGATCCTAATCCGTCCTTCTTCTACAAAGGCCGCTACCACCTGCATTACATCTACAGGAACAAGACCGGATTTGTGTTCGGTCATGTCTCGAGTACGGACATGGTCCACTGGAAATGGCATCCCACGGTGCTTGGCCCGCCGACGACGGGTCATGGTATGTTCAGCGGTACGGGTTTCTTCACCAAGGAAGGCAAGCCCGCGATGATATACCACGGCCAGGGGTCGGGCAGGAACTGGATCGCTTACGCCCTCGACGACAACATGGACAAGTGGAGCAAGTCCGAGGCGATCGTGCCCAAGGACAAGGATGGGAAAGAGCCCAAGATGCGTCACTGGGACCCCGACTGCTGGCTGAACGGTAAGACTTACTATGCGCTCTCCGGCGGCAGGAATCCACAGCTTCTGAAATCTGACGATCTCAAGAATTGGAAACACCTTGGCGACCTTCTTCATGGTGACTACCCGAAAGATCTCGGCGTTAAGAAGAGCGAAGATATCTCCTGCGCCAATATGTTCAAGATCGGGAACAAGTGGATGCTTCTCTGTATCAGCCATCCGCTGGGGTGCCGCTATTATCTCGGCGACTTCAAGGATGAAAAATATCTCCCAACGTTCCACGCCATGATGAACTGGCAAAAGTCGGGCAGATACGGGGAATATTTCGCACCGGAATCCATGCTGACGAAAGATGGGCGGCGGGTTATGTGGGCGTGGCTCATGGTGAAATCTGCCCCGACCGGTGTCCAGGCCCTGCCCCGTGAGTTGGAGTTGCCCAAAGACGGTGTTTTGCGGATCAAACCATTGCGCGAATTGAAGAGCCTTCGCTCTGATGAGAAGAGCGAAGAGCAGATTACCGTCAAGAGCGATAAGGCATACAAACTCAAGGGAATCGCCGGCGACACGATCGAGCTGGAAGTGACGTTCAAGTCGCCAACAGCCAAAGAGTTCGGTATTAACGTGTTGTGCGATAAAGACGGCGCCGGCGGCGCGACCATTTCCGCTGGGACCGGAAGCAAGACGCTGACGGTGGGTAAGATGAAGCCACCCTTTGAACTCAAGAAGGGCGAGGATCTGGTCCTGCGCGTGTTCATCGACAAGAACCTGGTGGAGATCTTTGCAAACGACCGCCAGGCCGCTGCGTTCATCCACAATCACAAGCCCGAGGACGTCAACGTTTCCCTGTTCGCCAAGGGCGGCGATGTGACGGTCACGAAAGTAACGGCCTGGAAGATGAAGTCGATCTACTAGATCCGCCAAGAGGCTGAAATAATGGCGCCGGCGGAGTATCGGGATTACTTCGTCGGCGTCTTTTTCAACAGTTCCCGAACTCCCGGCTGGATACGTTTGACAACGCCTGACTTGAGTGCTTCGAGGATCTTGCGGTAATCCGCGTCGGACTTGTCCTTGAAGACGCCTTCTGAGTTCTTGCCGGCGCACAATCCCCGGCCCTTGGCGCTCTTCGCCAGCGGCGCCTGCAAAGCGGCGCTGTGTTCAGGGTTCGAAAGGTTCAGATGGCGAACACGCATACCGCTGTTGGTAACGCACCACTGTCCGGGTTTCGGGCCCGTATGTACGTGGATACTAAAGGGATCCAGAAAATCGGGCGTATCCGGCCGCCCCGGTTTGCTATGACATTCGGCGCAGCGTTTCGCGTACACGTCCTTGAGCGTTTTGATCGCACTGCGAGACAGGACCGTGGGACAATACTGATCGTAATGCCCGTAGAACGGGATGTTCGAGTCGACCCACAGGAACACCCGCAACTTCTCTTCCCACGTCAACCTGGTTTTCTTTAAGTGCTTCGGGTCGTCCATATATTTCGTCAGCTTGCTCAGGACCGATCCGCGACTCAGCGGGGCCTGCTCGTCGTAATCAAGATTCAACTGCATGAAGGTGCGCCCCTTCCCGTGCATGAAATGCACCAGCCGCTTCTCCGCCAGTTCCAGATACGACAGGTTGAATATCGTGGTCCTGTCGCCGGAGAGATTGAGGCGGCCTTGGGGGTTCGCCCCGCCGTGGCACGAGACGCAATGCTTGTCGAAGACCGGCTGGACCACGCTTTCGTACTCGATGATCCCGCGCGTTTTCCATCCGGGTAGTTCCGGGCGGACGGACTTCTTCTTCATAGCTAACCGCGGTTTCGCGGTGTTTGCGGGGATGCTGATTCCCTTGCGCTGTTCGTGGCAGCCGACGCAACTTCGCCTCTCGCCGGGCATCACGTGGAAGTCCGACCCCTGCGTCATGAGCATCTTCCCGTCTTTGTCCAGCACGTGGAAATAGAGGCTGCGCAGCGCGGGGACCTCAAAGTTCGCCGAGCCGTCGGCCTCTACCGGCACGAGCCCGATCAGGCGATTCACGTAGAAATCCGCGCCCAGTGACATCGCCCCGCCCCGGCCTCTGGTTTCCGGTACCTGCTCCATCACCGCCAGGTACTTGACCCTTCCGCGCTCGATCTCCGGTTCGATACCCTGGTACACGTCATGCATGAAGAGCGTGCCCTTTTGAGACCAGTCAGGGTCGGTGAATAAACGCTCGCGAATATCACAGCGCTTCCACTGGCCGTTGGTGGTGCGTTTCGGTATCACAGGCGGAGGTTTCCTGGCGCTCAGAGGCTGGGGGCACACGGCGGCCAGTTTCCCCGCCGGTTCGAAGATGCACTTGCGGTTTCCATATCGATCCAGCAGGTAGATCCCGGTCTTGTGCTTCCGATCGCCGGCATAGGAAACGAGAAACAGCGTTTCGTTCAACGGGTAAGGGTCCTGGAACTGCTGGGTCGAAGAGACATCAGCAATGCTCGCGGTGTCGTGGGTGATTCGCTGGAAACCAACGCCGTCTCCCGCTTCGCGTCCGTTCCCGTTCCAGACAAGACCGATCAGACCGTTGTTGTTCCCGTGATGTGCGCCCATGACGCAGACCATCTCGGGGCGATTGGGAATCTGACGGGCCCGATAGAAGGCGAACGGATCGATGATGGTATTCCCGAAGTACAGGTCGATTCCCGTACCGTCAGGATTCTGTACCCAGATGCCATGCCGGCAGAACACATCCTTGTTCACGCCGTAATCCCAGCGCGAAAACACCACGCGTCCGTCATTCATGATCTGCGGGTGGTTATCGATTGTCAGATTGGCGGAGACGACTTTGCGCCCCTTACCGTCGGAATCGATCGTAAACAGGAGGCGCCTCGGGGCGCCGGCCTTGCAGGGGGAACAACCCGTCGTGTCATCGAAGAAGACGATCCGTCCGCCGGGCGTCTCGGCGGGGGACTGGCCTGACGTGATTCGCCGAAATCCGGTCCCGTCGATTCCGACTTTGTGGACGAAACCACCTCCGCCTATGAGTACCGTCTTTGCATCCCATGACAAGTTGATGTCATGGGCCTTGAGCTTCGGGTCGTGAAACAACGTGCGAACCTGCCTCCTCTCCGGATTGAGCGCACGGATAAACGCCGGGGCCGCACCGTTCTTCGTGTACTGCATCGAATCGTGACCGTACCGCGGGCGCTCGAGAAACAGGATCTCGGGAAGCTCCCGTATGCTCGCCGCCCAGTGCGCGTCCAGCAGATATCCGGTCTTCAGGACCTCCTCGACGAAGGGCTCGTCTTCGGTCGCTATTCGGTCAAGCAGCGCCGTAACATTCTGTTGGAGCTTCTGCAATCGGGTGCGATACCGCTTGCCCTGCGGAGAAACGGGGTATGAGTCGAGGCTCTTTTCCAGGATTGTAGTGACCGATCCGTCTTTTCTGCGAGCTCCGCTCTCGATTCCGGGCATGGGCGTCATTCCAAACCTCAGGCCTGCAAGTCGCGAGAGTGTGTCTTTGTACCGCTGCATTTGGCTGTGAGCTTTCTGCGGCTTCTTGGCGCCTTGACGGAACCATGGCTCTTCGGTTGGCGGATATCCTTTGAACCAGCGCGAGGGCTTGGCGTCCATTGCGCTGGTCTCCGGCTTGGGATGGAGGCCCGTTATGGCGAAGGAGAAACCATACGAATGACGGTTGTTGGTCACCTTGGCGAGGAACCGGTTGGCGCCCGCCTTGAGACGCATCGCGATCGTCGCCGGAACGTCGGTCTTTCCGTCCCACACCGCGACCGCTTTGCCATTGAGCCAGCACTTGTACTTTGCCCGGTACTTGCCCTTTTCTCTCTGACGCCAATATCCATGCCATCCCGGCTGCCACGATTCTTCCGGGGCCCTCACCCGGAAATCGAGGAGAATCTCGATGGGCTTGCGGGCCTGGATTTCTCGATAGACGTACTGCGTTTCGCCGGGCGAAGGCGCCGCATCGCGAGGCAGATCGCAGAGATATCCGTCCACCCATTTCGGATGTGCGGCCCATCGCCGCATCGCATTTGGGGTCGCCGGAAAACCGCCCGCCTTGTAATCTTTATCGAGCGACGGGGCCTTTCCGGCGAGGATATCGCGCTGCACGTCGAAGACGTATGCAAACGATGAATGGGTGTTCTTGACCCAGTTCCAGTCGGGCGGCAGGTCGCGGAACGGGCCGATACGATACCACGGACCCGGGCTCACGCCCGCATCGGCCAGGCGGAGCGTCCAGCTCTTCTTGACGTAGCGATCCTGAAGAATCTGTCTGTGAATGCTCTTCTCAGCGTCCGGAGCGTCCTTCCCTGCAAGGGGCGCAAGGATGCAAAGCAGGATCGCCGCAACGCTGTACGAGAGGAGTTTCGATGGTCGGTTCATGTAATGATACTACCGGGCGTGGGTTGCGGAATCAATGTCACAGCGGACTGCTGACGGTCGCCCGACAGGATTAGAATTGCCGCCGGCGCCGCGAAACTTTATCATGACCGGGAAGTTACACGTTCGATCGAGGCAACTACCATGAGCGCATCGAAATCAGCGATCCCGTTGGGCATGGCGGTCTACGAACATGCAGCCGCTTTGATCGGGGCGGGGCTCTGGGAGACCTCACGCAGCGAAGAGCTCATGTTCGCTTCCCACGCGAAGGCCTACGAAACTTACCAGCACTCACCCGTAGTCGTGGGGATCGACATCTACAACCTCGAAGCCGAGGCGCTGGGCGCGACGGTGGCGCCCGGAGGCCCAAACGCGATACCGGCGATTGTGGATCATCCGTTCTCGTCGCTCGACGATCTGCTGGGGCTCGATGACTTCGATCCTGCGGCCGGGCGGATTCCGCTGGTCCTGGGGGCGGCCAGACGCATCGCTGAAAAGCACCCCCAAGCCGACGTGCGAATACCGGTGGCCGGCCCGTTCTCCATCGCGTTCAACCTCGTTAATCTCGAGACGCTGTTGTGCGAGATGCTGGCCGATCCCGAAAAAGGCGCCGCGGCTTTGAGGCGAATCGCCGAGGCGCAAGTAGATTTCTGCCGCGAGATTCACCGCTCCGGGCTCGATATCGCCCTGTTTGAATCGGCAGCCACTCCTCCGATGCTCTCTCCCGAAACGTTCGAGCAGATGGAGCTTCCGGTGCTGAAGGACCTGCTGACGCGGGCGGCGGAGATTGTAGACCATCCCCTGCCATGCATAATCGGCGGCGACACCACGCCGATTCTCGAAGCGATGCTCTCAACGGGAACGGGTTACGTTGTCTGCCCAGCCGAAACTGACCAAGCCGCCTTCATGGACATAATGGCCCGCCACAGCGACATCACAGTGCGCGTGAACATGGACAGTGGCGTGATGTCGCGCGGGCGGTCCGATGAGATCCGCGCCGAGATCCGCCGCATTATCGATCTTGTAGGCGACCGCCCGAAATGCTGCATCGGTACGGGCGCCATTCCCTACGAGACACCGCCCCAGGCCATCCTGGGCGCCAAGGAATACCTCGCCGAATTGACCGGATAAGGAAGAACGAGATGGAGATACTCGGGCTCAACTGGATTATATGGGCGATCCTGGCGGTTTACTTCGCCGCGATGCTCGCGGTCGGATGGTGGTCGAAGCGCGGAAGCTCCAGCCAGGAGGGATATCTTCTCGGTGGCAGGCGGTTTGGTACGTCGATGATGGTGATGCACGCATTCGGGGCGGGAACGAATCCCACCGACACCGGCGGCTGCATTTCCAAGAGCATGTCGGTCGGCGCCGCGGGCATATGGGTCTCGTGGTTGTGGATGTTCGGCACGCCGTTCTACTGGATCATCGCTCCGATAATGCGCCGCAT
>CAZSLS010000274.1:0-8069 GCA_964607575.1 uncultured Planctomycetaceae bacterium | reverse complement strand
TTTTTCCAAAACACGGCGACCGACGGGGGCGGTGGGGGTGTTTGGAACTACGAAGGCGCTCCGAAGGTGATCAATTGCACGTTCGCCTCCAACACCGCCGGCCGTCACGGCGGGGGATTGCAGAACTACAGCGGGGCGCCAAGGGTCATCAACAGCATATTCTTCGGCAATACTGACGAACGCGGGTCCGGCCAGTCGTCGCAGATATATTCGTATTACGACAACCTGCAAGTCAGCTACTCGTGCATCCAGGGGCTCGGCAGTTTGGCGGGCATGGGCAATATCGGCGATAATCCCATGTTTGTCGACCCGTCCGCAGGCGACCTCCATCTCAGGCCCGGTTCACCATGCATAGACGCCGGCGACAGCGGCGCCATACCCCGCTCAGTACCGATCGATCTGGACGGCAATCATCGAGTTCAGGGCGATGCGGTCGACATGGGCGCCTACGAGACCGCCCCGCCCGCCGACCCGCGCCTGATAGTTTCGACTATCGTCGACGAGAACGACGGCGATCACGGACCGGGCGACTTGAGCCTTCGCGAAGCACTCGCCCTGGCTGCCGAATTGCCCGGTGATGACGTTATCGTGTTCCACGACAGTCTCATCGGCGGATCGATTCTGCTCGACGCGGAGTTGGGGGAACTTGTGATCGACAGCAACGTTGAAATTGTCGGTCCGGGCGCAGACCGGTTGACCGTTGACGCAGGCGGAACAAACCGTGTCTTCCATGTGGTCTCTTCGACCGTCGCCTCCGTCGCCGGCCTGACAATCACCGGCGGATGGGCCGAGGACCCCAACGGCGGATTCAACGCGGCCGGCGGAGGCGTCTACAATATCGGCGTACTTACATTGACCGAAACCGTGATCTCCGCCAGCTACGCCGGAGGCGGCGGGGGAGTGTGCAACTTCGGTGTTGCGACATTGACCGACGTCACCGTCACGGGCAACTCCGCTCGCGAAGGGGGCGGAATCGCAAACTACGATTCCGGTGTGATGACGATTACCCGCTCGCTCATCAGCGACAACACGCTGGCCGGAGGGATACTGAACTTCGGCGAGATGACCCTGACCGCCGTCACGATTGCAGACAACGAAAGAGGCGGGGTCACCAACCAGGGCCCGTTGACCATATCCGACTCGACGATCTCGGGAAACACAACCAATGGGAACGGGGGCGGTATACAGAATTACCGGTATCCTCTGACGGTTCTGAACACGACGATTTCGGGCAACTCCTCGTCGCACCACGGAGGCGGGCTGTACGTCAACGGCGGGGCGGCGAGGCTCGTGAACGTTACGATCACCGACAATCACGCCCACACGCAGGGGGGCGGGATATTCCGCGCCAACGGCCATGATGCGGTCGTAACCGTCTACAATTCTATCGTCGCGGGCAACCATCGCGGTCCCCACGACAGTTCCAGCGATGTCTTTGGCGGGCTCGACGCCTCCAGTTCGCATAACCTGATCGGTCCCGGAGCCGGTTCGGACATCCTCGGCCCGCTGATGGATAACGGAGGTCCCACGCTGACCCACGCCCTGATCGCGGGCGGGGCTGCGATAGATGCGGGAAGCAACGACCGCGCAGTCGAAGCTGGGCTGACAAGCGATCAGCGGGGCTTGGAGCGATTCAACGACGCCGACGGAGACGGTGAGGCGACGGTTGATATCGGAGCCTGCGAATTCCAGGGCCTGCAGAGTCCGCAAATCCCGGATATTCCGTCCGGTCCGGTGCTGCACGTTGCGGGGGATCACGAATTCAACGGGACCGATGAGTTCCTCGAGTTCGCCGACACGCCCGCGCTGAATACGAACGAATACAGTCTGGCGATGTGGTTCCGCGCCGACGATCCGAACCGTAAGACCCAGACGCTGCTGGCGCGCGGGGAGGATTGGTCGCATGACAAGGCCCAGTGGGTTATCGAACTGAACGATTCGAAAGCCCGAGGCACGGTGCAGCTCTGGTACGAGGACGACAGGGACGCCGATTACTACTTTGCAGCCGAGACGCCGATTCAGGCCGGAACCTGGTATCACATCGCAGTGACCCGATCGCATACCGGGCAGGTGAGCGTATACCTTGACGGGCTCCTGGAGTTGCAGACCATCCAGGCGGCGGTCCCCGCGTCAGTCGATACGCCCGTGACCCTCGGAGCCAGGCGAAACAGACCCAACAAAGTGCAGGACTACTTCGACGGGACCATACGCGAGGCGATCGTTTACGATAGCGTTCTGGACGCTGCGGACATCGCAACGCTGATCGAACGGACCGATCCGTCAGGTTGCTGGACGGGCGATCGAACACAGGTCGGCGTTGAAGGGCAAAACGCGGACGTTGCGATGAACGCCGACGGAAGTTACGTGGTTGTCTGGCAGCAGGACGATGTTGATGCGGGAATTCACGCTCAGCGGTACGATGCGTTCGGAAATGAAGACGGCGATGCGATACTTGTGGTGTCCGGCGGGGCGCACAGGTATCCTGCGGCGGCGATGCAGACTGCGGGCGGTTTCATCGTGGTTTGGGAGAACACTGCCGCCGCCGGCGGGCCGGACGTTCTGGGCAGGCGATTCGATGCCTCGGGCGATGCGCTGGGAGGCGTGTTTTCGGTAAGCTATTCGACTGCGGGCGATCAGATGCGACCGGACGTGGCCAGTGATGCTGTCGGGAACTTCGCTGTCGTCTGGGGCGGAGGCGATGTCTTCCTGCAGCGATTCGACGCAGGCGGAAATCCCGTCGGAGCCGAGATCCTCGTCAACGCGATCGAGCAGGAATACCGGGGCGATCCGGAAATCGCGATGAACGCGAGCGGTGATTTCGTGGTCTCCTATAGAATGGGCGATTGGACCGACTCGCAGTGGGTGACGTATAACTCGCAAGGCCATCTTGTGGCGTCGGCTGGCGTGGGATCCACATATGAAACGGGCCTGGCGATCAATGATGAGGGGTTCTTCGTCTTCTCGTGGATTGAATACGATGCGGGTCTGTTGGCGCAGATATACACCCACGCGGGCGAACCGGTGGGAGACCGGATACTCATCTCGCCGGGCAAACACGGAGGGCTGGACTGGAACATTTACGACTCCGACGTGAAGATGGACGACGAGTCGTTTCTCATAACGTGGCGCGACTACGACTATCCGCTGGAGGGTTTTGGGCACGGAGACGGGATTTACGCGGCGCGTTACGGTCTTACCGGCGCGCGCATAGGCGACGAGATCGAGGTGGGGACGTACGATACGAGATGGGAGATTAATCCGTCGATCGGTATTGGCGATGCGGGCCGATTCGCAATCGCCTGGCAGCAGGGCTGGGGCGATCGTATTTTCACCAGGGCGTTCCGATGCGCGCCTGAGACGGCGGGTCCGGCGGATCCTCTGCTGCATTTGCCCGATCGGATTGAATTCGACGGAGCGGATGATTACCTTGCGTTCGACGATCCGGTGCTTGATGTCAGCAGTTACTCGATCGCCTTCTGGTTCCAGGCGGACGATCCATCCGGGGCCATTCAATCGCTGGTGTCGCGCGGTGAGGATTTCACGAACGACAAAGCGCAGTGGATAGTGCAACTCAACGCTGAAGAGAACCCCGGAAAGATGCAGCTATGGTACGAGAACAGCAGCGGAGCCGACTCGATCTTCGCCACGTCCTCCGACATCGCGCCGGACAACTGGAGTCACTTTGCGGCCACTCGAACTCCCGAAGGCCAGGTGAGGATATATCTTAACGGTGCGTTGGAGCTGGTGGAGACCGATCCGAGCGCACCGGCGAGGATAGATTCGCCCGTTTACATCGGCGCGCGGGGCAACTCGGGCGACAGGATACAGGAATTCTTCGACGGGCGGATGGAGGCCGTCGCCGTGTACGGACAGGTGCTGTCGGCATGGGAGATCAACCGCCTGCTGACCGACACGACGCCCGACATGGGTTTCCGCGGACTGGTCTACCAGCACGAAGGAGCGATCGAGCTTAACGGAGTTGACGATTACCTGCTCGTCGAGGATTCGGACCTGCTGAACACCAACGAGTACACAATCGCATTCAGCTTCCGGTCAGACAATCCCACCGGGCGCACCCAGTCGCTCGTGTCGCGCGGGGAGGACTTCGCCGGCGACAAGGCCCAGTGGGTTGTCGAACTGAACGATTGGGTGAATCCGGGCAGAGTGCAACTGTGGTACGAAGAGGACAACGACGCCGATCACAACTTCGCAGCCGAACCGCTCATCCAGGCCGATAAGTGGACTCACGCGGTGGTGTCCAGATCGGCAGAGGGACGCGTTGCGATCTATATCGACGGTGTCCTGAGTCATGAATCGGTCGACACCGCCGCTCCGGCCAGCGTCGATACGCCGATCCTGATCGGAGCCCGCCGCAACTCGCCGAACCGCGTGCAGGACTACTTCGACGGGACCATTGAGGATGTGCGGATATACAACATTGCGATGTCGCACGGCGCGATTATCGACATCGTTCCGGCGCCGCGACTTTCGATCGATTCGCCGGTTGACGGCGATACGTTCGCCGACACTCAGATCGACCTGAACGTAAGTTTCAACCGTCCGCTGACGGATGTTTCCTACAGTCTCAACGGATCCTCGCCCCAGTCGCTGCTGGTCCCGCAGACAATCCTCCAGGAAGACCCCGATGCTGTGGACGTCTGGAGCGGATCGGTGGCGAGGGTGACGCTCGATTATCTCAAGCCCGACTTCGCCGTCGGAGCTGACTTCGCAGTAACCTACCAGAACAATTCCGGAGTTCACACCGTCGTCTACGATCTTCCCGGTTGGGACACGCTCCCGGGCAAAATCAGTACGATGATCTACTATCGCTCCGACGGAACCGTTACGGTTGACGCCTACGGAGCCTCGGGCTGGTATACGCTGGGGAATCTGGGATACAGCAATCCGGGCGGCGGCGGTGATGACGTG
Organism: uncultured Planctomycetaceae bacterium; assembly: GCA_964607575.1. Classification (GTDB taxonomy): domain Bacteria; phylum Planctomycetota; class Phycisphaerae; order SM23-33; family SM23-33; genus BS750m-G57. Next base: position 3,140 of record CAZSLS010000274.1, on the reverse strand, counting down.
ACGACGCTCTACGACGGGAACTACTCCACCGGGGCCTCGTACCACCGCGGAGCCAGGCAATGGTTGACCAGCGGTCTGGCCGGGACGTTCGTCAAGATTATCGAGGAGTCCGTCCGGTGGGAGATCGGCCTGAGCGACAATGCGGTCAGCACTGTTGTAACCGCACAAGACGGAGCCAACACGCTGACGGTCTACGGGACCGACACGCTGGGCAAGTCGACGTCGCAGACCGCGAGCTTCACAGTGGATGCTCCCATGCCGATCAATGGCGATTTCGAAACCGGCTCGCTCGGTCCGTGGGTGCTTACCGATTCCGGAGCCGTGGTCACAGGCGACCTGTTTACGCCCAATATCGCGCCGGCGGGCGGGGCGTACATGGGCTACATAACCACCGGGCGGAACGAGCTTCCCTCGGACCTGCACTTTGTCGATCTCGACGGAAACGGTGTGGCTGAGCGCGAGTATTCCGCCTTGTCGATAAACGTATTCACGCCGCTTGCTGCGATGGTGGAAGTTGATCTGAACTTTCTGACAGCCGACATTCTGCCCGGCGGCGCGTTTGGCGATTCGGATCTGTGGGGCGTAACGACCGGTTCGATTATCGACACCGGGGCCTACAAGATGCTCTACGCCGCCGCTCCAACCGATGGAAGCTACTCAGGGACCGCGACCCCTCTGACTGCGCTGAATTTCTCCGACGAGTACATTGAGGACAATCCGTTCGGAACGTATCCGACCATCGCCGACAGAAGCGTCTACTACGGCCAGACCGGATTCCAACATTACAGCTTCGCCCTGGACGCCGGTTTGCATACGCTGACGTTCTTCGTAGTCGACAGCCACACCGACGGAGAAGCCACCGGAATGCTAATCGACAATCTTCTTATCACGCCGTAAGTCGAGTTCGTCGGGAATCATTACCTTACGCAGGCGTTTGTGGTGTCGTTCGATTTTGCTGTCGGCGGTCAGGTCCCACAGCGACGTTTTCATCCGCCGCATCGCAAGAACCGACGTTATCCACCCCTGTGTCCATCCGCTTTCTATGCACCATGCTCCCCATCCGTGGTCGGCGTTGCTGCCCCAGTGCTCCCATCGCCCGAAATCAAACGCACGGAACCATCCGCCGTCAATCGCCGGTTGGGTCTTGCTCTTGATCTGGATGCGGCAGAGAAACTCCGCCAGTTTGTTTTCCGCGTTTATGATTGTCTTGTCGCCGGTGGCGGCTGCGGCTTCGTGCAGGCCGAGAAATGCGAAATTCGCGGTGTACAGCAGATCGGTAACCTGGTCGCCGTTCCGGGCGATCAGCGACGCCTCGTTGGCGCCGTAGTCCTTGTTGCTTCGCGGCGGGGGGTATTTGCCCTTGCCCGCCAGGCCGAGTTCTTCGCCAATTGCCCCGCACTTGTCTTGCAGCGCGAGCAATCCGTCGACGGCCTTTTTGAGCATGGCGCGGTTGGCGGGCGTGTCGCTGACGCGAACCAGCCACGCCAGGGGCAGGATAATCCGCGCCCTTTCCTGCGCCAGTCCGTTTGTCCAGGTCCAACCGTCGGTGTGGCGGGCCATCGTCATCTTCAGCGCTGTACGGGCGCGATCGAGGAAAAGCTTGTCGCCCGTCTGTCCGTACGCCCAGAGATAGCACGCCCACAGGTAGCTCTCGAAGTGGGGGGCGTAGTGCACCGGTTTGTGGTTGAAATACCGCCGCCATCCGCCTTTCAAGGCGGGAATATCGATTCGGCTGCCTCGAAAACCCAGGCCTCCGGTCGTGCGGAGGTTGGCCAGCAGGCACATCATGATCGCCTCGTCCCAGCGGTCGTCCTTGTTCAGGGCGGCTGCGGCCATCGTGCTGAGGATCACGCGGGCGTTGTCGTCGCCGTAGTTGGCTTTGTACCAGGCGGGCGTGGTGACTCCCCAGGCGATCAGACCGTACGCTCCGTGCTTCGGATCGCCTCGCTGTTTCTTGCGGGCGTCGGAGTCGAACATCCAGTAGTCCAGAAGGTTGCGGGCGGTGTCGGCGTATGCCTTGCTGTCGAGAATTCTGCCTGCAAACGCATGGGCCATCGCGGACTCGCAGACGCAGTCGCCCCGTCTTACCGAACTGACAGATTGGCTTCCGTCGGCGTGAATAATGGAAATCACGGCCTCCATGCAGCCCAGCGACCCGTCGCCGACGGGCGTGCCAGCCGGTATCGCCGCGAGCCGTTGCGTGGTCGCAATGTTCTTCCCGAAGGATGGATGAACGATCATTTTAGCTTTCTTGTACCACTCCATGCCTCGCTTGATCGCCTGCAACTCGTAATCTTTGGGCAGGGGTTCGTCCCGCGTGTAGCTGGCCTGAACCGTGGGTGTCCACCGTAAGGGCGGGGCTTTGGCGCCGCTTACCCATTTCAGGATGGCCGTCCAGATACTGCGCCATGCCGGTTGCGGCGAGTATCGCCCGGTGACGAAGCGGCTGAGGCTGGTGGTTGCGACCATCACGTTGCGGCCGGGGATCTCGAAGAGAATCGGCGCCGTCTTTTCGGGCAGGCCGTAGACCGCGGTGTCGAATCCCGCCACGCGCGCCGCGACCAGATGCGGCTTGGCGGCGGCCAGGGGCGTGTAGTGCAGGCCGTTGACCGAAACGATTCGCAGCTTTTTGAGCCCCTCGCCGAAGAAATCGGAGTTGACCACCACCCGTTCAACGTGCGTGCCGGCGGGCTTGCCGATCTGCAGGCCGGGCAGATCGCCGGGATATTCGACCAGCAGCCTCAGGCGTTTGGCGGCGGCTTTGGTGAAGATGTCCTTGTTGACGACCGTCGTCTTTTCCGGATACCCGTCGGCCAGGATCAGCACGCCCGTCCCATCCTTCACGGTCTGGACAGCCTTTGCTGCATCGTCGAAGCGGTCGCACTTTGTGCCGCCTGCGATCACCGCGCGATAGAGGTCGTTGTCGGCCCGGCAGACGAAGGTGAGCGCCCCGGCCCCATGGGCTAGTTCGGCGCCCAGCAGAAGTCCCATGCAGGCAATGGCTGCAATTCTGTTGATCATAACGGTCCTTTGGTTCCGGCCGGGCGTCCATGGCTTTCGCGGCGCGGCGAGAACAATCTGTATTAACCCGGATTTCCTGGTTTAGGTTTCGTCCTTGGGTATAATAGAGCATCGTTCGA
>CAZSLS010000273.1:0-8089 GCA_964607575.1 uncultured Planctomycetaceae bacterium | reverse complement strand
AGTTCGGTGATAATCACTCGCGAAAGTTCCATACGTACGTCCATCAGATCTGCTCCCTTGCAGCACGACTGCATCTACAACCCATTTTACGCACCTGACCCCGCTCGTACAACAAGAGACTCAAACTGGCTCACAGGGACGAGAGCCTACTCAATCTTCAAGCCGAACTTCTTTACCAACTTCTCCTGGGCGGCGATTGCGGCTTCGAGTAGTTGCTCGTCCTTTTCAAGCAGTGGTGTGATCGGTTTCAGGAATACATCGAAATCAGCTGCATTGCCTGGATTGTGTTGGGATATGTAGGCGAACACTTCCTGGTACTTGTCAGCAATGTCCCGTGAATTCCTGATGTAGGCCACGCAGGTGCGGTGCAAGTTCTTGCATAACTCGTCATCAGGCACCGTGGTCCGCTTGAGCAACTTCAGATCGGTACGGATACTCTCGGCAAGTCGCTCCCGCTGGGGGCTCATGGCTTCCACGTTGACTTTCTTTCCGTCGGTGTACTGGTCAATGAAGTCTGTGAGACCCTCGAATCTTAAGTTGGACCGCTCGATCATGTCGACGAGTCTGTCGTTGAAGTTTCTGACTTCATCGCTGTCAACAAAGAACAGCTTGTAGCCGACCGTGCCCAGGATGATAACAGAAACAATAGCGACTCTGATACCTGCTTTGCCCATAATGTACTCCGTTCCGGCATAGTTCGGATTGATAGTTGGAGGCGTCTCCTCGTGGAATCGCCACTACTTCTTTTTTTTCTTCCTGCCGCCACCGGGATATTTCGGGGCGCCGCCGAGGTACGGGTACTTGTCGAACTCATCCCCGCCGCCGGTGGCTCGCGGGTCGCCGGTGAGCTTCAGGTTCGCCATCAACTGCGCCGCGAGTTTCTTCTTTATTTCCGCGTAAGCCGCCTCGCCGGCAACGTTCTTCAACTGCTCGGGGTCCTTCTTGCAGTCGTACAACTCCTCGGCGGGACGCTTGGCGAAACACAAATCCCAGAATCGCTTGTGCGCCGCGTCCTTGTCCTTGTTTTGGGTGATGTACGTCTTGGTCGGCCCGTTATCGCAGTCTGCCAACCACGCGCGCGAAATCGCCGCCTTCTCGTAGTTCGGCGTACCGGCCGGCCAGCGGTCGGGCTTGAAATTGCGGATGTAGAGGTACCCGTGTACGCGGATCGCACGGCAGGGATACCCGCCCTTGTGTCCTTCCTGTCCGGGGCAGTGACGCTCCTTGCCGTACATGGTAAACCCGCGCTTCTCCGGCTCGATGATGCCGGCTTTCGTGCTGGTCAGCAGGCTGGCGATGCTCTTGCCCGTCATCACCTTGGGTTTCTCCACTCCGGCGATATCGAGGAATGTCGGGCCCATGTCGCAGAAGCTCACGAAGTCATCGACCTTCCGCCCGGGCTTCTTGATATTCGCGCCCCAGCGAATCGCCATCGGTACGCGCGAGCCCGAATCGTACAGGTTGCCCTTGCAGCGCGGGAACGGCATGCCGTGGTCGCCGGTCATCACGATTATCGTATTCTCGAGTTCCCCGATCTCCTTGAGCTTGGCCAGCGCCCTGCCCACGTCGCGGTCCCATCGCTGGACCTCGTAGTAGTAATCCGCCACGTCGCCGCGGATCTCGGGGCTGTCGGGGAAGCATTCAAACAGCTTGATCTTGCTCAGGTCCATTCCGCTCTTGGCGCCCGAATCCTTCCTATACCCGCGGTGCGGATCGCTCGTACCGAAGAAGAAGCAGAACGGCGTGTCCTTGGGGCGGCCGGCAAGGAAAGCGTCGAAACCCTTGCAGGGCTTACCCGCCGGATGATCCTTCCAACCGGTAAGGCGCCCCGGTCCCCAACTCTTGCGCCAGGAACCGATGTGGTAGCCCGCCTTCTTCAGCAGCAGCGGGTAGGTCGGGGTCGCCGGGTCGAGCGTGCTCCACAGATTAGCACCGGGCCCGAGCCGCCAGTGGTACTGACCGGTAAGCAGGGCGTTGCGGCAGGGCGTGCATGACGGCGAGGAGATGTATGCGTTGGTGAACAGCACCCCCTCGGCTGCCAGGCGGTCGAAGTTTGGCGTCTTGACCACCGGGTCGCCATACGCCCCCGCGTGAGGCCAGCCCCAGTCGTCGGCCAGCGCGAACAATATGTTCGGGCGCTTGGCGGCGCCGCTGGGGGCACCGATCGACAGGCGGGCACTTAAAAGCCCGACCGAACCGACGACACTGCTCTTCATAAAATCGCGACGTTTCATCGTGCTATTCTCCTGGTTGTTTCGCCGCTTTGATATCCTTCAGCGCGGCTGAGGCGGCTTTTCGCACCGCTTCGTTACTATGTTTCATCGCTTCGGTCAACGCGCCTATCGCCGCACGGGCGGGGGGGGTGATCCTGCCCAACGCTTCTGCCGCATACATCTGCACCGAATACGGGCTCGGGTCGTTCCGCAGCGCGTCGATCAACGCCGAGATAACTTCCGCCTTACCGTCGGCGACCTTGCTCAGGGCGAACGCCGCCAGACCACGCGACTCCTCATCGCCGCTCTTCAACAATACCAGCAGGCGATCGGTAGCCCCGCGAGCGGGCGGTCCGATTATCGATAACGCCAACGCCGCATAACCGCCGCGCCGGGCGCCCTTGTCCCCCAGCGCCGCGGTCAGCGCATCTATCGCCGGCTCGCCGAGTTCGCCAAGCATGCGGGCAGCCATTTCGGCAGCGTTCGGGTTGCTGTCGCCCAGCGCGCCGATCAGCGCGTCCGTGACGGCGGGGGACCTCGCCTCGATCTTGCCGAGAGCAAACACAGCGGCCCCTCGCTCATCGGCGCTGCCTTCTTTGAGCAGTGCGATCAGGGGGGCGGCGGCTTTTCCCGCAGCTGGACCGAATCGCGACAGCACCACGGCGATGTGGCGACGCCGGCGAATCTGCTTGTCGGACAGTGCGGCGATCAGCGAGTCAATCGCCGGCGGACCGATTCTACCCAATGAACGCGCGGCGATCTCGCAGACATTATCGTCGCTGTCGCGCAGCGCGCCGAGCAGGGCGGGCATTACCGCAGCCGGTTCCAGCTTGGCACGCCCCAGGGCGTAGGCCGCCATCGTTCGCGCCTCGGGAGATCCTTCCTTCAGCGTCTTAAGAAGGATGTCGACCGCCGCCTTCTCCGGCGGGGCGATCTGCACCAAAGCGGCAGCGGCAACGTGGGGCCAACGGAACTCCCTGTCCGCCAGCGCCTCGCTCAGCGCCCCGACAGCGGGCTCGCCGATACTCGTCAGAACCCCGCCCGCCCGTTCGGCCAGTGTCCTGTCGGTGCCTCTCATCGCCTCGACCAGGGCGCCGACTGCTTTTCCTTTCATTTTCGTCAAGGCCCACGCGGCCTGCAGGTGGGCGTCTTCATCGCCCGAGCCCAACTGCTCGATAAGCCCCGCCACGCTGTCGTCAGCCCCATCACCGCCGCCGCATCCGCTCAACGAGCCAACCGTCGCCAAAAAACCCATCGCAACGATAACAGCAGCGAACCTGTGCATGAACATCTTCATTCCAACCATCATAACAACTCCCGCGCATCGGACAAGCATGTTGGGTCGTCCAGTCGTTTTCCCTTGCCTCCAACCACGCGATACTCGACAATGTCTTCAGCGGGACGTGCCGCATACCGCTACCAGGCAAACCATACACTGCAACCGAACGGAGCGACAGATGCCCGAGAAACAATCGTCAGACATAACCCGTAGAAGATTCATCAAGCAGGCCCCGGCGGCCGTCCTGGGCGCCACTGCCGCCTCTTCGCTGGTAGCCTCCGCGGTCGCCAAGACAGTCGCCCCGAAAATCGGCCAGCCGCTTCCACGCCGCGTACTCGGTCGAACCAAACTCGAGGTAACCTCCATGGCCCTGGGAACCGCCCCTTGCGGTATGTCCCTGGCGATCAGCCCCGCCCAGGTCGGAGAAATTGTCAAGACGGCGTTGGACCTCGGGGTCAACTATATCGATACCGCGCCGGGGTACGGAAACGCCGAAGAGGGTATCGGACCGGCGATCAAAAAGAGGCGAAAGCAGATCATCCTGGGAACGAAGCTCTATTGCGATTCCCTCGCCAAGGCCGAAGAAATGTTCGCCGGATCGCTGAAGAACTTGAAGACGGACTACGTCGACCTGCTTTACTTCCACCAACTGGGCGATCGCGACATCGCTAAATCGCGGAAGGCCGACGGAGTCTTCACCTACATTCTGAAGCAGAAGAAGCTCGGTAAATGCCGCTTCGTCGGTGTCACCTCCCACAACCGCCCCGGGCGGGTCGCCGAATTCCTCGAGACCGGTCTCGTCGACGTGCTCATGGTGCCGATCAACTTCGCCGACTACTACACTTACGGTTACGAAAAAGACGTCCTGCCCATCGCCCGCAAGCACAACGTCGGTATTGTTGCGATGAAGGTTTTCGGCGGACCGGCTCTCAAGAAAGACGGTAAGTGGTCCTGGAGATGGGAAGACCCCAAGAACAAGGCGAATGTCGGCGCCGAAAACGTCGAGATGGCTATTCGTTACGGGCTGAGCGTACCGGGCGTTTCCACTGTCAACCTCGGTGTGCATAACATCGAGCAGGTCCGTCAGAACGTCAAGCACGTCACCGCCTTCAAACCCCTCTCGAACGCCGAGCGGAAGAAGCTTGCCAAACTCGGGCGGAAACTCGCCGCCAAGTGGGGACCACAGTACGGTCCGGTCGAAGAAAAGAAAAAAACCTGACCCCGGGACTCGATCAATTCGCCCCCGTTTACTGACCTCTAGATAGATTATGCGCGCGGACTGGATGTTCGCTTCTGCTTTTCAGTCTTTTCCCTTGCCACCAGCCAAACAACACTCGATAATCTGTTCGACTCAACGGGATATACAGATCACCCTGCACCTGCGGCGCCTTCAACCGGCGAAACTTGCTATTTTATATTTTGATTCCTGCCCCAATGTTCCCTGTCAGTAAGTTGGGCGTATCTCCGGAATCCTGAACCGAAAGGAAGAAGAAACGTGAAACACAATACACATATCTATCTGGCGGCAAAGGCTATTGACTTGCTCAAGCAAAGCGTCGACAACACAAAGAAGGGAGACAGATACCTGCAGCGCGGCGACAAGACAAAGGCCCGGCGCACAGCCACCGAACTCCAGCGGATCCTGCGATACCACAAGCATTTCATTCTGGAAGCCAGTTGGGCCCCGGACGATATCCTTCACGACAACGATCCGTTTCACATCTTCAAGCTCTTTACGGACGCGGAGTTTCCCAACCACGGGTTAGACGATCGATTCCTTGTAGACAGCGGCGGGGTAAGGTACTACAGGTACGGTGGCGGGCTGCCTTATCGGATCGACCACATCGCACAGCAGATCAAGGCGATGGCCCTGCTTCGCGAGTACAACGACCAGTACACACTCAGGCAGATGGTCTACCAGTACCTGTTGCTCAGCCACTATCTTGCAGACGCCCACGTGCCCATGCATTGCGACTTGCGGGACGACCCGCCTTCCGACACTTCCGGATCACAGCCCAGTCGGCGTAGAGGTTCGGGCAAGCCTGCCGGTGAGTACATGGACAAAAAGGCTCACGCTGCCCTGGAAGGCGTTTGGGACGACGCGGTCACGCCCGTCGCGCTGAAGGAAGGTATCCTCCCGCGGAGTTGGGTCAAGGAGGGCGTCGAGGAAACGGACCTCTCCGATGAGGTCCGCTTCAGGCTGAAGGATTGCCTCAAGGGCGAGGACGTCAAGGTGAAAGTAATACGCTCCGGTGGGCTGATGAGCTTCATGGTCGACGTGTGCCTGCAGAGCAAGCGGCGCGGACAGCAGCTCTTTCCTCTTGCCGACCCGAAAACACGCAACGACCAGTTGCTGCCCGAGATTACCAGGGACATTTTCGCCGACGCCATTGGGAACCTGATGTCGGTGTGGCTGCACATCTGGAATTCCTGGAGAGATTGACCCGGAGCAATACTCGATTATGAGAAGACGGGGTCGAACTTAATATTCAAAACCTGACACCGATACGCCCCCGGTATTCGTTGTCATTGCGGTCGCGATTAGCTTCTGCGCCGGCAGATCAGCGCCAATCCGCCGATGACCAGTAACGACAGCGTCGCCGGTTCGGGAATGGGCGGACCGGAAACACCCAGCAGCACGGTGTCGTACTCCTGCCCGGACCCCATCGCGTCGGGGTAGTGGTCGTTGGCGAAGAGATCGGTGTTTGGGTCGGACGGGTTTGAGACGGCCACACCGGCGTAGGCGTAGTCGATGGCGGTTTCGAAATCCGCCATGGTCAGCCCAAGGTCGCTGAGCTTGACCGCGACCTCGGTGATATAGGTCGAGGTGTTGGTCCGTCCCTTGCCTTTGACCCGGACGTTGCGGAAGGCATTCCCGCCCTCCCCGGTGATGGTGACATCCGATGATCCGGGGACGTCGCTGGTTTCTTCGGAGTATATCTTCACGCTACCGGAACCGTAGGACGCCCCCAGGTCCTTACCGGCGGGCACCTCGACGACGAAGGCGTCATGGCTCGCCGGTTCGGCGTAGAAGTAGTAGTGGCCTTTGAGTTCCTCGGTCACCGAAGAAGACTCGCCGGCGATGTGCTTGAAATCGCCGACCACTTCCCAGAAGACGAACAGGTAGTCCGCCCCGTCGCTGGCGCCCACGCCCCACGCGGCTGACTTGAGATCTCCGTAGGCCCAGTACTCCCCGCCGCCGTTAGCGGTGCCCGAGGTCCTGGTACCACCGCCCTCGAACCACTTGTTGTCCTGGATCGGCCTCTCCCACACCTCGTTGGCGTAGTCCTCGGCGGATGTCGGAACGGTGTAGATACCGTTGCCCTGGTGCGTCCACGTCGCGTCGGGCTCCGCATTTTGATACACAGGGACAATCGCCGCATACGCCGGCGGGGCAACGCTGCTACCGGCAAACAAGACGATTGTGGTCACTGCCAACAGAATCCTCCGAACGTTCATCATGATAGACCTCCTGTTCCGGGCAAGCTGTACGAACCCAGCCAACGCGTCCTGGTGGATGGGGATACGAGCGAGCATCCTCCATGCCACCGACAATAGTTAAGCAAGCTGATCCATGCATCCGTGCGTGAGTGAGCCGGATCGATTAACGAGCCAATACATTATACTGGCAACGTTCGATTTATCAAGCAAAACATCAGATAATTCCGTCACGCCTTCCCCAGCAGCCCACTCTTGAGACGACGACTCGTAACAGTGCCTCCTGTGGCTTAGAGTTTAGTGATATATACCTCATCGGCCACAGGGGGCATGTTTTATTAACCCCTTACGAAGGCATGGATTGAGCTTATGTCAGTGCCATTCAGGGCTGACCCCGACGGCCAGCTTCCGGTTATCCGGCGACCATCGCCTACAGCGCCGTTGCGCCGGTCCACATCGGCGGTAATGGCCTCAACAACGGTGAGACCATGGGCGGAAAGATTGACGAAATCGCCCTGTTCGACACGGCCCTGAGCCAAGCCGACATTCAATCCATCAAGGACAACGGTGTCGCCGCGTTCATTCCCGAACCGAGCACCTTCGCGCTGACCGCGGTCGGTCTGCTGGGTCTGCTCCGCCGACGACGCAAGCGAGCATAGCTCCTGCACGCTGGTAAACGCGACCCCAGACCCGGATATCTCACGCGGGCAGCGCGCGGGGCGCCCGTTGGCGCGGAAGATCGCGTGAGATATCCGAGCTGAATCTAAACCCTATTCACTTTTCAAAAAGCGTATTGCCCGGCCATCAGCGGCCGATAGTTGGCGAACAATCGTAGAAGCGGCGTATCGAGGCGAACGACATTCCCGACTGCGTCGGGACGAGGCGGACGTGCCGTCCTGCCGCTAAACGCGACGCCGACGGAGACTGTTGTTCCGTCACCGATTACTGCTCACCGATTACGGTGGGCTCCGCGGGATTCTTCGTCTTGGTGGGCTCGCGGCGGCTTCGGCTTCGGCTTCCTCGATCAGACGGATAGTCTCGCGGTAAATCCTCCTGCCATCGGGCAAAGTGACCTTTGTAGAAAACGGAGCGGGGACCTCCTTTTTCTTCTTCTTGCTTTCTTTACCTTCTTGATCGCTAACAGGCTCGTCCGAAACCG
>CAZSLS010000272.1:0-8117 GCA_964607575.1 uncultured Planctomycetaceae bacterium | reverse complement strand
GCTGGTCGAGAGGTATCCCGGTCTGGCCTACTCGTTCGAGGGCAAGCAGGCCGACATGAAAGAGTCCATGGCGTCCCTGATGGGCGGGTTTGTCTTTGCTCTCTTTGCGATATACGCGGTGCTGGCGATACCGTTCCGCAGCTACATCCAGCCGCTGATCATCATGGTGAGCATTCCGTTCGGGATAGTCGGGGCGGTTATCGGGCACGAGCTCATGGGCTTTTCGCTGAGCGTGATGAGCATGATGGGGCTGGTGGCGCTGGCGGGCGTGGTGGTCAACGATTCACTGATCCTCATCGAGTTCGCCAACCGCAAGCACAAGGGCGGTTTTCCGGCCCACGTGGCCGTTCGCGAGGCGGGCATTCGGCGATTCCGCCCGATAATGCTGACGACCCTGACGACGTTCGGAGGGCTGGCGCCGATGATCTTCGAGACCTCCAGGCAGGCGAGATTCCTGATTCCCATGGCGATTTCACTGGGCTTTGGGATCGTGTTCGCCACGGGCATATCGCTGCTGCTCGTCCCGAGCCTCTTCCTGGTCGTCGAGGATGCACGCCGGTTATTCAAAGGCAATCGCGGGGCACACCACATCCACGTCACCGATGAATCGGAAGGCGACGAAATTCTGAACTTATAGGAACGCTTACTGTTTCGGTTCAGGCGGTCCGGGCTGAGACGCGATCGGGGCAAATTTGAACTTTAGGTTCGCCGGACGAACAGGTACTATGTTCGAGCCTGTTAGAGAGGGATGCGGGCGCACGGCTGCGACGTCCAGGGACAGATTCGTCGCGACGCCGAGCCGCGAGTTCAATCATATGGAAAGGTGCGACTATGAAGAAACTGTTAATACCGTTGATACTGCTGGCCGTCGCGATGGTGGCGACCAATATCGCCAGGCAGTACGGTGAGACTGAGGACCCCGGCTTCGATAACGCGGCCGCGTCGGTCGGACAAATCCGGATCAAGCAGCGACCGCCGTTTAAGCTGAAGGTCAAACCGCCTGCGAAGAAGTCCGACCAGCTTTACGTGGAGGTCTCGGCCTTGGGGAACCTTGACTACTTCCACGATCACAAGCTTGGACTGCGGATGGTCGGCGAACTCCTCGGTGTCAAAACCGAGTACGTTGGCCCGGCGGCGTACGACATACCCGCGATGATCACCGCCTTCGAACTGACCCTCGCCAAGAAGAACCTGATGGGTATCGTGGTGGTGGGGTTCGAGCGGTCCCTTGAGCCGTCGATAAACAAGGCGATCGCGATGGGAATTCCGGTGGTCATCGTTGATGCGGACCTGCCGCAATCCAACCGCCTGGCGTTCGTGGGCACCGGTAACGCGAAGGCGGGGTACATGGGCGGGATGAAGCTGGCGGAGTTGATCGGCGGTAAGGGCAAGGTTGCCCTGATGACCCGGTCGGAACTGTCGAACCTCAGAGAGCGTATCAGCGGATACAAAGCCGCACTCAGCCAGTACAAGGACATCAAGCTCGTCCAGATCGTCGACACGCAGTCCGATCCCGTGGTGGCCGCCCAGGTGGCGGCAACGGTGCTCCAGCGGCATCCGGACCTGGCGGGTTTGGGTTGCGTGGAGGCCTCCGGCGGTACGGGCGCCGCAACGGCAGTCCGCGAGGCGGGGCTGGTCGGCAAGGTCAAGATCGTCGCGATGGACCGCGGCAACGAGCTGCAACTCATCAAAGACGGCGTGATCGACGCCACGGTTGTTCAGCAGACCGCCCTGATGCCTCTCTACGCCGTTCGTATGATGCACGACCTGGTGAACCTGAACATCCCGATCTCGTCGGACAACTCCGCCGCCGGCGTCAGCGGTGTGCCTTCCGACGTCGATACGGGCATTATCCTCGTCGACAAGAACAACTGCGAGTACTTCATGAGGAAGTAGCCCCATGCCGACAAGCCCCGACAGCCAAGCCGTTCTCGAGGTGCGTGACGTCGTCAAGACGTTCCCCGGCGTCCGCGCGCTTGACGACGTGTGTTTCGAGCTGCGTAAGGGCGAGGTCCACGCGCTGGTTGGCGAAAACGGCGCGGGCAAGAGCACGCTGATGCACGTCCTGGGCGGAGTCTTTCCGCGCGAAGGCGGCGAGATCCTTCTCGACGGACGACCGTTCAATCCCGCCGATCCTCACGTGGCGGCCGGCAAGGGCGTCTGCGTGGTCTTCCAGGAACTGAGCCTCTCGCCGAATCTCTCGATCGCCGAGAACATCTTCGCCCACCGCCAGCCGCTGCGATGGAAATGGCCCGACCTGATCGACCGGAAACTCCTTCACGAGCGAACGTCAGATATCCTCCAACGCTTTGAGTTGCAACTGGACCCGGCTACACCCGTTCGGGACCTTCCGGTCGCGCTGCGGCAGGTCGTCGAGATACTCAAGGCGATCTCCCAGAAGCCGCAAATCCTGATCCTGGATGAGCCGACGTCATCCTTGACGGCGGTTGAGACGGTTCGGTTGTTCGAGAATATCAGGCAGCTCAAGGCCCACGAGACCTCGGTGATTTATATTTCGCACCACCTGCCTGAAATATTCGAGATAGCCGACCGCGTGACCGTCCTTCGCGACGGGCGCGACGTGGAGACGTGCGATGTTGCTGACGTGACGGAAGATGAGGTCGTACGGAAGATGGTGGGTCGCGAGTTGATTGACATGTACGGTCGCCGAGAGACGCCGGTGGGATCGGAATGTTTCCGGATCGAGGGCGGTCGGCGCGGGGAGGCCTTCTCCGACGTTAGCTTCGCCGTCCACAGCGGGGAGATTGTAGGCATGGCGGGCCTCGCCGGCGCGGGGCGGACCGAATTGGCCCGCGCCATATTCGGGGCCGAACCGCTCGATGCGGGCAGACTCTACGTCAACGAAAAACCCGTCACCGTCCGAAGCCCGCGACAGGCCATCGCCAATCGGATCGGATACCTCACCGAAGAGCGGAAGGCCCACGGGCTGTTCATGCGAATGTCCATCCGCCAGAACTGCGTTGCCCCGGTGCTCTCGTGCCTGGCCGACCGCTGGGGACTTATGAACGACAGCGCCATAACCGCCCTTGCCGACCGCAGCCGGGCCGAATTCGGCATCGTCACACCGTCGATTCACCAGGAGGTGGGCAACCTCTCGGGGGGCAACCAGCAGAAGGTGCTGCTGGCAATGTGGATCACCGCCGGACCGCTGTTCCTGATTGCCGACGAACCGACCCGCGGCGTCGATGTCGGCGCCAAGAGCGAAATCTACCGCCGCCTGCGGGCCCTGGCCGCCGGAGGGGTGGGAATACTCCTGATCTCTTCGGAACTGCCCGAAGTGCTGGGGCTCAGCGATCGGATACTGGTTATGCGAGCCGGGCGGCTGGCCGGCCGGTTTGAAGCAGACCAGGCCACCGAAGAAAAACTTATCGCGTGCGCGACGGGCCTCGGTGCCGCCGCCGGCAACGGGACATAAGGATACACTATGGTTGACAAGCTGAGAGACAATACCGTGGTCAGGCGGATGGTCGCCCTGGCCGACCGCCGAGAGTTCATGATCTTCTACATCATCGTGCTCGCCGTGATCGGCATGACCTACGCCAGGCCCGAGTTTCTGGGGAAGACCAGTATGGCCGCGGTCATGCTGTCGCTGACTGCCACGAGCATCATCGCAATCGGTATGACCATTCTGCTGGTATCGGGCACGTTTGACCTCTCGGTCGGTTCGACGTTTGCCCTGGCCGGTACGGTGACGGCGATTTGGCTCAAGGGCGGGATGCCGGCACCGATGGCGATCGGGCTGGGGTTGGGAGTGGGCGTCCTGATCGGGCTGATCAACGGGCTGATCGTCACCGAACTCCGTATCAATGCGTTCATCACGACGCTGGGAATGATGAGTCTCGTTCGCGGGCTGATGATGGTGATCTCCAACGAACAGGGCATCTACGGGCTGCCGGCTGAATTCAACGCGCTGGGGCAGGGCGAATTGATACCCGGGGTGCAGAACCCGATTGTCATCTCCATTGTGCTGATCGTCGTCAGCGACTTTCTGCTGCGGCGCAGCCGCTTCTTCCGCCAGAGCTATTACATCGGAGGTAACGAGGACGCGGCGATGCTCTCCGGTATCAACGTCAAACGCATCAAGGTGTTCAACTTCGCCCTGGTGGGCTTCCTGGCGGCGCTTGCGGGCATCATCACTACCGCCCGTCTCGGGATGGCTTCGACCACCGCGGGCAAAGGGCTGGAACTGAAAGTGATCTCGGCGGCGATTATCGGCGGCGCCAGCCTCAAGGGCGGGACCGGAACGATCTTCGGCGCACTGCTAGGGGCCGTCCTTATGTCGATCATCTTCAGCGCCATCGTCCTGTTGGACATAGGCACCAAGTGGGTCGACTTCATAATCGGCGCGGCCCTGCTACTGGCGGTAATGGCCGACATGACCAGCCGAAAAGACAAAGCGGCGGCCGGATAGAGCTTGAATATGTCCGGAGACGTGATAGGCTTATCGAGAAGGCCCGCGATGGTCGTGGGCGGAACCCACGTGGAAAATGTCGAGCGAACAGGCGCCTACCATGCACAATTCTCTCTTCGGCCGTCTTCTCGCGTCGGCACTAATGATCTTCCTGGTTGACTCATCGGTTAGCGCCGGGGCTCGCGTGCTGATTCCCAGCGCCGCCAAGGGTACCGCGACCTGGCGGTACACGACCGACAAACCGGATGACCGGTGGATCGGGGCCGACTTCGATGACGGCAAGTGGGCCAAGGGCAAGGCAGGTTTCGGGGTCACCGACTATGTCACGCCGCCGAATACTGTCGGCACCCCATGGAAGACGCCCGATATCTGGCTGCGCAAGACGATTGACGTGCCCGCCCGCCCGGAGTTCACGACTGCCGGCATTATCGCCCGGTACGATGAAGACATAGAAGTATTCCTGAACGGTCGGCGTATCTTCTCGGCGGCGGGCTTCAACACGAAACCGACGGCCTACGACGTCACCAAGGAGGTCAAGGCGGCGCTGAGGCCCGGCCGAAACATCGCGGCGGTGCACGTGAGCCAGACCGGCGGCGGGCAGTACGTCGATGTCGGACTCGTGCTCGACCCGAAGCAGAAGCTCATCGTCCCGGTCAAACCCGTGGACCCGGCCGCACTGCAGAAGCTCCGCGATGCACGCTGGCCGGTCGAGAAAGCCTGGAAGTGGTACGCCCAAGCCGGACCCATCGTCGGCTGCAACTACCTGCCGCGAACGGCCGTGAACATGACCGAGATGTGGCAGAAGAAGACGTTCGACCCGAAGACAATCGATCAGGAACTCGGCTGGGCCACCAAGGCTGGCTACAACAACCTTCGCGTGTTCGTGCAGTATCTCGTCTGGAAGGCCGATCCGGAGGGACTCAAACAGCGGATGGACAGGTTCCTCGCGATTGCTGACAAGCACGGCATGCGCGTTATGTTCGTACCGTTTTGCGATTGTGCCTTCTCCGGTCGCGAGCCGTACCTGGGCAAGCAGGACGAGCCCGTACCGGGCGTTCCCAACAGCGGGTGGGTGCCCAGCCCGGGCCTCAAACGCGTGATAGATCGTACCCAATGGCCGAGCCTTGAACGATATATCAAGGACCTGGTAGGCCGCTTCGGCAAGGACCGCCGCGTGTTGATCTGGGACCTCTACAATGAACCCGGCAACAGCGGCATGGGCGCCAAGAGCCTGCCCCTGGTAGCGGCCGCGATGGGCTGGGCACGCCAGGTGAAACCCATCCAGCCCATGACGGTCGGCCCCTGGACCAACCCCGAAAGCCACATGTCGAGGGTCCTGATGGACATCTCCGACGTGGTTTCGTTCCATGGCTATGACGGCCCCGCGGGCATGGCCCGAAAGAGCCGGGTCTGCCGCCGCTACAACCGCCCGGTTCTATGCACCGAATGGCTGCTTCGCCAGTCGGGAAACACGTTTGAAACGGTCCTGCCGATCTTCGCCGCCGGTCAAATCGGCAGCTATCACTGGGGTCTGGTTGCCGGCCGCACGCAGACCTATATGCCATGGGGCTCAAAGAAGGGCGACCCCATGCCAAAGATATGGCAGCACGACGTGTTCCGTGCCGACGGCACGCCGTACAATCCCAAAGAGTTCGAGCTGCTTGGCAAATATGTCCGTACAGTACGATCGAAGAAAGGAAAGCCATGAATCGTAACTGTCTCAAAGCTGCTGCGATAATATGCCTGGCGGCGTGCTTGTTAGCTGGCTGCCGGGCGCAGACTCTGCGCCCGGCGACGTACATGGGCTGGAAGGGCTACGTTCTGCAGAACGATCTCGTGCGGGTGAACGTCGCTCCCGACCTCGGCGGGCGGGTGATCCAGTACGCCCTCGGCGACAAGGAGTTCTTTTGGGTCAACGCGGACCTGGCGGGCAAGGTTTCACCCGCCAGCGGTCTTGGGCCCGACGGGGGTTGGTTGAACTACGGGGGCGACAAGCTCTGGCCCGCCCCGCAAGGCTGGGACAACGATCAGCAGTGGCCCGGACCGCCCGACGCCGTGCTCGACGGGCAGCCCTGGCGCGCCGAAACCGACGCCGATCCAGCAGCAATCCGCATGACCAGTCGAAACGATCCCCACAGCGGTATACGCTTCAGCCGGCGTCTCCGCCTCAACCCGCGATCCTCGCGCATCTCTGTCGAAGCATCAATGACCAACATCGACACCAAGCCGCGCCGTTGGGGCATCTGGACGGTCGTCCAACTCGATGCGGGCCTTGAAGGCACGGACGACTACAATCGCCTCATGCGCGCCTGGTGTCCGATCAATCCCAACACCCGCTACAAAGCCGGCTACAAAATTCTCTTCGGCGCGAAGGACAATCCGTCCTTCGAGACCGACGCCAAACGCGGTCTGGTGAAAGTAAGTTACCAGTACAAGGTCGGAAAGATCGGTCTGGACAGCAGCGCCGGGTGGGCCGCCACCGTGGACGGGCGCAACGGGGACGTCTTCATCCAGCGTTTCACATTCGAACCCAAGAAGGCCTATCCCGACGGAGCCAGCGTCGAGTTCTGGCATCACGGTCTCGGGCGATTCTACGGGTACAACAAGTGGATCGACATGCCTGACAACCGCAAAGAGAACCCGTACGTGTTCGAGAGCGAAATACTCAGCCCATTCGCTCGCCTCGCACCGGGCGAAACTTATAAGTGGCGATATGAGTGGGCCTCCTGCCGAATCGGCGGCGACTTCCCTGTGATCGACTGCAGCGATGCCGGTGTGGTTTCCCAGCCGCTTGTCTGCAAATCGGACGGAGCCCGCTGGCGGGTGCGCGGACGTTTCGGCGTCTTCCATACCGGACGGATTGTCCTTGAGGCCTATGACGCCAAAGACCGCGCAGTGGCGACCAAAATCCTCGTCCCCGGCGCCACACCGCTCAAGCCGGTCGTTCTCGACCGCACGCTCGACTTGCCCTCCGCGGCGCGCCGCGTGGGTATCGTGCTGCAGGACGAAGATGGCAAGAGGATTGGCCTGCTCTCGCGGGCCGAACCACGCTGACGCCCGCCTTACCGTTTCGGCGGGGCGGTTTCGCGTACTACTGCGCCGAAGCCCTTGGCGGTTTTCGACTTCTCGCTTAGAATCAGGATCGAGAACTTCGATACCTGCTCCAGTTCGTTGGTGTTCAGCGAGGTGTAATCGAAGCGGCCTCTCAGGTCGGTGTATCCGTCCTTGTAGAACCGGACCTGCCCGTTTTTCATGCGGGCGTAGACCTTCACGTAGACTTTGGGCAGGGTCTTGCCCGTCTTGGCGTTGGCGACCTTCACCTGCCCGTAGTTGCTGATCACCTGGACCGACATCGAGTTGGCGAAGTACGCGTCGGATTTACTGATGCCCGCGGCGACAACTTCTACCATGACGTTCCTGGTCGCGTACTTGTCGGGCAGCTTGAAGCTGTGCTTGCCGAGCTTACCGTCGGTGAGCTTCGGCAGGGCGACCTTGGCGGTCATGTTCGGGCGTATCAGCGAGAACTGCCCGCCGTGTTCCTGGACGAAGGGGTTGCGGCTGAACAGCAGTTCGATGTCCATCGGGTAGTAGTTGACCGTGCATCCGGTGAGGTTCTGGTAGTTAAGCGTTACATTGTCGTCGACGATCTTCAGTTCAAAGCCCGGTTGGGATGCGGCTAGTTGGG
>CAZSLS010000271.1:0-8126 GCA_964607575.1 uncultured Planctomycetaceae bacterium | reverse complement strand
TTCAGACGCGTCCGCCAGGAGTATTGCCCGGTGATCAGCCCGTATCGCGTGGGCGAACACTGCGCCGCGGACGTGTGGGCGTCGGTGAAACGCATGCCTTCGGCGGCGAGCTTGTCGAGATTCGGCGTGGGGACCTTCCCTTTGGGGTTGTAGCAACTAAGGTCGCCCAAGCCAAGATCGTCGGCGAGAATAACCACGATGTTGGGCTTGCCCGCGGGCGGGGCGTTTTTTGCTCGGAGCAACTGTGGAACGGTGAGTCCTGCAGCCGCTACAGCCGCCGCCTTCATGAAACCTCGTCTGCTTAATCGCATTCTACACCTCTGGTTGTTGGCGTTATGACATCCTGTCGACGTTCAGTTCGGCGTGGGAGCATTTGGGCGACATTTCCAGCATGTACAGCACGCCTTCGGCGACTTCGCGCGGCGAGATAAACGCGTCGGTGTCCATCGGGCGCCCGGCGGCGTTGAACAGTTCGGTGGCCATCTTGCCCGGGCAGACGCTAATGATCCGGATGCCGAATCCCTTGATCTCGAGCTTGAGCGTTTCGGCGAATCCGTTGAACCCGTACTTCGATGCGCAGTAAATCGTGTGGTCGGGCACGGGCTTCTTCCCGCCGGCGGAGTTAACGTTGACTATTACTCCGCGTTTGCGGGTCTTGAACATCTCGATGACGCCCTTGGTCAGCTTGATCGGGATTGTCAGGTTCAGTTCGATGACCTCGTCGACCCGCTCGTCGGAGACGTCTTCGAGCTTTGTGATGTCGACCACGCCGGCGTTGTTGACCAGTATGTCGATCTGCTTTTCGATGCAGAGCGACTTGATCGATTCGAGTACGGCGCTGTCGCGGAGATCGCCGACAACGGTGATGCACTCGCCGCCGCTCGCGACGACTTGTACCTTGAGTTCATCGAGCAGTTCGGCGCTACGGGCGGTGAGGATGAGGTTGGCGCCCGCCTGGGCGAAAAGAATCGCCATCTCCCTGCCCAGGCCCTTGGACGCGCCGGTGATGAGTATCCATTTGTTCTTGAGAGTCATGGCGGTGAGTTTTCCTAGTTGGCCACGAATTGGAGTATTCGTGCGGCCTGACCGCCTTGTTTGCGGCCTTCGATTGTGGCGGTTTTCAGTTTCAGCGTGTGTTTGCCCGGTTTGAGATCGGCGTCGAACATTACGGTTCGCGGGTAGTGCAGTCCGCGGCTGTATCGGTGATACAGGTCGACCGTCACGGGCTTTCCGCCGTCAATAGTCGCTTCGAGTACGCCCGCGTCGGGTCCGGCGAGAACGTAGGCGCCGATCGCCTTGCCTGTGAACTCCAGCGTCAGCTCCGCTCCGGCGTCGTCGGCGCTGAGCAAGTCGAGTTTGGTGAAGCGCCCGCGTTTTCCGCCCTTGAGGCTCTTCCAGTCGGGTACGCCGAGCTTCCATCCGCTTTTTACCTTTGCCTTGGCAGGAGCGACGAACCGTCCGTTGAAATAGCTCTGCGGATCTATCGGCTTGGCGGGCATCTTGTGGGCTGTCTTCTTGGCGCCTGCCGCCAGCGGTTTGGCCCACGCTTTGTCCAGGAGCTTCTCGATCATCTTCGTACACATCGCGTTACCGTACGGGCCCGGATGCACTCCGCCAAACTTCCTCCAGGTGAGCGTCTTGCCCTTGATCTGCTGTGTGACTTCCCGCGCAAGGTCGATCGTCGAGATGCTGTAGCATTCGGCGACCTTTTTGTGTCCGGCCATTGGAATGGGGTTCTTGCCCGCGCTGATCGTTTTGATCATGCCCTGGTTAACGAAGTACGTGATCACGATGTCCATGTTGGGGTTGTACGTGCGGGCGTGGCGGATGATGCCTTCCATCCCGCGGATGCATTCTCGCAGCGTGTGTCCGGCGTCCTGGTCGTCATTTACCGCGAACTCGATGAAGAACAGATCGACCGGGCCTTTGCTCAGCACATCGCTGGTCAGCCGCCCGGCGCCGGTGGTCGAACACGTCGAGGAGATCCCCGCGTCGGTGAACGTGAACTTCGTGTCGCCGAAACGTTTGGTCAGCATCGCCGAGACCATCGGGCGATACCCGTTCATCTGGGTGATCGACCCGCCGATGAAGGCGACGTGCCCGGTCTTGCCCCTGGTGAACTGGATGCGCGAGTTATCGAACCCGCCGCGCAAATGGAAGTTCGAATCGCCGACGCCCGCGGATTCCTTGGCGGCGCGGGCGACAGAACAAGTCGCCGTGACGATCAGCAGAACCGACACGCAGGATATCAATCGGTTTGTAAGCATTGTAAGAACTTCCTTTCGCCGCCAATCATAGCGAATTTGGTTCCTCCGGGCGAGAATCAAAGCGGCTGGAAGCCGCTTCTACGTGAGAATCCCTTTCTATCCGGGCGCTGGGGGCGGTACAATCACCGGCGAGAGTGAAAGGGAGCACCAAATGAAATTCATGATACTCATCGGATTGGTCACTGTATTGTCGGCGATGTCACTAGCTGCCGCCAAGGTCGAGTTGTGCAGGGGCAACTATCACAGCGAGGCCGCTGCTCGGAAGCAACTGGCGAAGTTCGCGGGTGGATATTCCGACCTGGCCGGATGGAAGAAACGTGCCGCGACCGTTCGCCAGGGGATGCTCCGCGGGATGGGTCTGGATTCACCGCCGAAGAAGTGCGATCTCAAGCCGATCATCACCAACAAGCGGACGCGCAAGGGATACACGGTCGAGAACGTGGCGTTCGAGAGTCTTCCGGGCTTCTTCGTGACGGGCAATTTGTATCGTCCGATTGGTGCCAAGGCCAAGAGTTGTGCGGGCATATTGTCACCGCACGGACATTTTCGCGATCGCGGCGGCGACGGCGGCGGGCGGTTTCGCCCCAGCATGCAGACGCGATGCGCGACGCTGGCCCGCATGGGAACGGTGGTCCTGTCGATGGATATGGTCGGGTGGGGCGAAGCGACGCAGTATCCCCACAGGGGCGCCAAGACCCTGACGCTTCAGACATGGAATGGTATCCGAGCGATCGATTTCCTTTACTCGCTGAAGGAGGTTGACCCGAAGCGAATCGGAATCACCGGGGCCTCGGGCGGCGGGACGCAGACGTTTGTCCTGACTGCCGTCGACGACCGGGTCTCGGTGTCGATACCGTGCGTGATGGTCTCGGCGCATTTCTTCGGCGGCTGTTCGTGCGAAAGCGGAATGCCCATCCACAAGTCCGCCGCCCACGAAACCAACAACGCCGACATCGCCGCTCTGGCTGCTCCCCGCCCGCAACTGCTTATCTCCAATGGTAAGGATTGGACGAAGAACACGCCGAAAGTCGAGATGCCCTACATCAAAAACGTTTACAAACTCTGCGGCGCCGAATCGAAAGTCGCCAACCTTCACCTCGCCAAAGAAGGGCACGACTACGGACCCTCAAAACGCAACGGTGCCTACGCGTTCTTCGCCAAGCACCTGAAACTCAAAGCCCCCGGCGACGAAGGGACGATTACGATCGAGGACAAGAAGACCCTGACAGTCTTCACCGACGAGAGCCCCCGCCCCAAACACGCGGTAAAAGGAGCAGGGGCGGTCGAAGCCCTCCTGAAATCCACGAAATAGCGCCAGGCGAGAACCCGATGGTCGATCAGGAACAATACGACCGGTTATTCGAGACGCTCGATCTGCTTTGCGAAGGCGAGACCGATCGGATCGCGCTTATGGCGACGATTGTCTGCGAACTGCACCGGACGTTCGAGCGGTTCGATTGGGTGGGATTCTACAGGAACGTTGGTGGTGAGGTGCTGAAGATCGGTCCGTACCAGGGCGCCCACGGCTGCCTTACGATAGATTTTGCCAGGGGTATATGCGGGCGGTGTGCCCGTGAGAAGGCGGTGCAGAATATACCGGACGTGGCGGCGGAGAAGGATCATATCGCCTGCTCAGCTACCACCAGATCCGAACTTGTAATACCGGTCGTGGACGATGACGACGAGTTGATCGCTGTACTCGATATCGATTCGGATACACCGGGGGCCTTCGACCAGACCGATCAGGAGAACCTGCAGCGGATCGGCGCGTACTTTCAATCTACTGACGCATGAGTCCACTTTCGGCGTAGGAGCAGGCGGCGTGGAGGAAGGCGCCGGTTCCCCATGTGTACGTGCCCGCTTTTCGGGCGACGTATCCGCTCTTTCCGCTCGGCCCCGTGCCGGCCGATACGCCAATCACGCGTCCCTTGGCGTCTATCTGTTTGGACAGACCCGCCCAGGCGCGGCGCATCGTCTCGTCGTATGGCGTCTTGATGAGCTTTCGGTTTTTGCACTCGGCCAGGGCGAAGAGGAACATCGCCGACGCGGAGGTTTCGAGGTATGTGTCAGGTTGGTCGAGTACTGTTCGCCACAGGCCCGATCGCCTGTCCTGCAGGGGGACTATGCTCGCTAGTTGCTTTTCGAACGCCGCGATCAACCGCTTTCGGGCGGGCGAATCGGGCTTCTCGTGCTTGAGCGTTTCGGTGTAGGACATGACGACCCACCCGTTGCCTCGGGCCCAGTACGATGGCGTCCGCTTTCCGCTTTTCTCGTCCCACATGTGATAGAACAACCCGGTCTTGGGGTCCTGGAGGTGCTTGGCGAATATCTCCAATTGTCGCACCGCTTCGGCCTGCAGCTTCGGCTCGCCCTTGATCCTGGCGGCGTGCGAAAACACGGGGCAGCACATGTCCAGCGTGTCGACCCAGAGTTGCGGTTTACCGTTGAAATGGCTCAGTCCGCCGTCTTTCGTCCGTTCGGCCTTGTTGAGCATGAACGCGTTGATCTCGTCCGCAAGGGCGAGGTGGCGTTTGTCCTTCGTGACTTCATAGAGCATGAGCAAGGCGTGGCCGGGCCCCCAGTGCCCGCAATACCCGCGCCTGGAGAGCGTCGAGGCGATACCTTTCTCGTGCCAGTAATCGGCGAAGTCGCGAACGAACTTCAGGTATCGCGGGTCCTTTGTCAGGTGATACGCCCGCATCATTCCGCTCAGCATCACACCCTCGCCCCAGTTGAAGGGAGGCGGTTTGGGGAAGTCCCGCAGGACCGCGCCAGCTACCGTGTTGACCATTGCCTTCGGGTCGGCGGGTTTTGGCATGGGCGGTTTGGCGATTGCTGAGCCTTTTGGGGTCACGATCAGGCGTAATTCCGCACCCGGTTTCAGTGAGAACTCGATGCCCGCCTGCATACTCTTACCGGTCAGAACCGACTCGCTGCCGGCGGTGGCGTTGCGGACCGTGTAGCGCTGGTCGGCCTGCGTGGTGAACCATTCTGGGAACTGGTTCAATCGCGGATAGTCCATCGGCAGGTGCAGGTTGACCTTGTGTCGCTGCTTGTCGAACAGCAGGCGTCCGGTCCATTCCTTCTCGGCGTGCATGGTGATGTAGAGCGTGTTTTCGACCTGGACGGCTCCGAAGCGGATATCTTTCCGCCAGTGTCGCACGGTCAAACCGCGGGTCTTCCACAGTGCGTACATCAGCGATGTCCGGGCATTGTTCCCGTCTCCGTGCCAGCCCTCGATGACGCCGTCGGGCCGCTGCTTGGCCCACATTTTGGCGATGGTCGTGTCGATCCAGTCGCCGGCGGAGGCGATCGGCTCGCGGTTCAGCAGGTTGATCCCGCCTTCGACGGTGTCGGCGTATTCGTCGGCGCTGCCCCAACTGTGGTTCGAATAGTGCTGCTTGAGGTTGCCCAGCGGTTTTCGCACTGCGGCGAGATACTCTGGCGTTTTGTCGACCATGTAGACCGCGTAGACGCCGTTGTAGGTGTAACCCCACGTGTCGCAGATGCCCCGGTGCTTTCCGGTTTTGGGGTCCACCGACGCGTAGATCATTCCATGAGAGTTGCTCCCGATCTCCAGCAGCCGGTCGAACATGGCGTGGATGGGTTTTCGGTAAGCGATCCGCTTTTTCGGAGCCGCGACGCTGACGGTTACGTACAGTTCGGCCAGCCCGGAGAACACCTCTCCGCCGTGTGCGATCAGGCGCACCGCCGACGAGCCCCGCAGCGGGTCGTGCCCGTCCAGCAGGTAGTAGTCGCCCAGGCGGATAGCATATTCGAGATACTTCTTCTCGCCGGTCATCCAGTAGGCCCGCGACAACGCCTGCAGCATCTCGCCGTTGACCTCGGGATCGGTCGAGGGGATCATCCCGCGAGGCGTCTTGACCGGCGCGCGGGTCCAGATATCGTCGATGATACCCAGCATCCGCTTCGACCACGGGCTCGGGCCCAACCATTCGGTAACCGCCAGCAGACCGTCCTTGACGTACTCCGAACCGCCGAAAATGATCGATTTAAGGTTCGGCTCAGCCGCCGCGAACCCCTGCTTCGAGAACGACCACGTGTCGGGCAGTCGCCCGAGGCGGCTGGTCAGTTTCGTCTCGGTGCGGAGCATGTCCAGCATCCGCCCGTCGAACATCTTGCGGTCGGTCATCGCCGCTGTCAGGACCATGAACGGGTAGTTGTCGGCGGCTGAGTCCTTGGCGTTCCAGATGTCGCGGTTGCGATTGAGGTTCCGGGGGATCAGCCCGGTCTTTGGATCGGCGTGCTTGAGCCAGCCCTCAACGAACCGTCGGCAGCGGAAGAATGCCTCGTTTGCCTGTCGCCCGTGGAGTTCGGCCCGGTTGAATGCGGCTTCGGATCCGGGGTCGCTCATCGGCTTTGCAGGCGGTGGGGCGGGGCGGTCCCAGAACGGACGCATCTCGGAGAATGCTCCGCCTTGCGCCCGTTGCGTCGGTTTCGGTCTGGCCTGGACGGTAGGCGCCTTGACGGCGATCTTGCGGACGGGCGTTTTGGGCGCCTTGCCCGTTGTTTTCAGCCGGACTGCGGCGATGAACCCGGGCTTCCCGGAGCCTTGCCTGAGCGTGATTTCATATCGCTCCAGGGCCTTGGGGCTCTTGCCTGCGGGCACGGTCAGCCACTTGAAGCCGTCGTAGCCGCTGCTGCTGAGACTCACCTTCCGCCCATTGACGACAGCGACGCCGCTGCGCGTGTCGTTCTTGCAGCCCCAGAGCAGTTCGAGCACGTGATTCGCGTCGGGCTTGACGTCGATCACGAGCGTGATGTCACCGTGTCCGAGCCATAGATACGGCGTACCGGCGTGTCGGAAGGAAGCCTTCTCGAATCGCACCGAGGCGATGACCTGCCCGTCGTCCGCGCCGCAGATACCAGCCCCGCCCGCGGTGACAATCAACAGGGCAATCGCAACGCGTCGTGTTATCCTCATCGTTCCTCCGGTCATTTCCGCTTTTTGGCGGGGAGTTTCAGCGTAAACGGGGTATTCTCGGTGAACGTGACGGTCTGTTTCTTACCGTTGAGTTCGAACGTAACAATCAGCACCTTGGGGACCCCGGCGGCCGGGTCGCCGAAAAGAGCGTTGTACTTGTTGGATATGGCGATAGTTCCGGACTTGTTCTTCCGCTTGACCATCTTGGCGGTGACGTCGGCGACTTTACTACCGCCGCCGTAGACTGCCTTGATGAGCTTCGTGTAGACGAGGTCCTTTCCCTTGGCTTTCATCGCCTTTGCGACGTTCATGTAGGCGGCGTTGGCTTCCCTTCGGACTGCCTTTTTGGACCGGAACGGCGCGATGAGTTCCAAAGCGCCCTGATCGGCCACCGTTCCCAACCCGGACAGCACGAGCTTGAGATCGGCCGGTTGAGTTATGCCGCCGAGCAGTTTCTTGTAGACCGCCAGTGTCTCTTCGGCGTCCTGCCCGTTAAGCGACAGAATCCTGACAATCCCTCTCAACGCCAGCGTGCGATGCGTCTTGTCTTTGGTGGCGCCGAAGATCGCCAGGAGCGGGTCGGTAGCCTTGGCGTTGGGCCAGATCGTCAGTGCGCGAACGGCCGCGTCGTTTATCTCCGGAGTCTTGTCGCCCACAGCGCCTTTGACGGCGGTGAAGGCCTTGTCATTTCCGATCCCGCCGAGCACGGCCAGCAGCGAGCGTTTGGCGGGCGTCGTGGGCGCGGTTTTCAGTGCGGTTAGTACGTCGTCGGCCTGTGCGGCGGGTTTGGCGATCCTGCGTGATACGGACACCGCCGCCAACTCGGCTTCCCGCCGGGTGGCGTCGTCTTTGGTTTTCACCAGCAGTTTGAGAATCGCGGGCAGATCTTTCGGTGATGCGATTCGTCCGAGGCC
>CAZSLS010000270.1:0-8177 GCA_964607575.1 uncultured Planctomycetaceae bacterium | reverse complement strand
TGGCGATGATCACGTCGTTGTCGCCGGTCTTCCACCCGCCGACGTTCTTCCAGTCCACCGCGGCGCCGCCGGAGAACATTGCGTCGCCCCTGCCCTGTTTGTTGCGTCTGTGGTGGAAGACGTTGGGGTGCTGCTTCCAGTGGACCAGGTCGGTGCTGGTGGCGTGTCCCCAGGTCATGTTGCCCCACGGAAGGGCGACGGGGTTGTGCTGGAAATACAAATGCCACTCGCCCTTGTAATACACCATACCGTTGGGATCGTTGTTCCATCCGACCTTCTGGGAGAAGTGGAACTGCGGGCGATTCGGCTCGGTGCCCCACTTGTCGGCGCCGGGGACCTTGTCGCCCTGAACGATCAGCGCGAAGCCCTCGGCGGTAATCGGTTTGATCGTTATGGTGAGTTTCTTGCCCTTGTACTCGGAGATGTTGAAGAATGCCCACCAGTTGGCGTCTTCTTTTTTGGTGGCGAATCCGCCGTGGACGTAGCGTACTTCCTTTCCGTCGACAACGAGGCTGACCCGCTGGTTCCTTTTCGCTTTGTTGTTGATGGGTAGTAGGAGGTAGGTATTGGCGACGGTGATCTCTTTGGTCTGTTCGCCGGCCTGCTGGGCTGCCGCCGGCATCGTCAGCGACGCTACTGCCAATACGACTGCGAGTACTATTGTCAGATGTTTCATGATGTCTTCCTTTCGCAGGTTAAGTTCGCTGCAAATCGATTGTCCCGCATACGGGGAAACGGAGAGTCCATGATACTATCCCACATCACGCCTCCGGGCAAGCGCCGAGATCGCATATTTCACTGCCCAACACGCCGCGTGAACGTGATACACTGTAGAACGTGATGATCGGATTGAGTATCTCGAAGCGCGCGTGGGTCCTGGCTGTGGTGCTGCTTGTGGCACCGGCTGCGCTTGCGGAAAGTGCGGCGCGATACGAGGCGGTATTTGTCGACGGGACGCGCATAGAGGGCGACAAGGTGTTCGGTTGGGGAGAGCATCCGGTCTCTCCGCGCCTGGATAGCACCGCGTTGTCCGATGCGAAGCGCCCGCTGCGGTGGCTCCGCGACCGCAAGGTCAAGCTCTGGCGCCCGGGCGAGTACTGCCCCGGTTATATCGAGTTCATCGGCGGCGATCGTCTTGTCGGGCGCATCGTGGGCGTCGGTGCGGGCGCGGGTCCCATCGCCGCGGCGCACCTTTTGGTCAAGCCCGCCTTCCCGCTGCACCAGCCGATCTCCGAACCGCGGAAGTTCGTGCGGGTTCTGCCCGGGCGAATTCGGCGCGTGGTGTTCGGTCCGGTTGCGATCGGGCAGTTGGACCCGGGCACGCTCTACTACCGGGACGGCCGCCACGTGGGTTTCGTTCACCTTCGCTGGCAGGAGGAATCGGTGGTCCTGCTGCTGAAGGGAGGTACTTCCGAGGTGAGTATCTCGGACATCGCCGAGGTCCACCTTCCGAAAGTCGACCCCTGGGACGCGTATTACCGTGAGCTTGCGATTCTCAGCCCCGCCTGCCGATCGCGCATGATGCGTATCGAGACGACCGGCGGTCTGATCGCCACGGGCAGTTCGCTGCGGTTCGGCGCGTTGGCCTACGGTGCACGCGCCCAACAGAGAGCGGTAGTGGCGCGTCTCAAGCAGTTGGGCGAGCGATTGGCGGGCATCGAGGGCACGCGGAAGGCCAATAAACTGAAGCTCGATCGGGCTCGCGCGAAGTATCACGGGCAGTTGGCCGATTCTGACAAGCAGGCGAAAGCTGACAGGCAGACATACCAGAAAGCTGTGGTCGAAATGCGACAGCGCATTGACGGGCTGCGGAAAGCGGATAGCGCCGAATTGACAAAGCAACGCGAGCAACTCACCCGGGATATGCGTGCGGCCGATCAGGCTATGGAAAAACAGTTGGCCAAGACCCCCCCCGACAAGCGCGACAAGATGCTCGAAACTTTCCGCGCCAAGCAGGCGCAACTGCGGAAGAGTCGAGAGAAATCGCTGGAAGACCAGCGGGGGAGGATCGAGACCCGCCGGAAGCAAAAGGAGAAGGAGTTCGAACGGTTCATCGGCACGGCTGCGGAGAAACTCCAACGTCAGGCCAAAGAGCGGCAAGAGAAACTGGCTGACACAAAACGGGGACTTGAAGCCGAAACCCTGCAGTGGAAGAAATTTCTGGCGGTTCTCGAATCGGCCAGGTCGCAGTACGCCTCCGTCCGCGGCGGCAGGAGCGAGACCTGGTCGCACATCGTCCAACCGGTCTGGAGCCTTGACCCGCTGTGGGTGCCTTTCCGCAGCATTCGCATGCGGTGGTCGTTTGCTCCCGCCCGCGTTCCGCTCTGCCGCATCCAACCGGCTGCGAAACTCAACCCTCCCTTCCTTCCTGCCCGCACGAACCGCGGTTTCGCCGGTGGTCCGCTCCGCAGCGGCGGAGATGAGTACGCCTGGGGGTTTGCGGTCCACGCTTACAGCGAACTGCGATTTCCACTCCCGAGCTTCGCGAGTGCGTTTCGCAGCCGTGTCGGACTCGACCGTATCGTCGGTATCGGCGGTTGCGCCCGGGCGAGAGTTTATGTCGGATCTACCAGCGGTAAGCCTGCGTACGAAAGCCCGCTGCTGGTCGGCTCGAAAAAAACCGTTGATACCGGATCGGTCGCCCTCAAGTTTCCGCCGACCGCTCCGAGGCGCCTGGTCCTGCAGGCCGACCCGGTCCAGCGCGGGTCTCCTCCCGGCGCCGACCCGTTGAACATCCGCGACAAGCTCGACTGGCTCGATCCGCGAATCAAACTGGACACCTCCGCCCTCCAAGAGCAGGTTCGCCGGCGGGTCGGACCGGTACTCGCCGCTTCGCCGGGATGGTCTATCCGGGCGGATCGGCGCGGGGCCTGCACCTGGACAAGCCGTCTTGACAAAGCGGACACACCGGGCGGGCGGCGCTTCTGGACAATGCTGCAGACCGGAGCCCAACCGCTGAGTCTCCGGCGGGAAATGACAATCGCCCCGGCGGACAAGTGGCTCGCGGTCCACCTGGGCTTACCGTCCAGCGCCGCTCCACGGTCCGACACCGTAACCCTGCGCGCCGGGGGGCGACAAGTCCACCCGCGGAAGGTTCCGATCAGACAAGCCTGGCAGGGGCGCCCCGCACCTCTGCTCTTCGGGCTCCAGGAGTATCAAGGCAAGAAGATCACGCTCGAACTGACCCAACCGGCAGGCGGAAAACCATTGCATTGGCACGCTGTCGGCATCTCGTCGATCCCACCGGCGGCGTATCGCCTGGTGGACATCATGGAGTTTGTCGGGAAAGGCGACACGAAAGTTTCCCGCGAGCTTGGTCTGGCGCTGCAGTCCGGCAGGATCACCAAGTCCGAGAAACTTGCCGCTCTGGAAATCAGTCAACTCGGCGGTGTAGTGAACTTCAGGACCGAGGGCACACCCGACGAGCTTGTCAATGTCCTGGTAGCCGCCGATTGGACCGGCGGCGACAAGACGTTCATCAAAAGCATCACCACGTTCAAGAAGATACCCAGCCTGAAAATGCTGTTGGTGACGGAGAAATCCGGCGTTTCAGTCGGGGCAATCGCCAAGATCCAGGCTGAAATGCCCAAGTTGACTATCAGGAGGTTCGTCAAACGAGTTCCTTCGCCGGCGAAGTGGGTGCGGTGCTCGGTCACGTGGCGCAATCACACCAAGAAGAAGGTCATTGCTCTGTTCATCAATGAAAAGGGCATGCTCCAGTTTTCTCGCTGGCTCGAAGCGGGGCAGGTGATGCATCGCCCCGCCCGCGTGGGGTACAGCTATGAAGCACATTACGCTCGAAAGGGCTTTACCCACGGCGAGCAGTTCAGAGAGAGTCTTCCGCTGACGAGCTTCATCGTCACCGACGGCGGTGTCTGGGATATCAGACCCTGACAGCTGACGGCGACGTTCCAGCCACGGTAACCGTGCAAGGTACCGCATAAACATGATACACTGTAAAGCGTGATGACCCGCTTAAGCATCTCCAGGTACGTGTCTTTTCTGGCAGTTTGGCTGCTTGCGGCATCGGCTGCGCGGGCGGATAGCCCGGCGCGGTACGAGGCGGTGTTTTCCGACGGGAAGCGCATCGAGGGCGACAAGGTGTTCGGTTGGGGCGAGCATCCGGTCTCTCCGCGCCTCGATAGCACCGCGCTGCTGGATGCGAAGCGCCCGCTGCGGTGGATTCGCGACAACAGCCTCAAGACGTGGCGCCTGGGCGGGCGTTGCCCCGGTTACATTGAATTCATCGGCGGTGACCGGCTTGTCGGGCGCATCGAAGGCGTTGGCGCCGACGATGGCCCGTACGTCCCGACGCATTTGCTGGTCGTCCCCGCCGAGCGATTGGGCGAGCGGGTCCGGAAGTCGCCGGAACATGTGCGGATCCTGCCCGGGCGCATTGAGCGCGTGGTGTTCAAGACATCCTGGCGCCGCCGGTTGGATCCGGGCAACCTCTATTACCTCGACGGTCGGCGAGTGGGTTTCGATCGTCTTCGCTGGAGAGGAGAATCCGTGGTCCTCCTGCTGAAAGACGGCTCGCGCGAGGTTAAGATCTCGGAGATCGCCGAAGTCCACCTTCCGTCAACCGACCCCTGGGGCGCATATTTCCGGGAGCTTGCGACCCTCAGCCCCGCCTGCCGGACTCGACTGATGCGGTTGGAGACGATCGGTGGTCTGATAGCCACCGTCAGCAAAACTCGATTCAAGACTTTGGCGTTCGGGACGGACTACGACGATGCACACTACCGGGCACAACGCGCCAGTTATGACCGTCAGATCAAACAGTCCATCGCCCGCCTGAGCGAAATGGGCAAGGCGCTCGACCTGGCCCGCAAGAACCACGGCGCCAAAGCGGCGGAATTTCAGAGAATCCAGACCGCCGACCGGCAGGCCCGCGAAAAGGCTCTCTCGGCGCTCAGGCAGCGGATGGCTCAGCAGCGAAAGACCGATGAGGCCAAGCTGGCCGAGAAACGCCGGAAGCACGAAGAGCAACTCCGCAAGTCCGAGGCGGAGTTGACCAAACGCCTCGCCGGTAAGCCCGCCGGCCAGCGAGACAAGCAGATCAGGGACCTGCGCACCAAGGGGGCCCGGTCGCGGGTGGCGTACAAGAAACTCCTGGAATCCGAGCGTTTGAAGCTGCAGAAGCACAGGACGCAGCAGATCGATAATTTCACCAAGACCGAACCGCAGAGAATCGCTCAGTTGCGAAAGCCGCTGGCGTCCGAAGTTGCGGCGCTGAAGCGGAAGCTCGATTCTCAGATCGCAAATCACGGTAACCACACCAGGCATCTCAGCGAGCTGAGGCGGCGGCGGGCGAGCGTCCCGAGCCAACAAGGCAGCAGCAGTACGTGGAGCCATGTCGTCCATCCGGTCTGGAGCCTCGATTCTCTGCGGGTGCCCTTCAGTAGCATTCGCATGCTATGGTCGTTTGCTCCCGACAGGGTCCCGCTGTCCCGCGTTCGCCCGGTCGCGGTGGTCAGCCCGGCGCTGATGCCCTGGCGCGCTAACCGCAATGCCGTCGGCGGACCGCTCCGCAGTGGCGGGGATGAGTACGCCTGGGGATTCTCGGTCCATGCTTACAGCGAGCTGCGATTTCCACTCCCCAAGTGTGCAAGTGCATTTCGCAGCCGTGTCGGACTCGACCGTATCGTCGGCGCCGGCGGCTGCGCCCGCGCGAGAGTTTATGTAGGATCGACCGCCGGTAATCCTCTCTACAAAGGTCCGCTGCTGATCGGCTCGAAAAAGACCGTCGATACGGGCAGGGTCGCCCTCAAGTTTCCGCCCGACGGTCCGAGGCATCTGGTCCTCCAGGCCGACGTGGCCCACGACAATCGCCCGCGCGGAAGCGACCCGCTGAACATCCGCGACAAGCTCGACTGGCTCGATCCGCGGCTCGAGTTGGATAACTCCGCCCTTCAAGCCCAGGTTCGCCTGCAAGCCGGTCCGGTGATTTCCGCCTCGCCGGGATGGAAACTCAAGCTCGACAAGCAGGGCGTTTACACCCGGACGAGTTATCTGCACAAGCCCGCCGGATCGGGCGTAGGTCGTTTCTGGACGATGATCCAGACTGGAGCCCAACCGCTGAGATTCTCGCGGGAAATGACAATCGGGCCCGCGGACAAGTGGCTCGCCGTTCACGTGAGCCTGCCGGACGGCGAATCCCCACGCCCCGATGCGGTCACCCTGCGCGTCGGACAGCGGACAATCCAACCGCGGAAGGCTCCGGTCAGACAGCGCTGGCAGGATTGGCCCGCACCCCTTCTCTTCGCCCTCGATGAGTATCGAGGCAAGAAAGTCACGCTCGAGCTGACCCAGCCGGCCGGCGGAAAACCCCTGCATTGGCAAGCGGTCACGACCTCGAAGAAACTCCCCCGAGCATACCATTTTGTACGTATCCTGGAAATGGCGGGGCAAAGCAATCTACAAATCCCCCGGGTATTGGGCCTGGCGCTACTTTCCAGTCGGAAAAACGACCGGGAAAAACTCGCGCTGATCGAGATCTATCGACACGGTGGAATCGTTAATTTCGGGAGCCATTTCCGAGGACAATCTGAACCAGAAGAGATACACAACGTGCTTGTCGGCGAGGATTGGAGAGGTGGCGATAAGACCTTCATGGCGTTTGGGAAAGCGCCCAGCATAAAATCGCTTGTTCTTGTCAAGGATTCAGGCGTTTCGCGCGCCGCGGTCGAGAAACTCATCGCTCTCAGGCCCGACCTGCAGGTTACGCATCTTGAAAGGCTCCGTTCTTCCCTGGGTAGAACCTGCACATTCTGGATGTACAATCGCACCGGAAAAGAGGTTGGAATCTACTGGGTCACTCAGGGTGGTGAGCTTTCGCTTCGCGACACGCTCGACAGCTCGGGCAATCGCAAAAGACACTTCAGCAACGTAGGATGCCGGTTTGAAGCACATATTGGCGGTAAGCCAATCTCCAAGTTCACCGTCATGCCCGGAAGGATCTGGGAAATCAGACCTTGAGGAAGACCGGGATTCGAAGGACAATCTGTTTTGTTGCTGTGGTCGGAAGTACAGACACAAACCCCTGCTGGAGATGCGAAGGATGAAGAGACGCGATTTTCTACGGACGGTCGGGTGTGCAGCCGGTGCGTTGGTCGTCGGCAGGGCGGCGCGGGCGGCTGACGCGACGAAGAAACCGAACATCGTACTGCTCTTCGTCGACGATCTGGGGTGGGGCGAGATGAAGTACCGGCGTCATATCTTCGAGACGCCGAATATAGATTCCATCGCGGCCGGCGGGATGACGTTTACTGATGCATACGCGGCATCGCCGACGTGCAGCCCGTCTCGGGCTTCGGTTATCACCGGTCAGCATCCGGCGCGGTTGGGCATTGTCAGGCACGTTCCGACCGGCAGGACCGATGGGCGCCTCAAGGATGAGTTCCACACCATGAGGCAGGACCCCGCCAAGATGCCATCGCGGAACTGGCTACCGCTGGAAGAGCCCACTATCGCCGAAGCGCTCAAGAAGCGCGGGTACCATACGGCGTTCGTGGGCAAGTGGCATCTCGGGCACGAGCCGTACCACCCGATCAAGCAGGGATACGACGTGCAGTTCGGCGTGTCGAATTTCGGGCACGTGCATAGCTACCACGCACCGTTCTTCGGTAAGTTCAGCGATACGTACAAGGATGTACCCAAGGGCAAGTATCTCACCGACCAGCTCACCGACGACGCGGTGAAATATATCGAGGGGCGAGACGGTAAGGCCCCCTTCATGCTCACGCTCTTTTACTACTCGGCGCACGATCCGTTCCAGGGGCGCAAGGACCTGGTAGAAAAGATACAGACCGCCCACCCCAACACCAAAGGCTGGAAGGCCGTCTTCGCCGCGATGATCGCCGCGATAGACGAGTCGGTCGGACGGATCCGGGCAGCGATCGAGAAAAAGTCGATGGACAAAGACACGGTTATCTTCTTCGTGGGCGACCAGGGGGGCAAGGTCCCCAACGGACCGCTGCGGGGAACGAAGCGCGGCGGACGGGCGCTGTACGAAGGCGGGGCGAGAATTCCGCTTCAGATATGCTGGTCGGGTGTTGCGAAACCCGGATCGACCCGCGCCCAACCGGTGAGCACAAACGACATCTTCCCGACGATGCTCGTGCTAGCCGGCGGGAAATGTTCCGATTATCCAAAGCTTGACGGGCAGAGTCTGGTTC
>CAZSLS010000269.1:0-8230 GCA_964607575.1 uncultured Planctomycetaceae bacterium | reverse complement strand
CAGCGTTCATTCTGAGCCAGGATCAAACTCTTCACTTGATTATCATTTAGACTCAGCCGCCAAACGTCTGCGACCGAGATCCAATTTGAAAAGATTAAACTCTGGTTGGTCGGACCTTTTAAGGGGCGGTCCGACCTTTGGTCTCCGAACGATCGTTAAGATCGTTCGAAAGCCAAAACTCAATATCCTTATCTTTCTGTATGGTAGTCACGAGGATATCGAGTCGGCACGCCAAAGGATTAGCATGCCATTTGGATTTAGTCCCGAACCGATCAGAGCGTGACGCTCCCGTCGGCCGGGCCACATCCTCGTGACGACTTGTCACACTGTTCACTTATAAAATAGCTTGCGTCTGACCCGCGTCCTAATCAACAACGGGACTCGGAATTCTAGCGACCTTTGAGACAGGGTCAACAGAAAACCAATTTTAATGCAAAGTTTTTTTCTGGGGGCCTTTCCAAGCCCCCCAGCGAAGCGTCATCGACACCTGCTGGACCAACCCTGCAATTCAACACAGTCAAACCATTATATCGACTGTCGTTACCCGCGTCAAGACCGTTTCATTTTTTTTGTAACTATTTATTCGCCGACCGCAGTGGACCAATATGGCGACGGATCAACAGCCAACAGCCAGCAAGAAACGCCCAACTTCCAAGTGAACTACAACGGCGACGACAACGGTAACGACAAACGGCCCGGAGGGCCGGTTCGATATTAGCCGGGCCCGGAAGGGCCCGGAACCCTGCCCCCTGAAAACAGAGCCCCAACGGGGCGACAGAAGAACTGGCTTCGGTGATAAACTACCCGCAGATCGCATTCGATACGCTCTGCCGCCCCGTCGGGGCTCTGGGGTATTAATGCATACATTCCGGGCCCTTCCGGACCCGGCTAATATCGCAAAGACCCTTCGGGTCTAACGACACGACAGAGCCCCGTGCCATTGTCGTCACCGTCGCCGTTCGCCGTTGTCGTTCACTTGGAAGTTGGGTGTTTCTTGCTGGCTGCTGGATATTGATCCGTGCCGTCGCCGTCGCCGTCCGCCGTTTTGGATCGAGGACTACTTCGGAGTCTTGGCCAGCAACGTTTTGACGCCGGGGTAAACCCGATGTTGCACAAGCTTGAGGGCCGCCAGCATCTTGATGTAATCGGGATCCTTGACGCTGGCGAAGACAGACTTACCGTCCTTGCCCTTGCAGAGATCCCAACCGCCGGCGCTCTTGGCCAGCGGCGCCTGGACCGCGGCGCTGTGCGAGGGATTGCTCAGGTTCAGATGGCGCACGCGCATACCGCTGCGAGCGATGCCCCACTGACCGGGTGCGCCGCCCGCATGGACCGTCGTGTGATGCCTGTTCAGGCCCGATCTCGTGTCCGGGTTGTCATTTTTATGACAACTTACGCAGCGTCGTTTGTGAACACCGGCAAGTTCACCGCGCGCCTTGTTCTGAAGGATTGTGGGCGCCTTCTGCTTGCAGTGTCCGTAGAACGGAACGTTCGAGTCGATCCAGAGGAATATCGCCAACTGATCCTCGAAGGGAATCTTCTTCTTCGAGTGCTTGGGGTCCTGGATGTACTTTGTGACCTTGCTCAGGAGTGTGCCCCTGCTCAGCGGCGCCTGCTCGTCGCAGTCGTTGGTGGGCTGGGCGTGGGTGCTGCCCGTACCGGGCTGGAAGTGTACGAGCATTCTGTCGGTCAGTTCCATGTAGGACATGCTGTACACGGTGGTCTTGTCGCCGGTCAGGTTGAGATTGCCCTTGGGCTTGGTGCCTTTGTGACACTTGATGCAGTACTTGTCCAGAACCGGCTGGACGGTCGCCTCGTACTCGATGATCCCGTTGGTGCCCCACTGGGGCATCCTGGGTCGCACAGGAGCCTTCCTGGCCGCCATCGCCGCCCTCCGCAACGTCGGTGGGGCGCCGGAGCCCTTGCGCTGTTCGTGACATCCGATGCAGGCTCGCGACTCGCCGGGCATCATGTGGAAGTCCGAGCCCTGGGTCATCAGCATTCTGCCTTCTTTGTCGAGGACGTGGAAGTAGAGGCTTCGCATTGCGGGCACTTCAAAGTGCGCCGATCCGTCAGTCTCGATCGGTACGAGCCCAATAACGCGATTGGCGTACCAGATCGTTCCGACACCCATCGAACCGCCGCGCGGGCTCGACTGGATTACCTGTTCCATGACGGCAAGGTATTTCGCCTGCCCGCGTTTCACCTCGGGTTCGATTCCCTGGTACACGTCGTGCATCACCAGTGTCGCTTTCTGCGTCCAGTCGGGGTCCTTGAGCATCTGCGCGAACAGATCCACCTTGGCCACCCAGTTGGGATTAGTGGTGCGGGTCGGAATGACCGGCGGTTTTGGTTGCGGAGCGAACACTTGGGCCGAATGCATGCCCTGCGTTCCGGCGGTGTCCACGATGAGCTTCTTGTTGCCCGATCGGTCCAGAAGATACAGTCCAACCTTGCGGTCGGGGCGCCCGCCGTAGGAAACTAAGAAGAGCTGTTCGTTCAGCGGTTGGACGTCCTGGTAGGCCCATCCCGGCGGTCTGTCGCCGACTGAGGCGGTGTCGGTTGTGACTCTGCGGAATCCGATTCCGTCGGCTGCTTCTTTGCCTTGACCGTTCCAGACCATACCGACCAGTCCGGTAAGATTGGCGTGGTGCGGGCCGAAAACGGTCAGCACTTCCGGACGCCCGGGGATCTGCCTGGCCCGGCCCATCGAGCGAGGGTCGATAACCGTGTTTCCGAAGAACAGGTCCATGCTTGTCCCGTCGGGGTTCTGGAACCACAGTGCGTGTCGGTTGAACACGTTCTTGTTAACGCCGTAGTCCCAGCGGGTAAACAGTATTCGCCCGTCGTTCATGACGCTGGGGGAGGTGTCGATTGTGAGATTCACTGAGACGGCTTTGCGGTTCTGTCCGTCGGGGTCGCAGGTGTAAAGAAGCTGTCTGGGTCCGCCGCCTTTGCACGGCGAGATGCCCACTTCGTTGTCAAAGAACACGAGTTGCCCGTTGGGCATTTGTGCCGGCGACTGTCCCGAATGTATGCGTTTGAGGTTCTTCCCGTCTATTGAGACCGAGTGAATCTGCCCGCCGCCGCCGATGAAGATCGTCTTGGCGTCCCACGACAGGTCGATTTCATGCATGGGGCAGGGCGCCTCAAAGAGCGTTCGCAGGCGTTTTGATTTCGGCTCGAATACGCGGACCGATCCGGATTTCCTTCCGACTCGGGTGAACATCATCGAATCGTAGCGGTAAGTTTCTCTCTGGAGGAACAGGATGTCGGGCAGTTCGCCGATGGTCTGGTCCCAGAGTTTGTCCAGGGCGGCGGCCTCGGCGAGAACCTCGCGGACCATCGGTTTTCCGGTCGATGCGATCTGGTTCAGTAACGCTTTGACTCTCTTTTCCATCTTCGCCAGTCGCGCCGTGTGACGGTCTCCGGCGGGGGAGGTGGGATATTTCTCAAGCGCCTTTTCGATCGCCGGAACGATCCGTCCTTTGGAGTCTATCGCCGCATGTTCGACACCGGCCTGTGGTTCGGGATAGAACTTCAGATCCGTCAAGCGCGCCAGCGAATCGCTGTAGTAGACCAGTTCGGTCGCCTGGGTGATAATCTGTTGCGGGGAGCGCCCGGTTGTCTTGGGGCGGGGGGTTCGGCTGGCCCTGGCTGCATAATCAGCAAAGCTCGCCGCCATCGCCGAGGACGCCAGTGCTTTCTTGTTGACGGGCGGCGCGTTCTTTGGTCGGCGCCGGCCTGGTTTTGGGGAGGTGAGCATCCTGGCTATCGCAATTTCGCGACGATCTTTGGGCGCCTTGAACGCCGCGTAAAGAGCATCCCATACGTCCGAGAGTCGCTTTGCTTTGGACCGCGATTGTGAGAACTTTTCGATCGATGAGGTGTAGGATTCCAACCATGAACCGCGCTTCACAAACCAATCGGGAGTATCAGCCAGTTCGGTGTGATAGGGCAGGTCGGTGGCCTTGTTGACCTGCAGCGGTCGCCACAGGCCTTCGAATCCGCGTTCGTGTCGCAGGTTCGGATGCATTCCATAAACGGAAAACGCAAATCCGTAGTGGTGGCGGTTGTTGGTGAACTTCGCCATGAAATGATTGACGCCCTTCTTGAGTTCGACTTTGGCTTTTTGCGGCATGTCGCCGCGGGTGTCCTTTCCGCCCCATTTCTGGATTTCCTTACCGTTGACCCACCATTTGTATCGCCCGGTGCGGCGCCAGTGCTCCATACCGTATGCGCCCATTCGCCTGTCGGCTTCGGGGGCGCGGATGATGCAGTCGATCTCCACGGTGATGGGTTTGGCGGCGATGATCTGGCGGTAGACGTATTGCGTTTCACCAGCCGCCGGCGCCGCGGCGCGCGGGAACTGCTGGTAGTACCCGTCGATCCAGTTGGTGTGCGGGGTCCAGCTTCGGATGGCTTTAGGGGTCGCCGGGAAGTTGGGGGCCGGGTACTTCCTGGTCAGTCGCGGAAGTCCACCGTTGGCGAGCGCTTCTTTCTCGACGTCGTAAACGGTCTTGTAACTGGAATCGACATTGGTCATCCAGTTTATATGCGGACCCTGGTCGCGGAACGGTCCGATCCGGCGCCACGTCCCGACTTTGACCCCGGCGCTTTTGAGAAGCATCCCGGCGGCCTGGTGGCTGTTACGCTCGGCTAGCGCGGCGTCTCGGATCTGCTTCAGTGCATCGGTATTCGTTTGGGCCCGGGTCGATGAAGTTATCGCTAACAGACAAACGCCCGACAACAGCAAGCTCATTACGGATGTGCGTATACTCATTGCGTGTGCTACTCCTGTTTACGGTCAGTGATCTAGGTAAGACACATATTATATCGAATCGATCCACTCGGGACAATCTAATGTCCGGGTCTATAAACGCCGTAGCGGTGGGGAGATTGCATTCTAGAACGAAAGCGGAATTGGGCAATTGCGGATTGCGTGTGATTCTTGCCACGGCGCGGGGCAAAGGTTATAAGGAATACGCACGAAACAAAACCCCAGCGGAGCGGTCAACATGATCATCGCCGACCTGAACGAAATCCAAGGACGCACCTATCCCGCACGCCGGCGCACGCAGAACCTGGTGGGCGGTCCGTCACCGATCCAGACGAAAAGCTTCTGTATGGGCTACGTTACACTCGCTCCTGACGGCGGGCAGGTACCGTGGCACGATCAGGAATCCGAGGAAGTCTACTTCGTGGTCTCCGGCAGGGGGGAGATGTGCATAGACGATGAGCGCCGGGAGTTGTGCGGCGGGCAGGCGGTGTTAATTCCGCCCGGTAGCTTCCACCAGATCACGAACGTTGGCGACTGTCCGCTGGTGATGCTCTACTGTTACGGGCCGGCCGGCGACGTGGCGCACTGGCGACAGGAACTCGACGGTACGCTCCCGCGGGCCGGAGTCGACGTCCCGCCATTGCCCCATGGCGCCCGTCCGCAATGCACCGAGACGCCGGAGTAAGCACGATGAAAACTCACACAGTCGGAATCATAATGAACGGCGTTACCGGGCGCATGGGCACCAACCAGCACCTGATGCGATCTATCGTCGAGATCATCAGGCAGGGGGGTGTGAAGCTCGATGACGGATCGGCGATAGTGCCCGATCCCGTACTGGTCGGGCGGAATCCGGACAAGCTCGCCGGGCTCGCTGAGATGTCGGGCGTTGAGAACTGGACGACCGATCTGGAGTCGGTGCTGGGCGACGGGCGATACGGGGTCTACTTCGACGCCCAGACTACCACGCGCCGTGTGGATGGGGTCAAGCAGGCGATAGCAGCGGGGAAAGATATCTACTGCGAGAAGCCGACCGCCGAGACGCTCGATGATGCAGTGGAACTCTACCGCCTCGCCGAGCAGGCGGGCGTCAAGCACGGTGTGGTTCAGGACAAGCTCTGGCTGCCCGGGCTTCGCAAACTGCGGCAGCTTCGCGACGAGGGGTTCTTCGGGCGGATACTTTCGGTGCGGGGCGAGTTCGGGTATTGGGTTTTCGAGGGCGACGACGGGCAGTTGCAGCGCCCGAGTTGGAACTACCGCAAGGAAGACGGCGGCGGGATTATCCTCGACATGCTCTGCCACTGGCGATACGTGCTGGACAACATCGTCGCTCCGGTCGGGGCGGTATCCTGCCTCGGCGCGACGCACATCCCGCGGCGTTGGGACGAGGCGCAGCAGCCATACGATTGCACCGCCGACGATGCGGCCTACGCGATGTTCGAACTCGACGGCGGGGTTGTTGCCCAGTTCAACTCCTCGTGGTCGGTGCGCGTTCGCAGAGACGACCTGGTTACTTTCCAGATCGACGGGACTGACGGATCTGCCGTCGCCGGCCTGCGGAAATGTTGGATCCAATCCCGCGGCCGGACGCCCAGGTGCGTTTGGAATCCCGACGTCGATCGTGCGGTGAATTTCCGCGACGGTTGGGAAGAGGTGCCCGATGCCCAACCCTGGGACAACGCTTTCAAGGTCCAATGGGAACTGTTCCTCAAGCACGTCGTCACCGGCGAGCCGTTCCGCTGGAATCTGCTCGAAGGGGCCAAAGGCGTCCAACTCGCACAACTCGGTATGGAGTCATGGGCCAGCCGATCCTGGGTGGATATTCCGGAACTTGATTGAAGAAGGGGCGGGTGCATATTCACCGGTCAGTTGGTTGCGCCGGTGTGGACAAATGGTGGATAAGTTTTC
Organism: uncultured Planctomycetaceae bacterium; assembly: GCA_964607575.1. Classification (GTDB taxonomy): domain Bacteria; phylum Planctomycetota; class Phycisphaerae; order SM23-33; family SM23-33; genus BS750m-G57. The sequence continues at coordinate 1,542 of CAZSLS010000269.1, read as the reverse complement.
GCCGCGGACGGACAGCCTTGTAGGGTATTGTCCTGATGTATTTTACGCCGGGGCACGCAGCGTCAGGCGGGAACAGTTGTGTGGATTTTCGCGGTATTCCGAACGGGGCGCCTACAATAAAACAGACGGCCTGAAAGGCATCACGCGACGCGGCTGGGTGAGCGCAGAAGCAAGATCAGGAGTGAGGGCGTTGAAGTAGATTTGGCTTGGAAGTGGAGACGGGCAGGAAGGAAGATCGTGGCCCGCTTCCGATTCTCGGCTACGATGGTTGGTCGTGCGGTCGAGCCAGGACTGATTACTCATAATTTCATTTTCTTAATCAAGTTCCTGTTACTTCGATCCGATTCATATCGGACGGCGATGTAGACGGCGTTGCTCAGTGTCGCCCGGTGTGCAAATCTTTGACGCTGAAAGGATTCGTACGATGGTGAATATTAATGGTGATTGGGCTGAATTCCGATTCTACCGACCTGATGCTGCAAGTGTCTATCTGGTAGGGGATTTCAACGACTGGCAGGAAGACCAATTGGCAATGGCCCAGCGAAGCGACGGTGATTGGGTCGCCAAGATTCGCCTGCCTGCCGGTGAGTTCAAGTTCCGCTACTACGCCGATGGACAGTGGTTTACGGATTATGCCGCCTTCGGAGTCGAGCCCGGAAGATTTGGAATGGATAGTATCGTCAGAGTCACGACCCAGCCCCTCAAGGTTGCCAATCGCGTTCCGGCGACGGGTATTGCTGCCGCCTGAATGTTTCTCTATAGGCCGCTGTCAAATGCGGCCGCAAAACGACCTCCGGATGCCCTCCGGAGGTTTTTTTTTGTGCTGGTATCACTCGGGAGATGTTTCCGCTTCAGGGTCGTCCAGCGGATCTTCGTCGTCCTCTTGCGCGGGGGGTGGTGCTTGAGTCTTCTCGGGGGCCTGGCGGAGTTCGTCGGCGCGGGGCAGGTCGTTGAGGCTGTCCAGCCCGAAGACTTCCAGAAATCGTCGGGTCGTCCCGTACAGCATCGGGCGGCCGATCACTTCTGCTCGCCCGACGATCTTGATCAGCAGCTTCTCCATCAGACCGCGGAGCACCTCCCCGCACGCCACGCCGCGGATCGCCTCAATATCCGCACGCAGTACGGGCTGGCGGTAGGCCACGATCGACAATGTCTCCATCGCCGGTTGAGACAGCTTCGATTCCGATTTGGCCTTGAATAACCGCGACAGCACCTGGTGATAGGCCTCGAGCGTCTGGAGGCGGTATCCGCCTGCGATAGCCTCGATCCGGAACGCCGAACCCGATTCCTCGTAGCGGGCGTTGAGGAGATCGATAGCGCCGCTGACTTCCCGCTTGCTGGCGAGTTCGGCGACCTGCAGGATCTTCGCTGCCGTTATCGGCGTGTCGGTCGAGAACAGTATCGCCTCAACGGTGGCGGCGGCTTCATCGCTCACTTGGGTTGCGCTGTCGTTGCTCTTCTTGCCTGGTGATTCGCTCATAGGCGCTAGGTTACTTCCAGTCTCGCGGTCCGTCAAGCGTGGAGTGGGGCGGGTGAGGCTAT
>CAZSLS010000268.1:0-8254 GCA_964607575.1 uncultured Planctomycetaceae bacterium | reverse complement strand
CGCGCATCGCTATCTGGAAACCGGCGCCGAGATCGGAGAATTCCTCGATGGCCTTCAATCTCTTGGCCGCTATCGGCGAGATGCTGCGATTTTCGCCCAGCAGCATGTAGCAGTAGGCGCGGTGCTTGTAGCGTCCGACCCGCCCGCGGAGCTGGTGCAGGGCGGACAGTCCGAACCGGTCGCAGTCGCAGATGATCATCGTGTTGGCAGACGGGATATCCAGGCCCGATTCGATGATCGTCGTGCAGACCAGCACGTCGGTTTCGTGCGCCACGAATCGCAGCATGGCGCGCTCCATTACGTGGGAGTGCATCTGTCCGTGTCCGACGTCCACGCGGGCTTCGGGCACCAGGCTGCGGACTCGCTCGGCTACCGCCTGGATATTGCCCACGCGATTGTGTACGAAAAACACCTGCCCCCCGCGGGCCAGTTCGCGCTCGATCGCCCAGCGGATCAGCGACTGGTCGTAGTGGCAGACCTCGGTGTGAATCGACCGCCTGTCCATCGGCGGGGTCGTCAGCGAACTGATGTCGCGCAGCCCCAGCAGCGCCATGTGCAGCGTGCGCGGGATCGGTGTAGCCGTCAGCGTCATGACGTCGACGCTGGCGCGCATGCTCTTGAGGCGTTCCTTGTGCTCGACCCCGAAACGCTGCTCCTCGTCGATGACCACCAGGGCGAGGTTAGCGAACCGCACGTCGTCGCTGAGCATCCGGTGGGTTCCGATGAGGATATCGAGTTGGCCCAGCACGAGGCGCTTGAGCAGTTTGGCTTGCTCGCCGGCGGTGCGAAAGCGACTGATGACGTCGATCTCGAACGGGTAGTCGGCAAACCGCTCGGTAAACGTCCGGAAATGCTGATCGGCCAGCACGGTAGTCGGTACGAGTACCGCCACCTGCCTTCCGGACTCGGCGACCTTGAACGCCGCCCGCATCGCCAGCTCGGTCTTCCCGTATCCCACGTCGCCGCAGACAAGGCGGTCCATCGGCCGCTCGGTCAGCAAATCCGCGTCGACCTGCTGCATCGTGGTGATCTGATCTTCGGTCTCGGTGTACAGGAACTCGTCGGTGAACTGCTCCTGCCACCCGCTGGTGACCGGGTAGGAGAAGCCTTTAATCGCCTGTCGCATCGCCTGGATTCGGAGCATGTCGGCGGCAAGGTCGCGGACGGCCTCCATCGCACGGTCCTTCTGCCTGGTCCACAATCGCCCGCCGAGTTTGCTCAGCGCCGGGCGAGACTGGCGCGTACCGATGTACTTCTGCACGAGATTGATATGTGCCGTCGGAACGTGCATTTTCGCGTTGTTGGCGAACTGCAGTGAGAGATATTCCTCCGACACGCCGTCGCGTTCGATGTGACGCAGGCCTTCGAACTTCGCTATCCCGTGCGAGAGGTGCACCACGTAGTCGCCGGCCTGCAGGTCCAACATGGAATCGATCGGGCGCCCGGTGCGCATGCGGCGAATGCGGCGGACCTTGGCGAAGCGGTGGAATACTTCGTGGTGCCCGACCGCCACCAGGCGCTCGTCGGGCCAGTAGAACCCCGCCGCCAGGTGCCCGATCCCCGTCTTGATCCGCTTGCCCAGCTCCGGATGCGAAGCCGCCAGCAGTTCGCCGAATCTGTCGCGCTCGGCGGGGTTCTCGCAGTAGACCCACACGTCGGCGGCTTGCGAGAGTTCTTCGAGTTCGCCAAGGGCATCTCGCGTGTTGAGAGCGAGTTTTTCGATACTGCGAATTCCCATAGGCGCCACGTCGTCGTCGGCGGGGGAGAATGTGTACATCTCGGCGGACGCGAGGGTTTTGAGCGAATCGAATACCTCCTGGGGCTCGAACATACCGAGTCCTGAATCGCTGCCTTTGGTACCCATGCGGCGGGAGACCATCCGGCGGTCGTCGTCGGCTTTTTCGCCGAGGCGCCGGTGGATGTCGCAGGCCAGTTCGAATACCGCCTGCGGTTCGGCGGTGCATACAATCGTCCCGGCGTCGAGGTACGCTCCGAGGTGAGTTGTCTGGTCGGGATCGGTCCGCCGCCCAGCCGCCGTGCCCGTCAGATCGAACGCTTCGATTCTTTCCGTGCTTCGCTGCGTGTCGAGGTTGAACTTGCGCATGGAGTCGATCTGGTCGCCGAAGAACTCCACGCGGATAGCCTGCCCGACGCCCGTGGGGAAGATATCGATTATCCCGCCGCGACGGGCGAATTCGTTCGGTTGATCGACCTGGTCGACCCGCTCGAACCCCGAATCGACGAGCCAACTGACGATCTCCTCGGGCGGGACCTCGCCCCCGAGGCGCAGGGAGAGCTTCGCCTCGTCTAGTGCCTGCGGCGTCGGAACCGGTTGGAGCAGCGCCATCACCGGCGCGACCAGGCAGTCCACCGGCTCGTCCCGCTCATCCGCCGACTCCGCCAGAAGCGTGCATATCCGCATCCGCTCGCCGATGATATCGTCGCTGACATGCTCCGAACCGACTTCGAGTTCCCACGCCGGGAATATCTGCGCCGCGGCGCCGGTGAAGAGTTCGATATCGTCCGCCAGCGCGTCGGCATCGTCGAGATGAGTGGTCACAAACAGGATCGGCCGTCGCGTAATCCGCCCCAGCGCACCGCCGATCATCGCCGCCGCCGAACCCCAAACGCCCCCGAAGCGCACAGTCTCCCCCGGCGCCAAACGCTCAGCGGCCGATCGAAGCTTCTCACTATTCAGTATCCGCTCAAGCATTGTTTTCATCTATGCGCGCAGAAGCACACCCGGACAATTCCAAAAAACCGTCCGTGTGCATCCGCCAATTCCAGTTTTCACCGTAGAAGCGGCGTCTCGCCGCGTCTACGAAAGGCTCCGCATCTTCGCACAACACTAAGATATTATATCGACCCCACCCAGACTTTACTCCACCCGCACGACAATGTCATCTCGTATTTCGTCTTCGTCATCTTCCTTTTTCTTCTCGCCGTCGTACTTCATGTTCTCGCCAACGCTGTAGAGCAGATACCCTTTTTCCGTCTGCTTGTACCCAAACGGTTTGTCGATAAACAGATCATCCGGAACCTTCTTGAGATACCCTGGCGCCAACTGCGAGAGCTTATCAGGATACGCCTTCTTCTCCGCCCGATACGCCGCCAACGCCATCGCAACCACAGACAGATCGCTTTGGGTTCTAGTCCGGTCGCGAGTCGTCAGTACTCTCCTGCCGTAATCTTTGGGCATTACCAGGCCTATCTCTTTGAGTCCATGTTCGAGTCCGACGGTCAGGAGATTTCCGATCATTTGTGAGACAGCCCGGGCGGTGAGCTGCTTTCTGTCTCTTGCCGAGGCGTCGCTCGGGCGTTTCAGTTTCGCTGACCAGAACTCCAGGGACTTATTGATTTGCAAGTTGCTCGCATTGGCGTTGCGATAGAAAACCGTGAGCGCTTCTTTTCGGGCCTTGAATGTCTTCGGGCCGGCCGCTTTGAGGAAGTCGTCGTGCGAACGGTTTTCTGTCGTCAGTATCACGTCCCAGTCCAGCGATCTCATGTGAGGCATCGCAGGCGGTATCAGGGCGAGGACTCTATCGGTGACATATGCGCTTTTGAGTGCGGCCTTGAAGCCGGTGAGCCCCTTGCGGTTCGATGCGCGGGCCAGAAGCATCATAAAGTCCAGCGAGAAAAGCCGCTCACCCTCGGTGAATACGTTCATAGGGTCAGGCGTCGGGCCGATACGCTGCATGTCGACAAGGAATGCTAGCGCCTGGGCGCCGGTGAGTTTTTCGCTGCCCGCCATTGCGTTGCACGTTGAACAAGCTGTTCTTTCTAACGCCATACCGATTGTGTTTTCAATCAACGTATATCCACTACCGACTCGTCTCGCCAAACGCTTCATCGCCATCAAATCCGCCCACGCTCCGCGCATGTCGCCGGAATCGAACTTCAACATTGCCCGGGCGCCGAGAGCATTGGCCAACCCCAGGAATGGCTGCACATTTGGAATCGCCAGAGTCAGCACGTCCGCATCCGGGCTGGACATGAATATCGGTACGTGGTAGCGGGCCCGTCGCACGGCGACAAGCGTTGCGTTCAGTGCGGCGTCGTTGACTTCCAGCCATTTTGCCATCACAGGATACCGCTTGGGTTTCCACGGTGTGCTTATCGCCTTGTCTAAATCTTCGTACTCCACCCAGTCGCCCACGTCCTGGCCGTTGCTTGTCTGCTCGGCGTAGGCGCTCACCGAAGTGTAAATCCCTTTGGCGGGAAGTTTGATCTGCAGCATTTTGCACATCTTCCCTCTGACGCCTTTCGGCAGGAAATTCGGCCCGAGTATCTCTATCAGAGGGATGGCGGCGTTATTTGCTTTTGTGACGCCTTTGGAGCGTTTGGCGTTCAGATACGCCGCGTAATTAACCGTACCGTCCTTGTTGACCGGTCCGAGAATGTGCGTTGTCTTTCGCGAGACAGTCAGGCGGATGCGCCCTGGCGCTGGTTTTGTCGTCGGTTCAGCGGCCGACAACGGCCCAGCGGTCAGTACGACCGCGAAGATCCAAAGCAACCTGTTTCTGTGTCCGTTATTCATCATGCTTTACTCCACCCGCACGACAATGTCGTCTTTCTCTCCGTCTTCGTCATCTTCCTTTTTCTTCTCGCCGTCGTACTTCATGTTCTTGCCAACGCTGTAGAGCAGATACCCTTTTTCCGTCTGCTTGTACCCAAACGGTTTGTCGATAAACAGATCGTCGGGGACCTTCTTGAGATACCCCGGTGCCAACTCGGAGAGCTTGTCAGGATAAGCCTTCTTCTCCGCCCGATAAACCGCCAACGCCATCGCAACCACAGATAGATCGCCTTCGACAGTACCGCGATCGCGGAGGACGACCGTTCGGCTTATACTCGGCAGGAGCAAGGAGACCAGGATATCGCCGATCTCATCGGTTGGATCTCTGAAATGCTTCAAGACAGAATGTAGAAAAGAGCGGGATTTGTAGACACTCACGCTGAGTTCTTCAGAGCGAAGATCGTGAGCGGCCAGGGCTTCTGTTCGGGTCTTGAATGTCCTTTGACGGGCAGCGGCTACGAAACTGTCATACCAGGGATTCATCTTCAGCAGAATTTTGTCCCATTCCAGGGATCCCCCGCGCGGCGCAGTGGTGGGTGGATCTGCCTGTTGCTCTCCCGTTCCATCCATGTTATCCAACGCATCCCTGAGGCCCACAAGCCCCCCCTGGTAGGTAGCACGGGCCAGCATCATCACACAGTCGAGCATGAAGAACCGCTCGGCTTTGTCGATTGTATCTACGAGGTCCGGCAGAGGGCCCAGACGCTGCATGTCGATAAGGAATGCTCGCGCTTGGGTGTCTGTGAGTTTTTCGCTGCCCGCCATCGCGCGGCAACCGGAACAGGCTGTAGTCTCTATCGCGATGGCAACTAAGCTTTCGATCAGCGAATACCCGCTGCCGACCCGTCTGGCCAGATGTCTTGCCGACATCAAGTCCACCCAGGCTCCGGGCGCGTCGCCGGAATCGAGTTTCAACATTGCCCGGGCGGCTAGAGCATTGCCCATGTCCAGGCATGATCGCACGTTTGGCAATGAAAGACTTACCATGCTCTCGTCCGGGCCCAACGAACCTGTCGGCATGTAGTAGTCGGTTCGTTGCATGGCGACCGGCATTGCGTCCAGGGCGTCGTCGTTGGCTTTCAACCATTCGGCTATCACGGGATATTGCTTGGGTTTCCATGGTTTGGTCGTCACCTTGTCCAGATCGTGTTCGTCTTCCCAGGCTTCCGCGTCTTCGTTACTGAGCGTCTTTTCAATGTAGTCATCCAAGGCAACGAAATACTTTCCGTCTTCGGCGGGAGGTTCGATCTTCAGTATCTTGTATATCTCCCCGTCGGTATCCTTCGGCAGGAGATCCGGACCGAAGATTTCGATCAGCGGGATGGCGGCGTTGTTTTCCGTCGTGACGCCTTTGGAGTGCTTGGCGTTCAGGTATGCTACGTAGTTGACCGTGCCGTCTTCGTTGACCGGTCCCAGGATGTGCGTTGTCTCTCTCGATATCGTGATTCGTATGGGACCCGACGGTGGTCTATAGATTGATAGGTAGACACCCAAGAGCACAGCGGCGACCAATACGACCACGAAGATCCGACGTCGCCTTTTCTTGCGTCCCTTATCTGTCATGATTTACTCCACCCGCACGACAATGTCATCCTTTACATCGTCATCTTCCCTGTCGTCGAGTCTTATATTCTCGCCAACGCTGTAGAGCAGATACCCCTTGTCCGTCTGCTTGTACCCAAACGGTTTGTCGACGAACAAGTCATCGGGAACCTTCTTGAGATACCCCGGCGACAACTCGGAGAGTTTGTCAGGATAAGTCTTCTTCTCCGCCCGATACGCCGCCAACGCCATCGCGATTACAGATAACTCGCCCTTGGCCGTAGCTCGGTCGCGGAGCACCATCGATCTGCCTAGGGCTGGTAGCATCACGGACATCAGGGCGTCGCCTGTGGCTCCGGCCGGATCGCTGAAACCCCGCCAGAGAGACCCTATAAACGAGCGGGTGCCGGCCTTTTCAAAGAATTCCTCAGTGCGGCGACAGTGATCGTCCATGGCTTTTGTGCGGGCTTTGAATGTGTTCTGACGAAAAGCGGCTGTTATGCTGTCGTAATGGGCATTGGCATTCATAAGTACTTTGTTCCAGCCCGGGAGCTTTGTTTTGTTAGCTGTTTTCAGCAGCGAGTCGAGCATCATAAACCGCTCGGCCTCGTCGATCATATCTGCGACATCCCGCAGGGGGCCCAAACGCTGCAGGTCGTCGAGGAACGCTTTGGCCTGTGCTTCGGAGAGTTTTCCACTGCCTGCTGTTGCTTCGATCGCCTGGCAGGCGACTTGTTCTATCGCCATGGCGACAAGTCCTTCGACCACCGAATATCCGCTGCTGACGCGTCTGGCCAGGCGCCTGGCTGTAATCAGGTCCGTCCAGGCGTCGGCGGTCTGGTTGGAATTGAGTTTCAACATTGCCCTGGCGCACAGTGCATGGGACATGCTTACATATGCCTGGACCGACGGTATTGACATAGTCGCTACGGGATATTCTGCATCGTCGGGCGCAACCGCCGGCATGTAGTAGCCGGTGCGCCGAACGGCGATCACCGTGGCGTCCAGCGCATGCTGGTTGGCTTTCAGCCATTGGGCTACTGCGGGATATTGTTCGGCGGCCCAGGGGTCTTTCACCGCTTTCTGCAGGTTGTCGTACATATCGCTCTCTTCGCTGCGGAAGTCACCGAGCGTGGTGAACTGCTTGTCATCTTCGGCGGGGACATCGATCCCCAGTATTTCGCATATCATCTTCGCCCCGTCATCTGTCGGTAGATAAGTTGGGCCTAGGATTTCCAGGAGTGGGATCGCGGCGTTATTTTCTTTGGTGACGCCTTTAGAATGTTCGGCGTTCATGTACGCAATATAATCAACCGTGCCGTCGTCGTTGACCGGTCCGAGTATGCGGGTTGTCTCTTTTGAAATGGTTATATCGTGCGACCCCAGTCTAAAATAGATATGCAATATAATTAAGACAGCCAGTATCAGTGCGATTGGCCTGAGTACGATGATCTTGAACAAACGTCTTTTTGTCATGATTATTTCCCCGTCTCCCATAACTGCACACTTGGATTATAAGACTGTTGCCCCTGCGGTCAAGCGAAGGCATGGCAGTTGGCAGTGGGCAATAGGCAGTTGGCGACGGCGATAGGCAACGACGATAGGCTGACGGCGCGTGGCGGACGATTAAGGTTGACGTGTGGTATCGGTTTTGGTCGTTGGCATTAGTCGTTGTCGTCGCCAACTGCCAACTGCCCACCGCCAACTGCCAGGCTTTTGGCTCGTGCTGGAAATCTGATTGGCGGCGTGATACTCTCTCGGCCTTGGCGTTAGGCTAACTGTCAGGATAACGTCGATTAATCGAATACTGAGGAACATCCAAGATGCTTCAGCTTTACTGGAAGAACGCGACCGACAAGATCGTCGGGCCGGTGCATGGAGTTACCCGCGACGATCTCGACGGGATCGAGCCGGCCATCCGCGCCGCACACAGCACGGTCGTCGAAAGCTGCCGCAGCGGCGAGTTGGGGTACTCCGCGCTGCCGGGTAACACCGAGTACATCCGGCAGGTCGGCGAGCTGGTCGACAAGTACCGCCCGATTACTACCGACCTGGTCGTCCTCGGTATCGGCGGAAGTGCGTTGGGCAACATTGCGGTCCATTCGGCGCTGAACCCGGTGACCTACAACCTGCTGA
>CAZSLS010000267.1:0-8361 GCA_964607575.1 uncultured Planctomycetaceae bacterium | reverse complement strand
TTTTGGAAGCGAACGTACGGTTTGCCTGCTTCGGGAGGAATTTTGGATTCCGGTTCCGCTTCTCCGGTTTGAATCCGGTTGTTCGAACACCGCGCGAAACCGCAAGCGGTTTTGGAAGCGAATGTACGGTTCGCCTGCTTCGAGAGGGGTTTTGGATTCCGGTTCCGCTTCTCCGGTTTGAATTCAGTTGTTCGAACACCGCGCGAAACCGCAAGCGGTTTTCAGAAGCGTGAGTACGCACGTTCATTCGCACGTCACATAAAAACCGCTTGCGGTTTCGCGCGATGTTGTGATAGTCCGGACTGACGAGTTCTACAAATCTCCCGTTGAAGCAACCGCCCGTTCACCGAAGAACCCGCTGTGACACTACCTGTCGGATTCGTATCCGAGGACTGTTTTTACATCAGCCTTGAAGATCCACGCCATGTCGGTGGATTTGTTGAAATTGGCGTCGTGTCCGCCGAAGTAGATAACATTCTCTTCGCCCGGGAATGGAGAACTCGCAAATGCGCGAGGGGCTACAAGCACGGGTTTGGACTGACCCCATCGACCGTTAACCTCCGCCGTTGAGTAGTTGTCCTTGTCTCTGCGGACACCGTAGACGGCGCCCTTGTAGTAATGATTCCACTTGATCGATTCATTGGAAGTGATGATCCGCTGTTCGAAGCCCACCAGGTGAACGGTCTTGCCCGTGCGAGGGTCTTTCACGGGGAAGAACCTGTTATACCCGCCCAGACTGAACCGCGCACGGACGCCCGCCTTCTCGAATCTCTTGTCAAACAACGCCCTCAACGTTGTTTCATCGGCCTCCTTGAGCCCCACTCCGTCCAGCCGCTTGATCTCACCGCGGCAGGCTCCGCTGGGAGTCCACACAAAAATGATCGACTCACCGGGACCGGTCGGATTGGGTATAGTGCTTAACCCCCTGATCCCGCCCACGTCGGTGTTCACCCTGCCCGGGATCCGGTAAACCGACGACCACTTGGGCCTGGCTCCGTTGGTGCGAACGAAAATCCTGCCCCCTACTGAGAAGTAGAGTTTCCCGTTGGCCTGTGTAATCCCAAGCGGGCGGGCGGGAAAGGTCGAACCGTCGGCGGGATGTTCGGGCTTGCGGTCCCACTCGATCCTCTTCGTCGCTGAATTGTAAACGCCCGATACAATGCCCGGATCGCCAACGAGCAGGAACACACGGTCGATTCCCGTTTTCGGGTCGCGATAGACTTCGATATCGCGGGGGATCCGCCTGATCTTCCGCAGTATGCCCGTCTGCTGCAGCGAGTGACTCCATTTTCCGGTTGCGTCATCGCGCAGGAAAACGGAAACCGCGCCGTGTCCTTGCTTGTTAACGTTGAACGCCTGTGATGCGGCGATTAGAACTGTTGTGTCGATCTTGCTCCCGTTCTTGTCGGTCTTGAAGGTCACGGATTTCAGTATGTTGCCCTTCATGTGCACAAAACCGGTTGAGTTTGTCTCCAGGTCAACCCGCCATGTCCCGCCAGCCGAATCAAGTCTGAGCACCTGGGCCGACTGCTTTGGAAAATGACTATCGGTCCAATATCCATTGAAGGCGTAGAGCTTGCCCTTGTGGGCGGTGATGTGCATGATCTCAGATCCGCCCGCGTACTTGCCGTTACCGTCGGCGTATCCGGGTTTGTATGACTGCTTCCACCCGCTGATCCCGTTCTTGACCGTTTTCTTCTCGGCAAGTGCGCACGAGTTCATCATTGCAGCTGCAAGTACTACCGCAAACATACAACAGGGGCGTTGTTTCATGAACACGTATCCTCTGGCCATTAGCGTCAAACCTCACTCCCGAGCCGAGCATGCCTATACAGAGGATTGCATCTTCGCGGGGCAAAGTCAATAACTCGGCGGACGGGGTGAGATATTGATTGGCTTGGCGGAGTTGTTCATGTCGAGATACTCTGTAGTTGCGGGGCGGCGGTTCTCCGTGCGGCGAGCGCCGGATGGTTGTTTTTCGTACGCACTGGCCTTGCGGACGTCTTGGTCGATATAATACCGTCGGTTGGAGGCGATCAATAGAGTGTCGAAAACGGGCAAAGAAGGTCGTTCGTGGCGTGAGCGTCTTCCGCATCGACCGCGGAGATACTGGCGTTACGTTTCTCCGCAGCGTCGCGGGGCGGCGTTGCTTTTCCTTGCGCTGTTGCTGACTGCGGTTTACGGGTACTGGTATCTGACAAACGGTTCCCGCATCCGCAGCCAGGCCAAGAAATACCTACACGACATCACCGGCGCGCGGGTCAGTATCGATCGCGCGAGTTTCAGTTTGTTCGGCGACATCAGGCTTGAGGGCGTTCGCATAGACGTTCCGGGCGAGGGAGGCGCAGAACCGTTTTTCCGCGCCGGAAGCGTGATCCTGAAGCACCGTCCATGGTCGGTGTTCTTCGGGGGGAGCATTAAACCAACCGAAGTGGTCCCGCTGGACGCCGAGGTCTTCGAATCACCGGCGACCCGCGCTTTCATGCGAGCCAGGTCGCCCCGCGGCCCGGGCGGGACCGGACCGGTGGACCTGCCCGTGATCCGCGTAGATTCCTGCCGGTTCAGGCGTATCGAAGTTGTCGGCGGTATCCCCGTGCCCGAGAAGCAGTTTGATCTCGGTGTCGACATGATCCCCAAAGAAGGCGACCTGATCTACGACGTCTATGTCGCCGAGCGCAAAGACGAGCGCGTCGCCCAGAAGTATCACATCGAAGTTCAATTGTCTCCCGGTTTCAAAGTAACCATAATCACCGGCGCCGGCGACCTGGTGGCCACCACCGACGCCTTGCCTCCGGAATTGCGCGATTGGCTGGAGAGGTATAACATCGAGGGGAGATACAGTTTCGAGGGACCTATAAGCGTCTCCGAGCATGCGGTGGAAGGCGTCTTGAAACTCAAACTGGACGATGTGGCGTTCAAGCTGCCCGAAGATCAGGGCGGGCTGTCGCTGACTAACGTTTCGGGGACTCTGATCCTGACGCCCCCCGACGAGTCGCGCAAGGACGCGTTGAAGAACGGGCGGATCGAACTGAAGCCCGACGTCACCGGAAAGGTCGTCGAGGCCGGTGGGGCGACGGTGAACCTGTCGGGCGAATACCTGGGATACCGTCTCGACTCGCCGTTCAGCGTTAAGATCGACATAGACAAGATGGCGATACCGGACAGCAATCCGCATCCGGGGCTCAGTAAGCTGCTGAAACGCATCAAGAGGGATTACAGCCCGGTCGGCCGGGCGAGAATGACTGTCAACATAAGCAGAGCGTCCGGACAGAAGGACGTGTCTGTGAGCGGAACGATTTGGCCTCTGAAAATGTCGGGCACGCACCGTCTCGTACCGTATCGCCTGGACGAGGTCACCGGAGAGATACACTTCACCAATGAGAAGGTGATTGTCAAGGATGTCACAGGTAAACGAGAGGGCGGGACCTTCATCATTAACGCAACAACTCCCCTGAAACGCAACGCCGAAACGGGCAGATGGGACTGGTCGGCGAGGATCGATGTCGATCGGGCGCAGATGACCCCGGCCGTCAGGAAAGCCCTCCCGGAAAGAGCATTCGTGGGAAAACCATATCCGCTTCGCAACATCTCCGGTACGATCCACGCCGAGAACGGTCGGGTGTGGGTCGAGCAGGATTTCCCCCTGCGGACCACGGGGCGGGGCGAGATGAGATGCAACGCCCTGTACGGACAGATTGAGTGGACGCCCAAGGGCGCGCTGGTGGATATTTACATCAAGGCCGACGACGTGCCCATAGACGAGGCGCTGATCGATTCGCTGAGTCCGGCGGGAAGAGACGCCATGGGGCGGTTGAATGCCGACGGTTCAGTCAAGAAGCTGTACGTGGAAATACACGACAAGCCCAATGAGAAGCCAACCTATAAAATACTCGCCGGTTTGGACGACGTTAGCGTAACTTACGAGGGGTTGCCCTACAAGGTCTCGGGCATCTCGGGCGACGTGACGGTGAATCAGCGTTTTATCAAGCTGGAGAATCTGGCCGGGCGTCACATAACGACGCCCGTTACAATTAACGGAGTGCTGGTTCCCGGTGGTAAGGAGGTCGGTGTCGGACTCGACATAACCGCCAAGGATCTGGTTGTCGACAAAGAACTCTACCGGGCCCTTCCGGCGGGCGTAAAGAAAACATGGGATTCTCTGGATCCGTCGGGCCTGGCTGACATTTCCCTGTCGATTAACCAGGGTCTGCCCGAGTTTGTCGCGAAGCTATGGCCTGAGGAAGAGCCCAAGCCCGTTGACAACCCGAAATCCGTCGATACACCCAAGTCCGCTGATAGACCCGCGTTCCTCGCAAAACGCGGATATCGCCTGGAAATCAGCCCGAAGGGCATGAAGGCGACATACAAGGACTTTCCATATCCGTTCGGCGGGATTACCGGTTTGGTTATCGCAGAGCCCGATGTGATCAAACTGCAGCAACTCAAGTGCGACAGGGGCTATCGGCTCGATGGTTCAATACTCGACAAGGGGCGGAGGCTGAAATTAAAGATCAACGCCCGCGGTGTTCCGCTGGACAAGAAGCTGCTTGCGGCCATGCCGGACGAATTCAACGCTATGATGAGCGCTGTTAAAACGGGCGGGATGCTGGATATCAACCTGAGTGACCTGACGATCGTCCGTGCTGAAAACGTATTGCCCACCACGGTTCCCGCGACGGCGTCGCTGACGACGCGCCCAGCCGTCAAGGGCGGTTCGGCGGCGATAAGCTGGCGGGCTGAAGGCGATCTTGGTTTGTACAACACGACGGTTGACGTGGCGTTTGGGCCCAAGAGGTTGAACGGAGCCATGAAAGGTTGGGTGGAGTCAAGCTCGCGCGGGCTGGCGATAAACGTAAGGTCCGATCTTCGCAAGATCATGGTGGGCAATCACGAGATAACGGACGTTAAAGGGCGAGTGACGAAGAAACCGGGCAGCCCGCTGGTGAGGATTGAAGATCTCGAGGCTCGGGTATACGGCGGTCGTCTGGCTGGTCGGGAAGTGATGATCCGTTTGTCGGACCCCGTCAAGTATGCTTTCCGTCTGTTCTACCAGGACGTCAGTCTGAGCGATCTGGTAAACGCGGGCGTTCGCGACCCAAGACTTGGAAAAGGCGTCAAGGGAGACCTCGAAGGCAAGATATCCATGGAAGCGGTCGCCGGAGACCCCAAGTCCCGCAAAGCCGCCGGAACGGTCACCATCACCAAAGGCAAGATGTACAAGATGCCCATTATGCTGGGCCTGATGCACGTGTTGTATCTGTCGCTACCGGGGGATGCGGCGTTCACCGAGGGGCACTTGAAGTACCTCGTCCAGAGCGACACCATGGTCATAGAGGAAATATTCCTGACCGGTTCGGCGCTGTCGCTGGTCGGGTCGGGCAAGATAACGTTGTCCAACGAGGAACTGGATCTGACTTTCCTGACCGGTCCGCCCGGGCGGATGCCTCGCATAGCCGTAATCGGAGACGCCTCAAAAGTACTCAACGCCATACTCAAGGAACTGCTGGTCATCCGTGTAAAAGGATCGCTGTCGAAGCCCATTCGAAAAGCCGTTCCGCTCCGCAGTATGGATGCGATACTCAAGGAACTCTTGAGCCCCGGGAGGGTCAAGAAGTAGCCTAACACCAGTCGGGATAATAATTGACCGCATGGGCGGTTACTGATAACTAGTTTGATGGGAGCACTAATGGCGGATGTAAAAGTAGGTATTATTGGCGGAAGCGGGCTTGGCGATGCGTTGTGCAGCGACGTGCAGGGGACCAGTGTGGACGTTATTACACCGTTTGGCGAACCGTCCGATTCGATAATCGAGACTGCGTGGGGAGATACTCCGGTGGCGGTGCTTAATCGACACGGTTCGGGCCACCTGATTGGACCGTCAAACGTTAACTACCGGGCGAACATCTACGCACTTAAATCGTTGGGGTGCACGCACATAATCGCATCGGGCGCTGTCGGAAGCCTCAGGGAGAACCTCAAGCCCAAAGACCTCGTGATTCCCGACCAGGTGATCGACAAGACTCACAGGCGGGCAGGGACGTTTTTCGACGATTATCTGGCTGTTCACGTCGAGTTTTCCTCACCATTCTGCCAAGTGCTTCGAAAACACCTGATTTCCTGCCGGGCGGGCGTTACGACGGATCTGCACGACAGCGGAACGTACGTGTGCATGGAGGGTCCGGCGTTTTCAACTCGCGCCGAAAGCGAAATGCACCGTATGTGGGGCGGAGACCTGATCGGAATGACCGTCATGCCGGAGGCCAAACTGGCCAGAGAAGCCGAGATGGCCTACGCAATGGTTTGCCTGCCAAGTGATTACGACTGTTGGAGACCTGTGGGCGAGGATCTGGACAAACACGAACTGCTCAAGGAAATCATCGAGAACTTGAACGAAGCGACCGCCAACGCAATCGAACTGATAAAAGCCGCCGTCGCCGACTTCAAACGGATTGCAGATACGCCCAGCGCGGCCCATTCGGCTTTGGAGTTGGCGATATGGTCTGACCGCGATTCGATCGCTCCGGCCGCACGGGAGCATTTCGGCGTGTTGGTTGAGAAGTACCTCTAGAGTTCCGTTGTGAGACTGCAATCCGAGGCGGCGAACTTCGATTCGGGCGATTTCGGAAAAAAATCAAAAAAGCGCGGAAAATTTTCTTTGACAGAAGCTTCCGCCTAGTTATAGTGGTCCGTCTATCTATGGACCGCGGTGGTCGTATACCCTCAACCAAGCAGTTGGCGTTTAGTCTGCTGCGTGCTGCGTGCAGTGTCTGGGTGGTACTTTACACCACGGCGCCGACGCTGCTGTAGCTCAGTGGTAGAGCGCGTCCTTGGTAAGGACGAAGTCATGGGTTCGACTCCCATCAGCAGCCTTTCAGGTCGTTGAAGGTTGGGCTGGAAATGCCCGGTCGACGATGTAGGACATGAAGTAACGGAACGCAAACGGCTTGCCTCCCCGGTGGGGGGCAGTTGTTCGTGATGGACATAGCCCTTAAGGAACATAAGAAACAAGCGGTTGTAACTAAGGCAACAGGAGTTGAGCAATGGCCAAGGAAGTATTTGAGAGAACCAAACCCCACGTCAACGTTGGAACGATCGGCCACGTTGACCATGGCAAGACCACGCTGACTGCGGCGATCACCGCCGTTCTGGAAGCCAAGGGCCTGGCCAAGTACAAGAGCTACGACGCGATCGCCAAGGCGTCTGAATCCCAGGGCCGGCGCGACCCGACGAAGATTCTGACCATTGCGACCGCTCACGTGGAATACGAATCCGACGCGCGTCACTACGCCCACGTTGACTGCCCCGGTCACGCGGACTACGTCAAGAACATGATCACCGGCGCCGCTCAGATGGACGGAGCGATCCTTGTGGTCTCGGCCGCCGACGGC
This sequence comes from uncultured Planctomycetaceae bacterium, assembly GCA_964607575.1. GTDB lineage: Bacteria > Planctomycetota > Phycisphaerae > SM23-33 > SM23-33 > BS750m-G57. Next base: position 973 of record CAZSLS010000267.1, on the reverse strand, counting down.
CCGATGCCCCAGACTCGCGAGCACGTACTGCTCGCCCGTCAGGTGAACGTCCCGCGTCTGGTGGTCTTCCTGAACAAGGCCGACCTCGTCGACGATCCGGAACTGCTGGAACTGGTCGAGATGGAAGTTCGCGAGCTGCTCAGCGACTACGACTTCGACGGCGACAACGTTCCGGTCATCCAGGGCTCGGCCACCGCCGCCATTGCAGACGTTAACGGTCCCGGCGCCCAGCCGATTGTCGACCTCGTAGAGGCGCTGGACACATACATCCCCGAGCCCGAGCGTGAGATCGACAAGGACTTCCTCATGCCCGTCGAAGACGTCTTTTCGATCAAGGGTCGCGGTACTGTGGGCACCGGTCGTATCGAGCGCGGTATCGTCAACGTAAACGACAAGGTTGAGATCGTCGGACTTGGCGAGACTCGCACCACCACCGTCACCGGCGTCGAGATGTTCAACAAGCTGTTGGACAGCGGCCAGGCCGGCGACAATGTCGGTTGCCTGCTGCGCGGCGTCGAGAAGAAGGAATTGGTTCGAGGCCAGGTGCTTTGCGCTCCGGGCACGATCACGCCGCACACGAAGTTCCGCGGTGAAGTATACGTCCTGACGAAGGAAGAGGGTGGTAGGCACAGCCCGTTCTTCACCGGTTACCGTCCGCAGTTCTACTTCCGCACCACCGACGTGACGGGCACGGTCGAGCTGATCGGCGCCGAGATGTGCATGCCCGGCGACAACGTGCAGATGGAAATAACGCTGTTGAATACATCTATCGCCATGGAGCCCCAACTGCGTTTCGCTATCCGCGAAGGCGGTCGTACGGTCGGTTCAGGCGTTGTCACCGAAATTCTGGAGTAGTTGCCAATGGCCAAATCAAAGGCCCGAGAATACGTTTGGCTGCAGTGTAAGGATTGCGGCGAGTTGAACTACCGTACGCCCGTCAGGACTTCAGGCGGCGTGCCCAAGCTCAACATTA
>CAZSLS010000266.1:0-8430 GCA_964607575.1 uncultured Planctomycetaceae bacterium | reverse complement strand
CCATCACCTTGACGTTGCGCTTGTGCATATCGGCGAGCACCTTTTTGGGGTCGCGCTTGAACACCTTGGGATTGAACTCGAATGAGGGTTGACGTGTGTTCCAGCCACTGGGGCAGAACCCCGTGCCCAGATAGCAAACGCTGTCCAGTGGGATCTGTTTCTCGCGGAAGGTATCGATAACACCAAGCATCTGCGCTTCATCCTTCACGGTGCGGTGCGACTGCTGATAGCCCATCACCCACTTCGGCGGCAAGACAGCCTGACCGGAGATGGTCGAAATATCTTTCATGAAGGCCGCGGGATCCTGTGCGTCAAAGACGAAAACATCGTAGACGCCCGGGATGAAGTACTCAGGCGGCGGTAAGCCGATCCGACCTTTCCGCTGCTGTCTTCGGGTGACCACCGTGCCAGGGGCAATGGGATCGGCGGGGATGAACTTGCCCGTCTTGGAGTCGCTGAGATCGATAGCGCCCGCCGGCGTTGGAATGAACAGCCCCCACCCGGCCGTGCCCACCATCAGAGGCACCGGATTGGACGAGCCATAGGTGCCCGTCCCGTACCACGGGGTCATGGGATGCAATCGCCCGCGCCGGTCCAGCTCGATCTTGTCGGTGCGCCAGGAATTCCCGGACTGCTTGGGCCCGCCTTCGCCCATTCCCAGAACCGGCTGATCATCCAAAACAAAGGACATTTTGCCATCTGGCCCAAACGTGATCTTCTGGACAGGTTTGTTGTCCAACGCGGTCACCAGCACCGACAACGGGGTGCACTGCAGGGTCACATTCAGATTGCCCACTCGTGCCCTGAGCGGTTTGAATGTCGAGTCGAGTTTGCGGAGGCTGATGACCGCCTTGGGGTATTCTCGCTCGACCAGAGCAGGGGTATAGGGAAACTTGTCTTTGGAATCGAGCGGTTGGATTGTGATGCGAACCCCGGTCTTGCCCGCGGCGCGGATGTCGAGTTGCGGCCTGTTGACAACGCGGACGGACAACGTCGATGAATCGCTCATCTTTCCCTTGCGGGCGGTCAGCGTGAGAACATATTCTCCCGCGGTGGAGAACGTGGCCGTCGTAGCCAATGCCGCCGCGTCGCCGAACGCCACCTTGCCCGGGCCCGAGGTCTTGCTCCATGCGACCTTCGTCGTGTCTGTACGTATCGCTCGCAGTAACTGCCCGGCGAGGTGCGTTTTCCGGCCGCACATTACGATGCGGTTAACGCCGGCCGCAACCGAGGGCGGGAAGTTGGGGAGCTCGCCCTCGTTGTACACTTTCCACTCCAGAATGCCCGTGGAGTACTTCCCGTCGCCGTCGATCTCCAGGCGGAGCTTTGACGTGCGAACTTCGTCGAACGTGGTCGTGTTGAACTTGTCCTTGGCGACCCCCAGCCCCGACGGCTTGGAGACCGGGACAAAACGCTTACCGTCCCAATAGAGCAAGCGGCAGGCCTTGGGCAGGCGGACACCGGCACGATCATCCCACCAGAAAACATCAACCTTCCGTGTTCGGACTGGGGCCGTCCAGTCGTACTGGACCCATTGTGTGCCTTTGGACGGCCAGTTGCCGTACGATCCCTTGCCGCGAACATGGGAGGTCTCGGGTGCGTGCCCGTCGTGGAGCGCCGCCAGCGAAGTATCTCGCGACACGCGAGAACTCGACGGTTCGGCGACCGGCGCGAGATTGACACCCGTCTTGGCCTCTGCGGCTGCACTGCTCGCTATCAGGATCAGAATAAGCCCGTACGATATCGATGTGTTCATTGTACTTCTCCATTGCCCCGGGATTCCCTGGATGGCCTCCGATTGGCGACCATCACCGGGTTCTGACGAAAATCGTATCCGATGCGGCGCGTTGAACAAGCTAAATCTGGGGCCTGGGCCCCCAGTCAATGTTTCCGACCCTACTACTATGGGCTTGTCTTTGGCTTGCCGGGGTGTCGTAGTTTGCCGCATTTTGCCGCATTCTGCCACTTTCGAGATTGACGCTATCTTCATAACAACAATATCGATAAGTTTTTATAACGGTTCTTGAGTACTTTCTACGGAACCGGAGGCAGCAGGTTCGAATCCCGCCACGCGCGAAAGTTACCCCTTACAAGGCCAGCCACTTACGGCTGGCCTTGCTTTTTTCCGAAAACCGGCTGGGCGCGAGCGGGCTTGTCTTGGCGTGCCGATTTGAATCAGCAGATTCCCTGTTGCATCAGAAATCAGTGCGCTCGCTGACGTTTTGTATCACTTCCGCCAGATCGATCGTGGCGGTGAGGACCTGCTCTACTTGCCGTTCAGCCTTGAGCATCACGTTTCCGTCGGGCGCGACCAGATAGGACGTCAGCTGTTGCGGCGGCGCCGCATTGTTGACACTGCATACATACATCGCGTTTTCCAGCGCCCGGGTGATGAGAAGATGTTCCCAGATCGCATCGTGCGGATTGATCGCATTGTTCAAATGCACCACGATTTGCGCCCCGGCTTGTCGAAGCATCGTCCATTGCTGCGGGAAGAGGAGTTCTCGGCAGATTTGGACGCCAAGTCGCACCCCATTGACCCTGAAGACCGGTAGAGATGTCCCGGGACGAAAATGCCCGACATCCAATGCCGACAGTTGGATTTTGGCATAGACATCGGCTGGCTCCTGGGGGTTCAACAAGACCGCGACATTCCGCCAGCCGGCGTCCGAATACCGCACGGTTCCCAGCAGGCAATGACAACCTCGATCGCGCACGATATCATGAATCGAGTCGATAGCACGGTCGATCTCGCCGGGATCCAGACGGGCGACAAAGTCGGCGTCTTCGGGGAAGTAACCGGTCAAACTCGCTTCGGGAAACACGACCCAATCGCCCGGTTGCACGTTGCTGAGAACACGCATGATGTTCTCGCAATTACGCGCCAGATCGCGGGCGACCACTAATTGCGCCAAATGAATCTTCATTGTACTGCCTCCCGGCATCACGGTCCGACCTCTTTCGGCGCTGTGCGCAGGCCGCGCCATTTATGCGATGGGCGTCGGTTGGGCTCGGCGATAGCCGCCAACAGACGATCCGACAAACGCGGACGCGCCAGGTCAAATATGCCATAACCATAGAGCGTACAGCGCATGCCCGAACCGACCGCATCGGCCTGCGGCCAGTCTGCGGGCAAGGTCAATGAGCCAAGCCCATGAGAGCCCTTGAAGCCAAGTCCTTTTTCGTTGCTGACAGTTACCGCACGTTCGGACTGGGCGTCGTTCTTGAAGGCATTCCAGTTCCAGGAGTTAAAGCCCGAAACTCCCCAATAGGAACGACCGACTTCATTTGGCTGGGGCTTGCGAGAACCGCGCACCATTTTCTCAAGCTCAAGCTCCGTCATCGGCCTCAGGCCGGCCCAGGCCGCATAACTCGCGCCATCGGCCCAGGACAGACCGAAACACCCCGCCCCCGCTCGCGCGGTGCGCACATGGCCGCCATAGGGCGCCTTCGGATCATTGCTGCGAATAACCTGGCCCTGACCGCCTGAATAGTGATCCTTGTTAACGCCAATGTCACTGGGCTTCGATACATTGTCCCAATTCTCGTTGCCGGCGTAGCGTTTGGCCGCCTGGTCTCTGGGCAGCGAGTTGAGGAAAGCTGCGTATTGAGGCGGTGTGATCTGGTGTTTCATGGCGTAGAAGGCCCCGAAACCATTGGGGAAAGACGCCGGAATCTCACCGCCGTCGGTCAGTTGTCCGCCCTGCTTGCGCGCCCAGAGCTTTCCTTCCTTCTTGCCAGTGGGGATCGCCCCGGCGCTGGTGACCCGGTAGGGCTCAATGCGCTGGCTTCCGTCGGTATACTTGAAGAACCCGCCATGCTCCACGCCGCCCGAGCCAAGAAAATAGGCCCCCTTTGGAACATAGACCATGCGAATCCCGTAGGCGCGAACCTCGGTTTTGGCCGGATTCCCGATGACCTTCACGCCCTGGGTCTTGAGCGTGCCCTCACCCGGACCGGCCCTACGCACGAACACACCGGTAAAGCCGTCCTTGCCGCCCGGAACGATGAGATCCACCGCCGTGCCCGTGCCCTTACCGTAGCCCGTTGGGTTGATTACCTTGTCGGCCGCCAACTTTACATGCTTCCACTCGGTCTGTTCATTCGCTCGCGCCTTGAAGAAGACCCACACCGCGTCATGATTGTGCTCATCGCGCCAGGATCCTTCCCAAGTGATGTCGAATGTGATCGTGGCGGTCTTTCCGCCGGCTGCAACAGCTACCTTGTCGATTCCGACTTTCCAGTTCGTCATGACTGCGGTTTTGCGAAGCACTTTTCCGCCCGCATCTCCCTTGCCCCTAAAGACGGGCGGTTTCATGGGACGCGGCAGGGCAAGCAAAGCCGGCGCATCGCCCGCCGCAGCGCCGATGATCGCCGTGCGCACGCAGCGAAAGCCGGTGCACAGGTTGGGTTCTCGATTCATGTACCACCCGCGATTGTACGGCGATATCAAGCTGCTGTATCTGCGATACGATACGCGCATGGCGTCGATGAGTCGGACGGCATGGTGAGAAGTACCGACCGGCCAACCGATTCCGCCGCGCAGGCCTGAGCCCGTGCCCCAGAGTCGCGGACCGGCATTACTAAAAACATCGATCCCGTGTTTGCCGGCAAACTCACGTCCATAGTGACTGCCCACGACCATCACACGCTCCCACATATTACCGCTCAGATCCAGGATTCCCCAATAGGAGGCTCCGGCTGAGATCCGGTCGCTGGTCGGTGTGGCGAATATGCCCACGCGCAGATTCCTGGCCGCATAGCGGTGACCGATATTCGCCGTATCAACGCGCCCCTTTACATCATGATGCATCGCACCTTGCCATACCGCATTTCCAGTCTCGGCGTCCGGCTTGGTCTTGCCTTTCCATTCGAGTCGTTCGTTAGCCTTGCCGGCGTCTTGCAGGGCCCAGCCGTCCTGAGACGCATCTGCCTTGCGATCCTTGGGCCCATGGTAGGCCTTGCCGGAGATTTTCGCCGTACCCCAGGCGTATTCACCCAAAACTGGCGTTAGCGGGCCACGGCATGCTTTCTCGTACTCCAGCTCCGTCATCGGGCGGAGCCCTGTCCAGGCAGACCAGGCCAGGCAGTCTGACATTACCAACCCGCCGCATGGCAGAAAGGGCCTACTACTTTCGTAGACCGCCGGCTTCCCGGGCTTGCCGCCGGCGGGTTTGACACCGGAGACCTTGACTTTGATCGACCAGGCTTGTCCTCTGCCAACAGCGGGAGTCCCTGCCGGCCCATCGGGACTGTTCTTGGGGGATCTGTCGACACTGGCTTTTTGCCCCGCGTAGCTTTGCATGTTGAGATACTCAACCCATTGTCCTTCCGTGATCTCGTTCCTCATGCAGTAGAACGCGCCGTAGCCTTTCGGGAACGCTGCCGGCAAGATCTGGGTCGCGTCGCTGGTGAAGTCTTCAGGCTCACGCATTCCATGGGATTCATGGGTATTGAGATTCTTCTTGTCCTCGCCGCCCAGCAGGAGCGCGTTGTCGCTCTCGATCCGGAGCGGTTTGCCTGACATCCCGGCTTCGAACTGACCGGCGTACTCGTTGGGGTATGTCGCGGTAAAGCCATCACCAAGCCAAAACGGCGACTGCGGCACATAAACCATCTGCACGGAAAGAGCTCTCACCTCAACGCCCGCCGGAGTCTCGATGCCGTCGGCAGAGTGGTTCCAGTTCAGCTTCACACCCTTCCAGTCGTTCGCTCCGCTCCCTGGAGCCGCGCGATAAACGAACACGCCGACGGCGCTCTTCTTGTCATCGGTCAGGCCTACATCGAGCGTGGCGCCATTCGGAGCGCTGTGATCAGACGCCTTAGGGGAGAGCGTCGCGTTTGCCCAGCCATTGGCGCCCGGCTTCCGGAATTTGATGAACACCCAGGCCGCGTCCCAGCTATCGAGTTTCAGCGTATCGGATCCGCCGGTCTGTTCCGGCTTCACCTCCCAGGCCGCCCGCCAGGAGTGGTCCCAGGCGAGGTCCAGTGTGATCGAGCTCTGCCCGGCGGCCGGGCCGTCAGAGCGGCGGACGTTGGCGACCCGGATGGGATCGGCCTTGCCCGTACCGCGGAACCGCGCCTCGGCATGTTCATCCGCCAGTGCGCCACAGGCGCTGGCCAACAGCAACCCACAGGCGATAGCAACCGCGCGGGCGCGCGTCAATCGGCATTCATTGCGTAACCAACTCATCACTACTCCCTTTCTTAATGCAGGCGCCAACTCACTTCGGATCAGAGCCGTCACCGGAGTTCTGGAACTTCTTGTAGAATTTGCCTCGCCAGGGCCGGACCTTGACCGTTTTCGCCTCGCTCGGCTTATCCGCAAATCCCACCCACCACGGATCCAGCGACGGCGGCAGCGGAGGACGGAACAGAGCCGATTTGCCTACGGCCCAGCGCGGGCCCGGGCGAGGAAACTCCCATTTCGTTCCCGGCGGAATCGCGCCGAGATTCTTGTATACGTTCTTGTACTCGGCAGCGTCGAAGCCGCACTCCTTTATAACCGCCCGCACGTACTCCTCGCTGACGGAGGGGTTCATCCGACTGATCTCCTTCTCCGGCCCAATCTCCTCGTCGCCGACGAGGCCGGGAATCGACGGCGGCATGACGTCGCGAAAGTACGTGTCCGCCTTGACGAAGGGCTCTTTCTTGCGGGTGCTCAACACCCCGGGCGGGGTATTCTTGCCAGCCTCAATCAGCGGCCCGACACACAGGTTGCTCTTCTTGATCTCCAGCCCCTCTTTCCACGGCAGGCCGCTGCAGAAATTCCAGTCGCGGGCGTAGATGATATTGTTCGCCACGATGTTGTCGTCCTTGAAATACTTCCCGTGCCTGCGGCTGGTGCCCCACGAGACGCCGCTCTTGGCGTTAATGAGCGTGTTGTTTCTTATAGTTATACCGCTCAGCGGGCGGAATCCCCCCTTCGACCATGCACTGCCCGATGGAGTGCTGAACTTGAAGATCACCGACCAGGGGATCCCGTATCCGGGAGAGGCGTAAATGATGTTGTGTTCAATGGTGACCCCGCCCTTCTGCACCGGCGAGAGGCCCAGCAGGCATTGCCCCTCCAGAATGACGTTGTGATGCACTCGCACGCCGGCATACTTCATCGAATCGAATTCGATATTGTCATCCGCGCAACGGTGCAGCAGGTTGTAGGAGTATTCGTTCTCCAGTTTCGGATCCTTGACGCCCGTGGACGCCACGCCGATTCCGTCATAGGTGTCGTGAATGTAGCAGTGCTTTATCTTCCACGCGCTGACATTCCCTCCGGGCAAGATCGCGTTTCCGCCGAGGGTGCTGTGGTACATGGCGCGCCACGCGGGCTGCTCCAGATGCATTGAATTATGCAGCCAGTCATAGGTCGGGTAGTTGCTGAACTGGCAGTATTCGACGGTGACATCAGACGGCCCGAACTCCACCGCCCCGCCCGGACGGTCCACTCGGGCATTCTGCCCCGTGATTGCCTTATGAAAACCGAGGAAATAGCAGTCCCGAATCACGATGTGCTTGCTGACCGTGTGCGGATGACGACGGATCCCAACCCGGACGGCGACGTCGGGCGCCACGCGAAAACGCAGCCCTTCCAGCACAATGTGCTCCCGGCCCTTGATATCGGCCAGAATCGTCGTGTCCGGCCTGCTTATGGCTATCTTTGCCTTGTTGGGATCGGCGCCGCCGAGAAGACGGACGTACAGCTCCTCCTTCAGGTAGAAGAATCCCTCCTGCGGCGTGGTATCTCTGCCCTTGCCGTATCGGCAGGTCCTCATCTCCTCGATGCTGTTGTAGTTGTAGAGGTTGCGGCCGTCGGCGACGACCCATAGCTGACGGGTTCCGCTTCCTTTCCATTTCCTGGCGGGGACCCACTTCGTCTTGTATATGGCGCCCTCGACCTTTTCGAGCTTCGGGGCTTCCTTGCCGGCCTTGATTGACGCGGGGACCGGTTTGTGGATATCGCCCTGGACCTTCTCGAACGTGGGAGTTGTCTTCATCGCTCCGGTGATGATGGCCTTGCCCGGGACCTTGGCCTTGATCGTGATGGGCTTGCCCGCCGTTCCGCTTTTCGTCAGGTTGAAGCTCTGGTAATAGGTTCCTTCGGAAAGCAGCAGCGTATCTCCGGGATTGAGCTTGTCAGCAGCCTTCTGCAAGCTCTGCCCGGGCTCGACGGTCACGGTTTCAGCAAAGACCGGTGTCGCGGCGAGCAACAAGCCTACCATCGCGAAGGAAAAAATCGATTTCATGTGTTGTTCCTTTATCTGGAGTTGCGATTGTTCTGGATTCCTTCTTTGCAGTTCCTTCGGCGCCTCGCCTGCCTCATCGCGCCAATTCCATCAGTTCCACATCATCGAACCAAGCCGTGCCGGAGCCCTCGACGCACAGCTTGATCGACATGCCGCCGTCCATCGGGCCAAATTCGATTTGCAGTCG
>CAZSLS010000265.1:0-8437 GCA_964607575.1 uncultured Planctomycetaceae bacterium | reverse complement strand
GATGTTCGCCCCGTCGACGGCAGTCACGCGAAACTTGTCGGGCAGTTGGATCGAGAAACTATCAACGCCCCGGCGCCGAATGTCGTAGTTGAACTTCACATCGTAGCTGATAAGCGCTTCGGCCACGTTGATGTGCTGCAATTGGCTGCAGATAACCACCGGCGCCAGTCCGGCGGCGGCCTGGGTCCTTGGACGCCAACTGAGTTTGACCTTGTTGGCGGATCCCAGAAACGCCTTGAGCCTGGTCGACTTGGTCTTGTCCGGCGCGATGACCTGGCTGGTGGCCGCGGCGAGCATCGGCTCGACGTCGACCTTCATGTTCTCCTCGGGTATCAGCAGTTCGAGCGTACTGATCGCCGCGGCGGGCATCAGGTATTCCAGAACGTTCTGCCCGGGTTTGGTTACCAGTTGCCTGACAAAATCGATGCTCACCACCCAGCGTCCCTTGCCCTTGACCAGCAGGCGGTATTTCCCGTTGACAACGCGAAGCAGCGGCTTGGCCTGGGCGTCGGGGGCGGTCTTGAACTCCACCTTGGCGACCGCGACCTGCCCCAACGCGATGGGCACTTCGGTCCACCGGTCGTTCATGATGTCGACGGTGAGCAGCAGGTTCATCTCCGCCAGCTTACCGCTTATCTTCCCGCTGAAACGGGCGGTGGAGGTAAGGTATCCCAGCGGCGATTCGACTGCTCCAGCCGGTGCGCCCCGGGCAGCCGCCCAGAGTCGCTGAAAATCGGCGTACGGAAGGAAGACGCCCTGCTTTTCAGACTCGAATATCTCTTTGAGCTTCTCGTAGGGAACGTAGATTTTTTCCGGCGCGGCCCTGGTCGTTTGGGCGCGGGCGGCGCTGGCGCAGGCAAAGCCCATTACTATCGCTATAGTGAGAAACTGAATGCTGGTCGGCAGGCGTTTGATCATGATAAATTCTCCACCGGGTTAATCTGCGTGAACTACCGGCCGGTCCGAAGCAGCCACTGCAGACGTTTGGGAATACTAGAGATTCCGAGTATCACTAGATTTGACGCTCGAAACCTACCAAAAGTTCACCCGGAAAACAGAATCCTCAAATAATATGCAATCGGCGATTGCGGTTTCCGCGGTAATGGCGCGGGGCAGGCACGCTTTGAGGTGTTCGATCGGAAATGGTCGATCGCGGGTTTATCGCGTCGATGTCGTCGCGCGGGCGCCCTTGGCGTTACGTAGCGTTGCGACCTCATATCGCCCGAGATGGCAGGCATCCAGCTCGTGCCAGTGCATAACTCGCGGTTCGTCGGACCGCCAGCACAACCGCACTTCCCGCCCCTCGCTCTGGGCGGGAAAATCCACTATTCCCAGTTCCCAGTCGCAAAGTTCCACCCCGACATCTTCGAGTTCTTCCAGGCATATGCGGATCCTGTCGGCAGTGTGGACCAGTTCGTCGCGGGCGTCTTCGACCTGCCCGAACCGCCCGGCGGTTTCCAGGGCCTCGACAGTCTCGTGTACTTCCACCAGTCGATCGTAATGTCCGACCACGTCAGTAACTATCCGCCTGACGAGCACCAGCGAGCTGTTGGCCTCTTCCAGCGTGAAAAAGTGTCGTATTCTCCTCTGGGGAGCGGTTGCCTGGCCGATGTAGTTTGAGTCCGTCATCCTTGATTCCTGTTTCATATGCCCTGCGGCGGTAACGCAATTCATCGGCCAGATGGCATCGCTAACATGAGCCCCGTCGGCAAAAACGTTGGATTCATGACCATCACGGGACCGCGTTAATCGTTGACAGACCCCCAAGATAAGGAGAAACTAATCTCGGATTGGAGCAGATATGAAACAGCGAATGATGTGTATTGGTATTGCGGCGGGTTTGGTTGTTCTGGCGGCCAGCAGCGTCCAGGCGGACGGGGGCAAGGGCGCCAAAGGACCCGTCAAGGTCTTCATCCTTGCCGGGCAGTCGAACATGGAGGGACAGGGCGTGGTGGCGATGGACCACGAGAAGTACTACAACGGGGGCAAGGGTAATCTCGTCCACGTGATGAAGCACTCGCCGCTGGCCAAACGCTACGTACACCTGAAGGACAAATCCGGAAAGTGGGTCGAGCGGAAAGACGTGTGGGTATCGTTCCAGACCGAGCGCGCCGGGCACAAGACCGGTCCGCTGACCATCGGGTACACCAGCTACGGCGGGAAGAAGCACATGGGCCCGGAATTGCAGTTCGGGCACGTGATGGGCGACCACTACGACCAGCAGGTGCTGCTGATCAAAACCGCCTGGGGAGGAAAGAGCCTCTACAAAGACTTCCGCCCGCCAGGCAGCGGCGGCGATGTGGGGCCCTACTACACCAAAATGATCGCACAGGTACGTGAAACACTCGCCAACCTCAAGAAACACTTCCCCGGTTATTCGGGACAGGGATACGAAATCGCCGGCTTCGTCTGGTTCCAGGGCTGGAACGACATGTGTACCAAGGAAGCGATCCCACAGTACACAAAAAACCTCGTGAACCTGATAAAGGACGTTCGCAAGGAGTTCAAGATACCAAAACTGCCCGTGGTGATCGGCGAGTTGGGCAACGGTGGCGAGAAAGCCAACCGCGGAAACATGGCCGCCATCCGCACCGCCCAGGCCGACGCAGCCAAAACGCCCGGGTTCAAGGACAACGTAATATTCGTAAAGACCGCCCAATTCGCCCGCCCCGCCAAGGAGTCGCCCAATACCGGACACGGGCACCACTGGTTCGGAAACGCGGAAAGCTACTTCCTGATCGGCGACGCTCTGGGGCGGGGAATGAAGAAACTACTCTCGGCGTCAAAGGCCAAACCGACCCAATAACCATGTTCGGACTGCTCAACATTAACAAGCCTGTCGGGCCTACCAGCTATGGGATCGTTGCGCAGGTGCGAAAACTTGTCGGCGGGCGGAAAGTCAAGGTCGGGCACGCGGGCACGCTCGACCCGTTTGCCGACGGCGTGCTGGTGGTGTGCATCGGCGCCGCGACGCGCCTGGCTGACTACGTGCAGCGGCAGACAAAGGGCTATCGCGCCGGGATAACCCTCGGAGCCGTCAGCGACACCCATGACATCGAGGGCGAAATCACCGAAACCCCCAACGCCGCACCGGTCGACATCGACGAGGTAAAGAGCGTACTGGAAACGTTCGTCGGGCGGATCGATCAAGTGCCCCCCGCCCACTCCGCCCTGCACGTTGACGGCAAGCGGGCGTACGATCTTGCCCGGGCGGGGCAGGAACTCGATCTGCCCGCCCGCAAGGTCAACATATACCGGATCGCGCTGGCCGATTACGAGTACCCGAACCTCACGATCGACGTCTCCTGCGGAGCGGGAACGTACATACGCTCACTGGCAAGGGATATCGGCGAGAAGCTCGGCGTGGGAGCCTACTGCAGCAGCCTGAGGCGAACGTCTATCGGGAAATTCGATCTCGCCGATGCGATTGACGCGAGCGACATGGACCCGCCCGCCGACCTGATCGATCCCATAGCAGCCCTCGACGCGCTGACCAAAATCGCAGTCGACGCAACCGACAGAAATCGCCTGGCGATGGGCAAGACGGTAACGCTGTCGACCGCTGTAGATGACCCGACACCAGAAATTGCGGTCACGGACCTCTCCGGTCGCTTGCTCGCACTTGCCAAATTAATCGACACCCCAGACGGACAAATCCTCAAGCCCGCAAAAGTATTCGTCCAGCCGGAGCAATGACACCTCCAAAAACCGTACAGCGTCTGTGATATCCTATTTACCTGCCAACGGTGCACTTGCGATTTGAATATGCTCAATTCCCATAAAGACAATGAGTTTTTTACAGATCCTGTTCAACTCGCCTTACAGGGTCACCGATAGAACACATTGCAGGGGTGCCGCAGGCGGAATGCCTGGGTACCGACAAATCTGGCAACCCCGTGCAAACCAGCCTGGCGGCACTTTAGACAACGACGTCAACGTTGGCGTCACCGCAAGGAATCATCACCAGTGGTCTGGGCAACACCTCTGTAGAGCGGTCCTATGCGGTTTGGCATAGCCCATTCCATACGTAGTCAGGTCAGGTAGGCCTGTACGAGTTTCGGGACACATTAGAAGGAGATGAACGATGTTGAAGAGAACAGGAATTTGGACGATGGTGCTGATAGCAGTGTTTGTGAGTACGACTTGCTTTGGTGCCGAAGATCAGCGAATCACGATTGCCGGGTCAAGCACGGTGCGTCCTATCGTGCAGAAGGCATCCGAAGCATTTCGCAAGGCCAATCCCACAGTCAAGTTTGTTATTGGCGGCGGCGGGTCGAGCCACGGTGTAAAGTCGGCAGGCACGAGCAAGGTGCAACTCGGAATGGCTTCACGCAATCTGAAAGACAAGGAAACCAAGCAGTACAAGGACCTCGTACCGGTCAAGGTCGGCCTGGACGGAATTGCGGTTATCATTAACGCAAAGAACCCCATCACGAAGATCACCAAGAAGCAGGTTCAGGATATCTACACGGGCAAGATCACCAACTGGAAGGACGTCGGCGGCGCCGACGCACCCATCTCTCTGATCAGCAAAGAGGAAGGCCGCTCCACTCTGGAATTGTTCCTCAAGTACTTCGGTCTGGAAGGCAAAGAGATCGCCCAAGGCAAACGTAAGGTCATGGTGCATCGCGTCAAACCCCCCAAGGGCTCCAAGGACTCCGATGACGGTTACTCGAAGGCTACCTCCACGCTGATCGGCCCGAATCGTCAGGCGATCGGTTACATCTCGACCAAGCCCAATGCCATCGCGTACGTTTCGGTAGGTACGGCCCAGGAAATCGCCGCCAAGGGCGGGCGCGTCAAACTGCTTGACCTCGATGGCGTCAAGGCCACCGTCGCCAATGTAGCCAGCGAGACGTACCCGCTTCGCCGTCCGCTGAACGTGATAACCAAGGGCCAGGCCAGTGGCGATCTAAAGAAGTTCATCGACTTTATGCTTAGCGACGCCGGTCAGAAGATCGTTGAAGGTCTGGAATTTGTGCCTCTGAAGAAGGCTGACACTCCCGCCAAGAAGGCAGTCGCGAAAGTAGCCTCCAAAAACTAGTAAGCACCCGCTATGGGCATGGGCCCCCGGCTCCGAGCCGGGGGCCTCGCGGTATTCGAGCTTACATACCTATATCTGGAAAGGAGTTATTAGTATGGCTATCTGGAAGAAACTTAGTCTGCGTGGGCGTTTTATGCTGGCTACCGTGTTGTTGGTCAGCATGGTGGTTTCGACGCTTTCTGTGTTGTTCATCATGGGCGAGAGAGATGCCCTGCAAGGCATATCGGCCGACATTTCCGCACAGGCCCACACCATGCAGGAAAAGCAGTCAGGCGTATTGAACGAAATACAAACTCAGCAAGGACAGACGCTCGCTACGCTTGACAAGCGGCAGAGCAGTGGTTTCGCCGACATCCAGACGCAGCAGAGTAAAGCCTTGGACAGCGTCGCCAAAAAGCAGGCCCACCAGGCGGAGGCAGCCCTCAAAACCAAGACCGATTCTCTGGCGGCATTGCTTGCGAGCCTGGCACCCACGCCGTTGCTGACCTTCGATACTGACGTCATGGACAACTACTGTCGCCAGATCTGCCGCGACCCCGACGTGGCGTTGTGTCTTATCCTTGACGCCAAAGGCAAGACCCAGACAAAGTTCCAGAATGCCGATGACCCCGCTGTCAAGGCCCTCCTCAAAGGCGCCTCGAGCGAAACCGTGGACGACGTGACGGCCGGACTCAAGAAAGCCGGAGATGTCCTGGAAGTCGCGGTAGACATCGTTCAGGACGGAGAGAAGATCGGCAGCGCGGTCCTGCTTACCCTCAAGGCCAGCGCCAAGCGTCAACAGGCCGAACTCAAGACCGACTACGCCGCACTGGCAAAGAGCACCGGCAGCAGTCTCAGCGGTCTGGCAACCGAACTCAAGGGGCGCCTCGACGGGCTGACCGAAGAGCTCAACACCGACCTGGCCAAACTGAAGAGCAGCACCACCAATAGCCTTGACTCCCTCAACGCCGCTGTCGACGAGAAGACCGAAGCAAGCGTGGCTTCCGGGATGCTATTAGGCGTGGTCGCGGGCATCTGCGCCATCGTGGTCACGTTCCTTGTCGTGCTGGTTGTGGCAAACTCCATCGCCAAGCCGATCATCGCCATCAGCGTGGACCTGGGCATCGGTTCGCAAGACGTTGCAGCGGCAGCCGATGAAGTCTCCTCGGCCAGTCAGGCGCTGACCCAGGGCGCCAGAGACCAGACAATGGCGACAGAAGAAACCACCACCAGCCTCGGCGGTATGTCAAACCTGCTCAAGCGGACCTCCGCTTCGGCGAATGAGGCCGACTCGCTGGCCTCCACTGCCGTCAAGGACGCAGAGGAAGGTTCGCGGGCCATGGCGCGCATGTCCGATGCCATTGACGATATCAGGGCCTCCGCAGACGAAACCGCACGAATCATCAAGACCATCGACGAGATCGCGTTTCAGACAAACTTGCTGGCACTCAACGCCGCCGTCGAAGCCGCTCGGGCCGGAGAAGCAGGAAAGGGCTTCGCCGTAGTCGCAGAAGAGGTCCGAAATCTTGCCCAACGCAGCGCCCAAGCCGCACGTGACACCACCGACCTGATCGAAGGCTCTGTCGCCAAGGCCGAAAACGGCGTGGCAATCACAAAAGAGGTCGCCGATATCCTCGACAAAATCGTCTCAAACTCAGGCAGCATAAGCGGCTTGATCAGCGAGATCGCAAACTCCGGCGACGACAGTTCCGAAGGCATGCAGCAGATCAACGGCGCAATCGTCCGAATGCATGGTATCTCACAGAGCGGAGCGACCAGTAGCGGAGCCTCAGCCGTCGCCTCGGAAAAACTCAACACCCAGGCCCGGGAACTCAACGCCCTGGTCGACAGGCTGTTGTCGATTGTCGGAGGCGCAAAGGCCGCACAAGCCAGATCCGCCACACGAGCGGACTCGACCGATGCAGTCCCGGACAGCACTCAGCAACGTTCGGCCGGGACACGCCGCCAGAACACCGAGCCGCACAACAGCGAGCCCCAATGGGCCGATATCGCCCAGCAGCAAACCGCCCCGACCACTGACTAGACCGAGTAACGGCATGCCTCGGTTTACGAATGCCCGGGTACGATCGCCCCGTGATCGCGGAGGAGTTTCGCGATCTCGTCGAAGGGAACTTTGAGGGGTGTGGTTTTGCGTTTTGCGGCTAGAGCAGCCGCTGCGCCGGTGGCCTGCCCCATCGCCATGCAGGGAGCCTGCACTCGAAGACCCGAGTTGGCGAGGCGGTCGCTGCTGACGCTTCGCCCGGCGGCCAGTATGTTGCGGCTGCCCTTCGGCGCCAGGGCTCGCAGCGGTATGGTTGGGACTACGCCCTTAGACAGTTGCTTGGGCCTGACGCCTGTTCGGGTGTGCAGATCGACGGGGTAGAATGCGTAGCAGACGGCGTCTTTGAACAGGCGGCCGGTGGTGTAGTCCTTGTGAGTGATAACCGTTTCGCCAGCGATGCGGTAGCTTTCGCGGAACGCGGCTTCGGCTTGCATTTGCACCAGGCGCGCGGATTTACCGCCCCGCGCCGACTTCTTGCGAAGATGCTTGAGCATTGCCTGCCGCCCGGCGAGAGTCGCCTGGGTCCGCGTGACGGACGTCGAGGAGTCGGCTCCGTGGACGTAGACGGCCTGCAGCCGCTCGCGACCGGCGCGAAAAGCATCGCCGACTTTGAACAACATGGACCCCGGCTGGGTTTCTTTCTCGCGGAGCCGCTTGAACTTCAGCATTCCGACCACGTCGGCCCCGCCGGTGCAGTCGATCAACTGCCTGCACGCCAACCGGCGCCGCATTCCCGGACCGACGCATTCGACCATCCAGCCATCCGCAGCTTCCTGAACCGACAGCGGGAATTCGTAGTAGTGAATCGTAACGCCCGCCTGAATGCATGCCTCCTCAGCCAAAGCAGCGTACAGAAACGGGTTGATGAGTACCTGGAGTTTCCAGTGAGCGCGCGAGGGTTTCGTAAAATCGGGGAGCTTTCCGCCATCCATCTCGACGGTCTTGCACACCAGATCCCAACCGATACCGGAGATGATCTGCTTGCCCCATGCGTGGAAGAGCCCCGGAAACGCCACGCCCCCCACGGTAGTCGTTCCGCCGAGTTGGCTACCGCGTTCGATCAGGACGGTTTTCGCACCCGCCCGCGCCGCCTGGATCGCCGCGATAGTACCAGCCGTCCCTCCGCCGACAACTACAACGTCAGCTTTCCGCGGGGTATCGCTCGCGGCACTGTCGGCCCGGGTAACCAGGGGGCTGATCGCCATCGCCCCCGCCGAAGCCGAAGCCGCCTTGAGAAGACCGCGTCGTTTCATGCTGAATCTCCTTTCGGAACATCTCGTCGGCGTATCGGTACAACACTACGCCCGAGAGGACTCGAACCTCTGACCTCCGGTTTAGGAAACCGGCGCTCT
>CAZSLS010000264.1:0-8454 GCA_964607575.1 uncultured Planctomycetaceae bacterium | reverse complement strand
CGTTGCCGTAACCAAATCGCCTTATCCGCGTTCATCCGTGTTCATCCGTGGCTAGAACTTCACTTCACAAATGACGGCAGAATGATCTTCTCGAAATACTGAATCGGGATGTTGGTTGCGTAGTAGCTTGTGAATATGGCCGCTATGTCGAGTTCCGGGATCATGAAAATGAACTGCCCGCCGGCGCCTCTGCATGAACGGACACGGTAGGTGTTTCCGTTTACCGTGGCGTTCTGGCTCCACCAGAAATAACCGTACTTGGTCGGGCGATCCTTGTTGACGTGGACGGCGGTGGCTTTGGCGATCCACTCCTTATTGAGGATCTCCCGGTCTTTCCACTTGCCGCCATGCATCGTCATCAAGCCGATCTTGAGCATGTCGCGGGAGGTGAGCCTCATCCCGGCTGGACCCTTGTCCAGACCGCACGCCGACTTGCCGAATTTGAAGTTGGTGATCCCCATCGGCCCGAACAAATGCTGCTTTGCGCACTGCGTAAGCGTCATCCCGGTGGTGTTGTAGAGTATGTGACAGAGTATATCGACGTTCGTGCCATCGTATTTGTAGGTCTTTTTTTCGGGGATCGGCTCTGTTTGGGTCAGGTAAAGTCCAGCGTGGTTCTTGAGGGTGATTGGCGTTTTTTTCTTAGCGGGTTTGAAGCGGATTCCCGACTTCATGGTCAGCAGATCTTTCAGCGTGAGGGTATCGACGCCCCTGGCGATCTTCGTTCGGTCGACTTCGGGCAGATAATCGAGGATAAGATCGTTTTCGCTCTTGATCTTCCCCATCTCGATGGCCTTGCCGATAGCGTAAGCGACGATGCTCTTGGTGATCGACATCTGGTAATGCGGCTTGTCGACGCTCGCATCAGCGAAGTATTCCTCGACGATCAGCTTGCCTTTTTCGGCGATAAGGACGCTGTCAACGCACCCCCTGATCTTCGGATTGTATGGATATTTGTTCCTGGCGTTCCTGAGCCCCTTGCCGACTTTAAAGTCCTGGTTCTGCTTTTCGATATCGTTCAGCAGTTTTACTATTCGCGTCACATTTCCGTGATGGCGTGCGTCTGCGACCTCGATCCCGTCATTTCTTTTTTTGGGGATGGTGTATTTGATCGTCCCGCGGTTGACGATTTTCGCCCGGTCGATGAACGTGAACTTGGACTTCAGGTTGAGCGTAGTCTGCTCGGGCGCGGTACCGTCGCTGGATTTCTCTTTAGCCTGAAGACCTGCGCCTGAGAGAGAAATGAGAATAAGTAATAACATCGACGCAATTCGTCGTTCCATGGATTCGCCTTTCAGTGTCTCTTGATTCTACAACCCCCACCAGCAAGCGGCAACTAATACGTACGTACTGTTCCCATACCCGACCCGGCGGGTATACTTACTCTGCAAGAGCATCGGAATAAGGAGATTAAAGATGAACGCCCGTTCTACCATGGTGAAACTGCTTGTGGCTGCGGCGATGGTCTGCGTCTGTGTCGGCGGCGCCAGTGGTGGGGAATATTTCGTTGGCGCTGCCTCCACCCGACCAGCCAAGAGTTGGACCGAGGCGTTTCTCAGCGGCAACGGGCGGATGGGCGTGATGATGTTCGGACAGCCGTACAGCGAAACGGTCGTCCTGAACCACTGCAAGCTCTACCTGCCGCGAGGAAGCCGCGAAATAGTGCAGCCCCTGGCCGCATCGATGCCGGAGATCAAAGCCGCCGGTCTGAAGGCCGGCGCCAACGGTCCGGCTGTAGTCCACAAGATGATGCGCGAAAAGACCGGCCAGAAGATCATCCACACCGACCCGTTCCATCCGGCATGTCTGCTGAAACTGGAAATGGCCAAGCAGTCCAAGACCCCGGGCAAATACAAGATGACCGAGGATTTCGAGACCGGTCAGCTTGCGATCGGATGGAGCGACGAACATGGGCAATGGGCGCGCAAGCTGTTCGTTTCGCGGGCGGATAACGTCGCGGTGATGTCAATCAGCGGACCGAAGGGCAAGGTCGGATGCACACTGTCGATGAATATAAACCACCCACTGGTGAAACCTGAAATAATTGCCGCCGGTCAGTGGCTCTCGGCGCACGTAGTCTACGTCAAGGGCAAGGGCGGGTATGATTGCCTGATCCGCGTGGTCGCCGATGGCGGAAAGGTCGAAGGCAAAGATGGACGCACCACCGTCTCCGGCGCAAACGGGATACTGCTGATAATGCAGGTGCGAACATGGAAGACCCCCCTGCCGAAAGAACAGAGCGAGGCATGGGCGTATTCCCCAAAGCACCCGGACTTCGGCCCGGGGCACAAGACCAACCTCCTGCCTGAGATGAAGAAGGCGCTGGATGGGCTGAAGCCGGACTACGATTCGCTCTTCAAGCCGCACGTCAAACTTCACGGAGAGCTGTTCTCGCGCGTAAGGCTCGATCTGCAGGGCGGTAAGGACCGCCTGACGACTTCGGAAGAACTGCTGAAACGGGCCGCGGAAACAGATCGCATGCCGCTGGCGCTGACCGAGCGAATGTACGATGCGTGTCGCTATCTGATCATCTGCAGCAGCGGCGATAACCCGCCGAACCTCCAGGGCATATGGACCGGTACGTGGCGCCCGGCGTGGTCGAGCGACTACACGCTGGACTCCAATATGCAACTCGAGATCCAGTCGATGATGAGTTGCAACATGCCCGAACTCATGGAATCCTATTTCCGCACGGTCGAATCGTGGCTGCCCGATTGTCGCCTCAACGCCAGGAAACTCTACGGGTGCAGGGGCATCGTCTCCAATCCACGAGCCTCCAACACCTGCCTGCTGCTGCACTGGGGGCGGTGGCCCGGGGAACAGTGCATCGGGTGCATGGGGTGGATGGCCCACTTCTTCTACGACTACTATCTATTCACCGGCGACAAGAAACACCTCGCCAAGCGCGCGATTCCCCTGCTCAAGGAGACCGCCCTGTTCTACGAAGATCTGCTGGCTGGCACGGAAGACGCCAAGGGCAAATACCGTTTCTTCATGGGCTACTCGCCGGAGCACGGGATGACGGCCAATACCACCTTCGATATTGCGGTGGTCAAGGCGGTGCTTACCTACCTGATCAAAGGCTGCGGTGAGTTGGGCATCGAGACCGAAGGCGTGAAGAAATGGAAGACCATGCTCGCCAAGATGCCCCCCTACCTCATCAACGAAGGCGGCGGGCTTCAGGAATGGTCCTGGCCCGGCGCAGGGGAGGACTACAACCAGCGACATCACTCGCACTTCCTGCCGCTGTACCAGTTCTGCGAGTTCGACCGCGATCGAACGCCGGTTTTATGGAAGGCCTCGGGCGTAGCTTTCGAGGGCAAGGTCAAAGGATGGCTGAGAAGAGTCAAGGGCTCCAACAGCAATCACATCACGCACGGGATGATGAACCAGGGTCAGTGCGCCGCGCGTCTGGGGCGGAGCGATGTCGTGGGCGAAGTGATGGCCCGGATGGCTACCAAACGATACCTTTACCCGAGTTTCATGATCTCCTATTGGCCCGGGCTGCGGGGATTCGGTTTCGATCCGGTGGGCACGATCCCCGACGTGGTCAACAATTCGCTGGTCTTCTGCGCCGGCGGCGTGCTGGACATTCTCCCGGCGCTGCCGGACGAATGGCCCAAAGGCTCGATAAGCGGAGTTCTCGTCCGCGGGCAGATCCGAATCGACCGCCTGGCGTGGGACAAACCGGCCGGGAAGATTGACCTCACGTTGACGTCAGCTCGCAAACAGGACGTAACGCTGCGCCTCCCTGTGGGCATGCGTATGATCTCAGCGAAAGTAACCGATGGCCCCGCCAAACTGATCGCTATCCCCAAATCGCCAGACAAACGCAAACTCACCGTCCCTGCGGGCAAGGCGGTCCGAATGCAACTGACTGTCGGTAATAAGTAACCGCTTCAGCGTTTCGCGTTCGTTGCCGAGGCGAAGCAGTGGATCTTGCCTTTGTCCGTGCTTACGAAGAGTCGCCCGCCTGCGACCGCCAAACCGCGGGCTTTCCCGTCTACCGGGGCTTCCCACAACGCTTTTCCGTCGCGGGCTGACAGGGCGTGGACGACACTGTCGCCGCCGAGGAACATAGTCTCACCGGCGAGGATCACTTCGTAGGCGAGCGGGCAAGCGACACTGAAGTTGAAGGATGCCCCGCCGGCCTGCTTGATGCGTTTGAGTTCGGAGGCGACCTTCTCAAGCTCGAGTTTGACGACCTCGTGGGCGGCTTTGCGTTTCGCGGCCTGGGCGGGGGTTTCCTTCTTGCCTCTCCTGCTTTTCGGCGGGCGGGAAAGGGCCTTGAGTTTCCCGGCAAGTGCGCGCTGCCTGTTGAGCGTAATGTGTTCGGCGAGTTTGAAGGTCGACAGGTTGCCCGGCTTGTAGATGTAGCCCGTCTTGTCGCCCATGACGATGCGGCTGGCGCCGGCGAAGGCGCTGATTCGCGTTCGGGTTTTTGCATCCTGCATAGCCAACCACCCGGTCTTGCTCCCGGGCCCGTATATGAGTTGGGAACCTTTGGTCAGCAGCGCGTATACTCCGCCGTCTCCTCTGCCTCCCAGCGCACCGGCGAACTTACCGTCGCCGCGAGAGAAGACCAGCGCGGCGCTTCGGCCTTGCGGGGCGAACAACTGACTGTCCGATGCCAGCAGCGCACCCTGGATCGCGTGTCCCGTGGCGGTGGTCTTGAAAAGCCCGGTGCCTGAATCCTTGCCCGTCCTGGCATCGACACCGCATAACTGCGACTTGCGCCAAGGGAACAGCGAGCCGGCGAAGTACGCCTTACCGTCGGCGACGAGAACGCCTGTCCGGCACGGCCAGAGGGAGATCAACTTCCCGTTGCTGGGCACCACACGATCGCCCGGCGCCGCGCGGTATTTCCAGACGGGCGATCCGTCGGAAGCTTTTACGCAATAGGCGTACCCGTCGTCGCTGCCGAAGTAGACGTTTGCGCCCGCAACCGCCGGGGGCAGTCGCACCGGTCCGTCAGTGTGGGAGGTCCATTTGGGCTTTCCGGTCGCCGCGTCGAGGCAGTGTGCGGCGTCGTCGGCTGAGGAACCAAAGAATACCCGCCCGCCGGCGACGGTAACGTGGAAGACCGAGTCGAAATCCCGCATGTGCTTGGGGTTTTTCATTCCGGCGTAAGCGTCCCATTTCGCCGGGCCCGCCCATGCGGGTACTGGCGCCGAAGGCGAATCGTATCGCCATGTCTGCTTCAGCGGCAGGCGGAGAGTTTCGACCGTCGCGCCACTGCGGCGGTTATCGTGTCGATAGGTCGGCCAGTCGTCCCCGTGGGCGACGGCGGTTGCGGCAAGCAAGATCGCGACAGTTGTGAGGGCTCTTTGAATAGTCATCACTCGCCCTCCTTCTTCGCCGGCGCGGGGGGCGTCTTGGCGCCTCCGGGTGGTTTCTTGATATTGGGCTTCGGCGAGAAGCCCAGGGACGTCTCCAGCCAGTTCCCGCAACTGCACCCCGCCCCGCCTTCGGGGATGAGCACCATCCCGCCGGCGGGTATCACACTGAGCCAGCAGCTCGGGCGAAGATTCACCCAACTGGTTGCTTTACCAGTGGTTGTATCCCACATGGATATCCTGCGAGCATTGCCCCGATAGATCAGAGCGCCGGTGGCCGCCGCCCGGGTGGAGCATCCCTGGCGACCGCCCATCTTGAGCGGAAGGCGCTTGCCCGTTGCCACCTCGTATCCGCTGGGCTCGACAAAGATCGCCCCGCCGCTGACGGCCGGATGCTGCATGTGCCCGCCGTGATTGTTCGCCGCCCACTTGTGTTCAGCGTGCCAGACGTCCTTCCCGTCGGCGGCGGAGTAGGCGTAGAGGTCGTACTTGTTGTTCGACGACGAGACCAGCATGAGCTTCCCGTCAGTATACGCCAGGAAGAAAACAACGATCCCGGGGGCAGTCTCGATCGGGCGCTGCCAGAGCACCGAGCCCGTCTCGGCGTCGAGGGCGACGAGAAACTGCTTCGACCAGAGCTTGCCTGTGGTCACGCGCGACGACGGCGAGGCCATTGTTTCGGGATCGCGCGACTCGGCGAAGTAGACCTTCCCGTCGCCAATGGTGATGGTGGTGTTCACGATCGCCCCGCCGGTGTACGTCCAGGCGGTCTTGCCCGAGGGCAGGTCCACGGCGAACAGCCCGTCACTGCATATCTTGTACGTCCCGTGCCCCCCCCGTTGATCGTACCACGAGACCTTCTTCCAGAACTCTGTGTAAACCGATCCGGCCTTGACGGTGCTCCCGTAGAGCTTCCCGCCGACGCGGGCGACGTAGCCCCAGTCGTGAGTCGGGCGCTTTGCCTTGTCGGGAAGGCGGGCGGTAGACTTTCTCCGGCCGGTATATGCGTCCAGCGTCCAGCAGGCATTCCTCAGCGCGACGTAAACGTTGTCGCGATCGGCGCACCAGTTGCTCGCGTCGCGGGGCATGTTGACGCGGCGGAGGTCGGGTATCGAAAGCGTCCAGAGCGGGGTCCCGTTGTGGGAATCCAGGGCGATCATGCGATTCATCCCCTGGTGGAAAAGGCGCCCGTTGACCGCCAGCGGAGCGGGCATGCGCGGGTTGCGATCCAGGCCGAAGTCCGCGCCCGGCCGCCCGAACCATTGCACGTGAAGATCGTCGGTTCCCGTGGCGCCTCCCAGCGTCTCGCCGCCGAAAGCGGTGTTGTCGGCCCGCCCGTACTGGTGCGTCCACACGCCGGTGCCCGGAAGCTCATCACGTTTGACACTCGCCCACCATCCGCCCTGGCGAGAGGCGATCGCAGACACCTTGCCCGCCTTCAGCCACGCCTCGACCGGTCCGCCTTTGGGTGCGGTTAACTGAGCGACCCCGCCGGGACGAAGCACGCGGAACATCTCCGCCGCGGAGCCCGGAGGCTTGCGACCGGCGAGGATGTCTTCGGAGACGATCAGGTTGGCGAAACCATCGGTAAAGGGCAGCTTCGCCGTCGATTCGACGTGTCGAACGGTGATCCGCGACCCGTAGAGCTTCGCTTTGGACAGCAGATTCCGCGCCTTGGCGACTGCGGCGGCATCGGAGCTCACGCCAACAACAACAAGTTCGCTGCGTCTGGCCAGTTCATACGCCAGCCGCCCCTCGCCGAAGCCGTAAACCAGGCAATATCCCTTGGTTATGCCCGTGTCGCGGATTATTCGCTCGGCGGCCGCCTTGTAGGGTCCGGCGTCGGGCCAGGGGCTCGGCAGCTTGGCGATCGACGGCGGGCGATGGTTGAAAGCCGTGTTGAACGTGTAAGGCCCGTCGATCCGGTCCTTCGTCTCGTCGGCGCCGGGAACGGTTATCTTGTAGCTGTAAGTGCTTCCGGCCTCGAGGGCCTCGATCCTGACCGCGTGGGACTTTCTGGGCGTAGTATCAAGGACGGATTTGGTACTCCGCCCTTCCAGACCGTAGGTGAAAACCAGGGCGGTCGGAGATTCTGTTTCCCAGGAGATCACCGCCGAGCCCGGAGCGTCGAATCGGACCCACGGGCCAAGCTCGACGCGGAAGCCCCTGGGCTTGGGCGTGTGGACGGGCGCCGGCGCCGGCGGGAGCTTCTTGAGCTTGGCGACGAGTTTCGGATCTACTTTGGGGAACTTGTCTTTCTTGGCATTGTAGCGTGCGAGGATTTCTTTGGCGGTCAGCGGGCGCTTGTAGACGGCGGCCTCGTGAATCCGACCGGTCATGCGGTTGTACTCGTTGTTATCGTGGTACGCGCCGATCTCGTAGAACGTGTCGGTCGGCGGGTAGAGCAGCTTGCCCTTGCGCGATGTGTCTCTCGCTTCGAGCCGCCCGTCAACGTAGATGCAATGGGACTTCCCGTCGTACGTGCCCACCACGTGATGCCACTTGCCCGGGGTAAACTGACGTTTCGACGCCAGGTACGTCAGCGAACGCTTGTCTTCGGTGGCGATCGCGAACGTGAACTTGTTGCCCACGAAGCCCAGCACCCAACCGGTCTCGTCGCTCCCGTTGTCGCGCATGGCCCCGACGATACCGCCCCACGCCAGCGGTTTGTAAACCGATACCCACGCCTCGGCGGTGATGAGCTTTTCGGGCAGTCCGGCGGAGCTGCTCTTGGGCGTGATCATCACACTGGCACCCCTGCCGCCAAGCACGAGCGAACCGATACCCTTCTCCTTTGCGAGCTGCGCGCCTCCGAGGATTCGCGCGGCGGGTCCGTTGACGGCCTTGACGCCCGCGCCGCGAACGTGGTCCTTATCGAATATCCAGTGATGCGCCGCCGGAGCGGCGTCCCGCGCCAGGGCAATCGGGCAGTACATCGCCGCCATCGCCAGAACCGCAACCAACACGCACCATCTCGACCGCATCGTTTTATTTGTCATTACTTGCCTTTCTGCCGATTAACTTGCGTTTATTGTATATGCCCGAGCGTGTTATCCCAAGTTTTGGGTGTGAGAATTTTTTCTGGCGCTTTTTAAATCACTATGTATGCTGGCCTTAG
>CAZSLS010000263.1:0-8502 GCA_964607575.1 uncultured Planctomycetaceae bacterium | reverse complement strand
TCTATCGACAAGCCCCCACAAACTTCTTGAGCAAAACTAGCGCTGTCGTATTAGTGAATGTCTGCGACAATAACTTACGGAAGGGCCTGTGGCAAGAACTGCCCGAGCAAAACACGGTATGCAACATCTGGAGTCAATGACATGATTGCATCAGCACCGGCGGAACTGAACGCCGTATTCATCATCACCATGTTCATTAACGTAGTGGCCGGACTCGGCGTGTTCCTGCTGGGAATGAAGTACATGTCCGAGGGCCTGCAGACCATCGCCGGAAGGCGCCTGCGGAAAATGATAGGCGCCGCAACCGGCAACCGCTTTTCGGGCATGGCTGTCGGGACGGGCGTGACCTGCCTGGTGCAATCCAGTTCGGTAACTACCGTCATGGTTGTCGGATTCGTTACTGCCGGCTTCATGACTCTGACCCAGGCCATTGGCGTGATAATCGGTGCCAACATCGGTACGACCATTACAGGCTGGATTTTAGCGCTGAGAATCGGCAAGTACGGTTTGCCCATAATGGGCGTCGCTGCGCTGGTCTTCCGGTTCGCAAACAAGGACAGGCTCAAGTTTCTGGCGATGGCGACAATGGGCATGGGCATGATCTTCTTCGGTCTGGAACTGATGAAGAACGGATTCAAGCCGATTCGCGGTATGGAGAGCTTCGAGGCATGGTTCTCCACCTTCAACGCCAACAGTTATCCCGGTGTTCTGAAATGCGCCGCGGTCGGGTGTGTCCTTACGATGATCGTGCAGTCTTCTTCGGCGACGCTGGGTATAACCATCGGGTTGGCCACGACGGGCGTGATACCTTTCCATACCGCCGCGGCGCTCGTCCTTGGCGAGAATATCGGTACGACCATCACCGCATACCTCGCTTCGATAGGGACCACCACCAACGCCAAGCGCGCCGCCTACGCTCACGTGGTATTCAATGTTATCGGCGTGATTTGGATAACGGCGTTGTTCAGACCGTACATCTATCTTGTAGAGCAGGTCATCGGTATCGACCCGCATGCAGGCACGACGGTAGTAGAAGGCGGTAAGGAGGTGGTTAACTTCCCGCACGTTACGGCCGCCATAGCCGCCGTCCACACCGGTTTCAACGTTGCCAACACGCTGCTGTTTCTACCCTTCACCAACCATCTAGCCGCCCTGCTGACCCGCTTCGTGCCAGATCGAGATTTCAAGGAAACTCCGCACCTGACCATGCTCGATGCAAATCTCTCCGGTACGCCGGTGATCGGTATCGAGCAGTCGCGCAAAGAAGTCAACCGTATGGCCGACACGCTGGACAAAATGCTGCCCCGCCTGCGCGAAGTCATTTCCAACGGTACGCCGGACGAGAAGAACGTTCAGAAGATATTCCACAAGGAAGAGGTCCTGGACATCATGCAGAAGGAGGTCACCGTATTCGTGACCGACCTGCTGGCGGGAAGCCTCACTCTCGAACTGGCCGACGAGGGCAGGCGCATCGTGCGAATCGCCGACGAATACGAATCTGCCGGCGACTACGTGCAGAACCTCCTGAAACTGTATCTGCGCCTCGAGCAGGCGGATCTGAAGCTCTCCCGGACCGATCGCGACAGCATGCTGGAGCTCCACGACGAGGTCGCCGGTTACGTCGATCTGGTCTCGACCGCATGCAGGCAGAATCGCCCGGAGGTCGTAACCAAGGCCCACAGCACCGGCGAAGGGATCAGCCACCACGTCCGCCGCCTCCGCAACCAGCACCTTGCCGAAGTCGCCGACACCCGACCGGCGCCCCTGGTGACCGTGATTTACACCGACATGCTGAACGCATACCGGCGGGTAAAAGACCACGCGCTGAACGTGGCGGAAGCACTCGCCGGCGAGAAATAGGCATCGCATACTGGTCCGCCAGGTCCATTTCGGATATGATGCGGCGGTAGCTGTTTTGGGCAATGAGCAACGGTCCGTTGCGTTCTGACTATGGGAAAACCGCCCGAACTTTCGCAAACAGTAAACCTGGAGACCAATACCGATGAAAACAGCAGTGAAGATACCGGTGTGTTTGATGTTGTGTGTGTTTGCAATAACCGGGGCAGGCCTTTGCTTCGGTAAGGAGGCTCCGCAACCGGGTGCGACCGCCGACGAAATCCTGTCGGACTGGCTGCATCAGGATCTCGGTAAGGACGGATCCAGGAAGTGCTTCAAGTCCAAAACCGATGCTGCGGCGGAGGCGGCGGCCTTGCAGAAGGCTGTGGCGGAACTCGGAGCGGCGGGTAAGTCCTTTACCGCCGCGGCGGCGAAGCTGACAGCGTCCAAGGTCCCCGGAAACGACCCGAAATGGAAGGACCTTTACACCAAAGCCTGCGGCGCCCGGCGCGCCAAGCGTCTTGCTACCCTGCGCGGGTATTGCGGGAAGATCGTTTTCACCAGGCATTACGAGATGGGGGGCAGTCACTACGCCTATACCGAAGGGCTCTCCGACGCCCAGAGAGAGAGACACTTCCGCCCGGGCTCGGCGCTGTGCCTGCTCGACGTCACCGGGGCGGTACCCACCGTCGAGACGCTCATCGATTCGCCCCAGGGCGTCATCCGCGATCCCGACGTCAGCTACGACGGAAAGCGGATACTGTTCGCCTGGAAGAAGTCCGACCGCAAGGACGATTACCACCTTTACGAAATGGACGTTGCGACCCGCAAGATCCGCCAGCTCACTTTCGGGCTGGGATTCGCCGACTACGAAGGCTGCTACCTGCCCAACGGGAACATACTGTTCAACTCGTCACGATGCGTGCAGATCGTCGACTGCTGGTGGACCGAAGTGTCCAACCTGTACGTATGCAACAAGGACGGGAAGTTCCTTCGCAGGCTCGCCTTCGACCAGGTCCACTCGAACTACCCGCAGGTCCTCGACGACGGACGCGTGGTCTACACGCGCTGGGACTACAATGACCGCGGGCAACTGTATCCCCAACCGCTCTACCAGATGAACATCGACGGGACCAGCCAGACCGAATACTACGGTAACAACTCCTGGTTCCCCACGACCATCGCCCACGCCCGCGGGATTCCCGGGACGAGTAAAGTCATGGCGCTAGCCACCGGGCACCACACGCGCCAGCGGGGCAAGCTCTGCATCGTCGATTCGAAAAAGGGCAGGCAAGAGGCATCCGGCGTGCAGTTGATCGCCCCGATCGCCGAAACCAAGTCCGTCCGCGTCGACAGGTACGGACAGCGGGGCGACCAGTTCCAGTATCCGTACCCGTTCAACGAAAAAGAGTTCCTCACGACCTTCCGGGCAGACGGCGGCCGGTTGAAGTTCGGTATCTATTTCATGCGCGACGACGCGACCCGCGAACTGCTGGCCGTCAGCGGAAAGCAGGACAGCAACCAGCCCGTACCCCTCAAAGCCCGCAAGATACCCACCATCCGCCCGACAACCGTGGACTATCGCAAGAAGACAGGCACGTTCTACGTGCAGGACGTCTACATCGGTCCGGGCCTCAAGGGTGTCAAGCGGGGCGTTGTCAAGTCGCTGCGCGTGGTGGCGCTGTACTTCCGCGCCGCTGGTATCGGCAGTAACGGTAACCGCGGACCGGCCGGCGGGGCGCTCGTCTCGACGCCTATCGCCATCGGTAACGGTACGTGGGACGTAAAGAGTGTACTGGGCGACACGAAAGTGCATTCGGACGGCTCGGCGTTCTTCACCGTACCGGCGAGACTGCCCGTTTACTTCCAACTGCTCGACGAGAAGAACCACGTCGTCCAGTCGATGAGAAGCTGGTCGACCCTTCAACCGGGAGAAAACTTCTCCTGCGTCGGTTGCCACGAAAACAAGAACGAAATATCGCTGTCGACGGGCACGACCCTCGCGATGAAGGCCGGACCAAAACCCCTCGTTCAGGTCTTCGGACCGCCCGCGGGATTCAGCTTCCCCAAGATGATCCAACCCATCCTCGACAAGCACTGCATCAAGTGTCACGACGGTAAGAATCCCAAAGCCAAGAGCCTGACGAGCACGCCCCAGACTGATAAACGGGCAAAACGCGACTGGTCCCAGGCATACCTGAACCTGACTAATCGCGGGAGACCCAACGAGATGGTCAACTGGCTCAACGTGCAGTCCATCCCGCCGATGCTGCCTCCGTACTTCAAGGGCGCCAACAAGAGCAAGATCTTCGAGCAGATCGCAGGCGAGCACTGCAAGACCAAGCTCTCGAAGCAGGAACTGGCGCTCATCGCATGCTGGATCGACCTGCTCGTACCGTTCTGCGGAGACTACGCCGAGGCCGGAGCCTGGAACGATGGCGACAAGGCCAAGCACAAACGCTTCATGGACAAACGCAGGCGGATGGAGGCGATCGAAGCGGCAAATATCCAGGAAATGCTTACCGGCAAGCGACCGGCCGGTGCGCCCAGCGACAAAGACATCGTTGTTGCGACGACGGGTTACCGCAACCTGGCGCTGAATCCCAAGGACACCATGGGCGACTCAAAGGTATTCCCGCACGCTTCGACTAACAGCGTCTGTCGCAACCAGGGTTGCTATGCGGCCAGTAACGTCATAAACGGTAAGACCGCCAACACCGGACACGGCGGGCGGTTCCCGTCATGGGGTCCGGACCGGCGCGAAGACCTGTGGATCAAGATCGACCTGGGCAAGAGCTTCGAGGTCGACAAGATCGTCCTGTGGATCAGGGCCGAGGAGCGTCACGACAAGCATTGGCATTCAGCGACGCTGGTGTTCTCCGACGGAAGCAAGGAGAAGATCAATATCAAATGGACCAAGGATCCGCAGACGTTCAAGTTCAAGAAACGCAAGGCCAGTTGGGTCAAGTTCACCGAACTCGTCCAGAAAAAGCCCCTCGGTTGGTGCGCGTTCTCGGAAGTCCAGATCTGGGGCAAATAGGCCCGTAGCGATGAGAACAGCGGTAAAGGTACCAGTGTGTCTGGCGTTGGTGTTGTGTGCGTCTGCGGCGGCAGGGCCCGGTCTTTGCTTCGGCAAGGATGCGCCACAACCGGGCGCGGCGGCCGAGAAAATCCTGACCGACTGGCTCATTCAGGACGGCGGCAAGAGTGCGCCGGGCAAGTGCTTCAAGTCCCGGCCCGACGCCGCCATGGAAACGCAGATCGTTAATAAGGTTCTCGGCGAGCTCGGCGATTCGGGCAAGGCTCTGGCCGCCGAGGCCGCCAAACTCATCGCCGACAAGGCGCCTGGAAGCTACCCGGAATGGCGCGACCTCTACATCCGCGCCTGCGACGCCCGGCGCGCCAAGCGCCTGAACGCACTGCGCGCACGCTGCGGGAAGATCGTTTTCACAAAGCATTTCGAGATGGGCGAAGTCCACTACGCCTTCACCGAAGGCCTGTCCGACGGATTGTCCAAGAGGTATTTCCACCCCGGCGGGGGGCTGTTCCTGCTGGATGTCACGGGCAAGACGCCTACCGTCGAGACGCTTGTTGACGCCGGGTCCGGCGGCGTCATCCGCGACCCCGACGTCAGCTACGATGGTAAGCGCATACTGTTCGCCTGGAAGAAGTCCCGCGGCAAGGACGACTACCATCTCTACGAAATGGACGTCAAGTCCCGCAAGATCCGACAACTCACCTTCGGACTCGGGTTCGCCGACTACGAAGGATGCTACCTGCCCGACGACAACATCCTGTTCAACTCGACCCGCTGCGTTCAGGCCGTCGACTGCTGGTGGACCGAAGTGTCAAACCTCTACATCTGCAACAAGGACGGAAAGTTCCTCCGAAGGCTGGGATTCGACCAGGTGCACAGCAACTACCCGCAGGTGCTCGACGACGGAAGGGTCGTCTACACCCGATGGGACTATAACGACCGCGGGCAGATCTACCCCCAGCCACTGTTCCAGATGAACCCGGACGGAACGGCGCAGACCGAATACTACGGTAACAACTCGTGGTTCCCGACGTCTATCGTACACGCGCGCGGAATCCCCGGTACGGGCAAAGTAATGGCGCTGGCCACCGGGCACCACACGCGGCAGAGAGGCAAGCTCTGCATAGTCGATTCGTCAAAGGGCAGGCAGCAGGCATCCGGCGTGACGATGCTCGCCCCTGTGGCGCCCGCCAAGGCCGTTCGTGTCGACGCGTACGGACAGAGGGGAGATCAGTTCCAGTATCCCTACCCGTTCAGCGAGACCGAGTTCCTGACGGGCTTCCGGGCCGACGGCAGCCGATTGCGATTCGGCATCTACTTCATGCGAGACGATGCAAGCCGCGAACTGCTGACCGTCGACGGTAAGCGTGACTCCAGCCAACCGGTCCCTCTGAACGCCAGAAGCAAACCCACCATCCGCCCGACCGTCGTCGACTACCGCAAGAAGACCGGCACTTTCTACGTGCAGAACGTCTACATCGGGCCCGGACTCAAAGGCATCAAGCGCGGCGCGATCAAGTCGCTACGCGTCGTGGCGCTGGACTTCCGCGCCGCTAACGTCGGGAGCAACGGTAACCGCGGGCCGGCCAGTTGGTCGCTCGTCACGACGCCCATCTCGATAAACAACGGGACGTGGGACGTCAAGAGCGTCCTGGGCTCGGCGAAGGTCCACCCCGACGGCTCGGCGTTCTTCACCGTACCAGCGAGACTGCCCGTATACTTCCAACTGCTCGACGAGAAAAACCACGTCGTACAGTCCATGCGGAGCTGGTCCACCCTCCAGCCCGGCGAAAACTTCTCCTGCGTCGGATGCCACGAAAACAAAAACGAAACATCGCTTGCCACGGGCACGACCCAGGCGATGAAGGCCGGACCAAAGAAGCTCACCCCGTTCTACGGACCGGCGAGGGGATTCTCCTTTCCCAAGATGATCCAGCCCATCCTCGACAAGCACTGCATCAAGTGTCACAAGGACCGGAAGCAGAAGGGTGCCTCAAAAGCTAAGACTCCCGCGGCGGACCGAAATAACGTCTTCAGCCTGCTCGGCGCGACCAATCACGACCGTGGGGCAAAGCGGGAATGGTCCGACAGCTACCTGAACCTCACCCAGCGCGGTAAGCCCAACGAGATGGTCCAGTGGCTTAACGTGCAGTCCATCCCGCCGATGCTCCCGCCTTATTTCGCCGGCGCCAACAAGTCCAGGATCTTCGAGCAGATCGCGGGCGACAAATGTAAAGTCAAGCTCTCCCGGGAAGAACTCGACAAGATCGCATGCTGGATCGATCTGCTCGTACCGTACTGCGGCGACTACGTCGAAGGCAATACCTGGAGCGCAGGCGACAAGGCCAATCACAAACGCCTTATGGACAAGCGCAGGCGCATGGAAGCCATCGAGGCCGCCAATATCCAGGAAATGCTCACCGGAAAGCGTCCGCCCGGCGCGCCCAGCGACAGGTAACCGCCGATATCCACGACGGGCTATCGCGACACCCTGGGTTTCGTCGGCGCCTTCAGGTCGCCGGTGGCGAACTGGATACCGTCGAGGTAGAACTGCAGCATCGTCGCGTTCCAGTAGATCTCCGTGCGATGGCCCAGCGCGGTGTAGAACACCCGCCCCTTGCCGAACGCCTTTACCCACGCCAGGGCGAAGTCATTGTCGGTCCGCTTGATCCACTTGACGCCCATGTTTGTGGTCTTTACGTCCAGGCTCAGCAGCACGCGGAGCTTTCCGCGCGCATACGGTTTGCTGAACTGGAAAATCTCGTCGGCGATCCGGAAGGTCTTCTTACCTCCGAACGCGGCCGACAGCGGATGGTCGGGCTCTTCGACCAGCACGCCTATCTCCTCGTTCCACGGATGGCCCGCTACGGTGGCTCCGATCATCTCGCGAAACTCAGGCCAATGGCGGTTGCCCCCCAGGGCGTAATGATACGCCACGATCCCGCCGCCGTTGCGGACGAAATCGAGCAGGCTCTTCCGCAGCATCAACTCGATGGCCTTCTTGTCGCCATGTGCTTTCAGCTTTTCAGCCGTCGCGTCGTTCGGCGTGATCCACGCGCCCGACGCGTTGTTCAGGATGATCGCGTCAAACTTCTTGAGACTCGCCGGCAGGAATACCGCCAGGTCGTCGCTGACCACCGGCGTGAACGCACCGGTTTTGCGGCCGAGCGTTTTCATCGCGTGCGCGCCATATGGGATGCAGTAACCTTTGTGCGGATCCTTACTCATCAGGTGCGCCGGCGTGTTCCAGATGAGTACCCGCCGCGCTCGGGCGGGCTTGACGCGCGCCTTTGCGGGTGCGGCTTTGCGAATCTGCTCGGCGCGATGTTTGGGGATACCGTCAACCGACTTTCCCCCAGCCGTTATCGCCAGGGACGCTACCACACAAGCCCAAATGCGGATCATAACTCCTTCTTCCTTTCCACCGACTACAGCGACCAGCCCTTGCGATATTCGCGGCGCAGGGCTGCGTTCGCCGCTTTGTTATTGGTAATCCTGCACGCCAGGGGGTCGAACCGAAGCGGGCCTTTGAACATCGTCGCCACGTTTCCGAGTTGGAGGAATTCGTTGAGGCAGGCGGCGTAGTCGAAGTTGCTCCATGCGGGTTTTCCGCCCCGCACCGCCTCGAA
>CAZSLS010000262.1:0-8503 GCA_964607575.1 uncultured Planctomycetaceae bacterium | reverse complement strand
CTAGCCTTAGTTCTGGCCATAGCTCTTGCCTCGCTGTGGTTCGTTACGAAGGGTCCATTTGGCCTGGCCGATCCGCCTGGCTCGTCGCCGGAACACCTGCTTGAGGTGTCTATCAAAGAACTGATCTCTCGCCCACGAGATTTTCATGGCAAATACGTACGTGTTATGGGCTTCTACTGCGGGGAGTTTGAGGGTACGGCCCTCTATCAAACTTTGGATGATTGGGGATGGGATAGGTATGACAAGGGTATATGGGTGAATGTTCTGCCACCATTTCGCTATGACCGCCTTTTCTATGAGCGGCCTGAGATATTCAATGATCAGCATGTCTTGGCGGAAGGGCGATTCAATGCCGAACAGAGGGGCCATATGGGTTTATGGCCTGCTAGCTTGGATGTGACGCACATGAAGATATTGAAGAAAAAGGACAAGTGACGCTGAAGGCTGGATTGTGGACGAGATTGAGGATATCTTCGACCGCTAACAAGGCGCTCCAGCGGACGCGAAAAGACCGCGCCGCTGAGCTTAAACGTTCCGGAGAGAATCTGATGATGGTGGTATTCGCCTGGTTCACTGAAGTGACCGAGGCCGCTAACAGCTAAGTCCGGGGACATCCTTACTGGACTCCGGAGCGAATGTGCTCGTGGTAACTCCCTAAGATGTACGTTGGTATCGTACACCATTGTTTGGTCTCCGGCAGGAAGAATGGCGCGGGTGTCACCCATTTACCCATCAATGAGTCCTGACCCCTTATTCAGAGTTTTGTCCAGCGTTCGGTAGTCGGTCTTGCCCGTTCCCAGGATGGGTACCGCTTCGAGGCGAACGATGCGGCGGATATTGTGCAGGCCCGAGAGCCCGCCGGCGCGGATCTGCCGGTTGATCTCGCCGCGATCGGCGTCGAATGTGGTAAAGAGCACCAGTTCGGGCGGGTCGATCCCGGGTACGGACGTTATCGCCAGCACCGGGCCTTCGGCGTCAACGCCGGCGTACAGGGGCGTCAGGACAGCTTCGATCGCCGGTAGCGATATCATCTCCCCGCCGAGTTTGACGAACCGTTTGAGTCGCCCGGCGAAGGTCAGTACGCCATCGGCGTCTTCGGTTACCAGGTCGCCGGTTCGGTACCAGTGGCGATCTTCAAACTCGACGAACGGCGACGGGCCGTCGTAGTGCAGGTACCCGTCGAAAACGTTCGCGCCGCGGACAATCAGCATTCCCCTCCGCCCCCGCTCGACGCGCAGCGGCGGGTCGGACTCCGGGTCGATTATCGCGTATTGCATCGTAGCGAGTACCTTGCCTATCGTACCGCCCTTCGGGTCAGTCTCGTCGTTCAGCGAGATAAACGGCGAGCACTCGGTAACGCCATAGCCCTCCAGAATCACCGCCTCGGGACAACTGGCCCGCAGTGACTGGTATACGTGATCGCTGCATTTTTCGGCGCCGGTGACGGCCATCCGCAGCGACTCGAGGCGACCGGGCGCCGAGGCCCTTACGATACCGCCCAGGAACGTCGGCGTGCCCAGGATAATCGTAGCGTCGTAAGCTTCGACCGTTCGCCCGATGGCTTCGGCTTCGGTCGGATTGGCGTGGTAGACCACCCGTGCGCCCCAGGCAAGTGCGGTCAGCACGCACCCGGTCAGACCGAACGAATGGAACGGCGGAAGGATGCCGATCATGCGATCGTTTTCGCCGATATGCACCGCCCGGGAAATGCTGTCCAGAGACGCCATGAGATTCGCGTGCGAGAGCGGGACGGCTTTGGGAAGCGATTCCGAACCGCTGGTGAACAGCACCGCCGCTGTCGGCGCGATCCTCGCCCGGGCCAGAGATTTCCACGATATCCGGCTGGCCAGCCAGCAGCGCAACTTCGCCCATAGCGATATCCCTGAGGCGATTTTCTCCAGCGCGGTGAGCTTGTCGGCGGCGGTGTCGAACTCCACGCCCTGGGATTGCAGGCGGGCAACCAGCTTCTTGGATGTCAGGACGTGTCTTACGCCCGTCAGTTCGAGGCTGTGGACTAAATTGCGCGGGCCGACGGTCCAGTTGACCATCACGGGCACTTTTCCGGCGAAGATCGTCGCGAGGTATACGACGTCCGCGGCTACCGACGCGGGCAGCATGATACCGATGCGGTCGCCCTCGAGGCGCTCGATAGGCCCCTTCAACGCCATCACGCCCAGTACGATGTCGCGGTATGTCTTGGCGCCGGAGAGCTGGTCGGCGATCAGCGTGCGCCCGGGTGTTTTGCGGGCGAGATTCAGGAACGCCTCGGCCACCGTCTCGCCAGCGGGAGGCGCTAGGCGCTTATTGGTCGGCGAGGCGGTGAACCAGCTCGCCGGAGGCGGTTTCAACTCGGTCGAACCGGACACAATCGCCTGCCCGCAGGCCGCCAGCATGATATCGCCGGCGGTCCTCAGCGCCTCGGGATCGTTGCAGGCCTGCCCGAACTCCGTGTCAATCCAGACCGCAAGATCGACCCGGGCCAGTGAATCGAGCCCGAGGTCGCGGGCGAGCGGCGTCTCGTGCGTGATCTCGCCGACGCCGGTAAGTTCGGTAAGGTACTCGCAGACCGCGGCCCGCACCGAATCGGGCACGTCGGCGATGTTTCCGGAGATGCTGTGCTGCTCGGGTTCGGGCATCCGCCTGGGACCCCATCCGCGCCATATGCTGTAGGGGACGTGAGTGTTTTCGGGCGGGTCCTGGTTGTAGAAATCTTCGAGGTAGCGGTTGAGCGTTTCGCGATTGGCGTCTGTGGGCACGTCGTCGGGCTCGAAGAACTCGATGGTTACTTTGCGGCGTGGCATGAAGAACAGTCCGCTGGCCAGCAGACCGGGCAGACCTCGCTTTATCGCTTTGCCCGCGTATGGCGTTTTGCCCGACGCCCACCCGAAAGCGCTGCCCCAGAGGCCTCGCGTGCGAACCAGAACGATTCTGACGTCGGGGAACTCCCCCAGCAGGGTTTCCACGGCGCTGCTTCCGCCGAGATCTTCGGTGCGTGTCTTGCACAGGCGCCCGGCGGGATAGAGCATCATATTGCCCCCGTCTTTCATCCATTGAGCCCCTTCGGTCAGAGCCTCCTCGACCTTCTGACGCCCGTCCTGTCCGTATCGCCCGATATCCGGGATCGGGATTACCCCGGCGCGTTTGGCCAGCCAACGGACGAAGAACATGTCGATCTCGTCCTGGTCGGCCAGTGCTCGCGGGGCGAACGGACCCTTGAGCACCGACATCAGGATGATCGGGTCGATCAACGCCGGGTGGTTCGGAAGGAACAGGATACCCTTTCGCCCGCCGGCGGCGATCTTATCGAGCCCCTTGACGCGGATTCGATACCGCAAGGCCAGGAGGCATTTCACGAGCCAGACAAGCAGTCGATCAAGCATCGCCGAACCCCTTTCGGCCGATCGTGATCCACAACCAGATACCGGTAACCAGGGACGTGACGGCTACGACAATGAAACAGGGCGAAGCAGACATGAACAAACGCAGCAGCGCCAGCAGTCCCGCGGAAAACAGCATGCTGATGAACGCGGCGCAGCCGGCGGCGGCTATCACTCTGCCCTTCCGGTCGGGAGCGGGGCGAACCTGGATGAAACTCTCACAGGGCACCAATACGATACCACCGGCAATTCCCATAATCCCCACCGCCGGATACAGAACCATCAATCCCAAATCCGGACCCAGCAGCGGAACCAGCGACGCCGGTATCGCCATTATGCCCAGGACGATCAAAGGCAGCGGCAGGACCTTGTACCATCGCGGGCCTTTCGCTATCCTCGCGGCGATCAAACCGCCGACCGCCACGCCCACCAGTTCCGATAACATCAGGTTCGACGCCGTGCCCCTGCCCCAGTTGAAGTGATTCGAATTGCACATCTTGCTGATGATCTGCATTTGCAGCGAGCCGACGAACCATATGAAAACGTCCACAATGAGGATCGTCCTGAGGTACTTGTCCTTTCGCAGTTCCCACAAGTCCTGGAGGCTGTGCCAGAGTACGCTCTTGGGGCATTTGGCGGTCGTGCCCGCCCCCGGGCGCCGCGGTACGAAGAAGCTGATACAAACCCCCAGCAGCGCCATGAATACTACGATCGCGGCGACCGCAAAACGACCGAAGCTGCCCGGACTCCATCCGGCACGTTCGAGCTCCAGCGCGTGACCCGCCATCGCGGTACCCAGAAGTATCGCAAGCGTAATCGCCACCTTCAGCACCGCGTTGGCCGTCGTCACGTAACTGGTGGGAAACAGCTCGGGAATGCTGCCGTTGAGGCTGGGACCGAATATCGTCGACTGCAGCGCCATTATGACGAGCACTATTGCGATCAGCGGACCGTTCCCGTAGACGATCGCAACGGCGCCAACCAGCATCGCCACCAACTCCAGCATCTTGGCGAGAATAACCACATTGCGTTTGGGGAACCTGTCGGCCAGCCACCCCGCCTGCGGTGCGAACAGGATGAACGGAAGCGTGAACAGGGCGGTAAACCACTCCTCCATGCCAACTATCACGCCTATCGCGGCCCACTTGAAGAAGTTATCGTTGAAGACGCCCAGAGAGTACGTGGTCGCCATCGCCGCGAACTTACCGCGTGCCTTGCGTATGCTGGTTGTCAGGTCATTATCCATGTTCGCGAGTTTCTTGAAATCGCTTCCGTCTCTTCAGTGCGATGGTATGTCCGGCCCACCAACTGCCCGCGATGAACAGGTCCAGGCCCGACTGGCACAACCTGGCCAGCACCGCGACTACTATCGCAAGTTCGAACGGCATCCACGAGCCCAGTGCGTAGACGAGGGCTCCTTCCCTGAAGCCCGCTCCACCCGGGGCCAGGAGTACCAGGTATCCCGCGGCCCAGGCGAACAGAAACGCGCCGATCATGCCTATCTGCACACCGTGCGGACCGACGATCCTGTTGAACACCACGCACACCAGCAGGTATCCACCGACACCGTACAAAAACCATCCCGCAAAGTACACACCCAGCGGTTGGAGGATATGCTTCAAGTCCAGCTTGGGCACCGCCGAGGTGTCGGCTTTTCGCAGGCGGTAATACAATCGCATGACCGCCATGATCACCTTCGGATGCACCATCGCAAGCAGGCCCGCCAGCGGAAGGATGCAGACCCATGGCGAGACGCCCATCTCGCTCCACCATGCGGCGATCGTTCCAAGCGACAGCACCATCGCGCAGATAAGCGACAGGATGATCTCCAGCCCCGTTCCGGCAAGTACCGTCAGAGGCGCCACCCCGTCGCGGCCGCAAATCGTCGTGCGGGTGACGAATACCATAACCTTGCCCGGTACATACTTGACGACCTGCGAGTACGCCCACGCCCTCGTAGCCGTCGAGAAACTCAAGCCCGGAGCCATCCCGCGCATCAGCACGAACCACCCGAGCCCATGGAGGCAAAGCCCCCCCAGCGTGCAGGCGACCGCGGCGGTCAACAGCCAGGGATCTATCGGGTATCGGGTCGGGTCAAACTTGTCCCAGTATCCGACCACCGCTGCGATGCACAATCCGATCGACGCAATTCCGATCAGCCATCCGATGGCGGTCTTGATGCTTCCGATTTTCGATTGCTGTTTTTCGATTCCGGTAGCCTACCCGAGAAGTGAGCGATATTCCACTGACGGTTGCCAATTGCCATGCCCTGTCCCATATGGTTCACAGCTTCAACTCCGCCCCCCGCGCCGCCGGAGGGGCCACCGCGTTGAACGGGAGGCGATCGTGAGAATGCTACCATCTGTCGGGACGGCTACTTGCGACCGAATCAAAAGATCGAGATAAGCGGATATAGCATAACGGTCGTCGGCTTGAGATGTCGCACTGGCGGGAGGTGTGAACCTCTCGGCAGGTCAATATATGCCCGCTGTCGCCCGGTCGTCCTGTCATAACAGCTTTCATGGCAGGATGTTATGGCAGTTTCTAATTACCGCTTGTCAATTGCGTGCTGTCGTGATATGTCACAGGCAATTAACGTGTTGTATTCCATATGGTTATGTTCGTTGCCCCTTCGGGCCTCACCTCGGTGAACTCGGAAATCGCGATCGAATTTCTTACAACCGAATTCGCGGTATGAGCAATACTGCCGACGAGACCCGCAGGCATACTGAGATCAGGAACAGTATCTGGAAACCGCCGAGGTTGCCGACGGGGGTTGCCACGTTGGAGTCGCCAACGATGTACATTATCGTCCCGGCGGCGATGGCTCCGCATCCGCCGAACAGGCAGCCTGTGCTGCTGGAAACCGCGACGTACACCGCGCGAAGTTCCGGCGGCCCGGCGCGAGTGATCAACTTGTTGGCCGCCGTGTTCGCCGCCGAGCAGGCGACCCCCGAAATGAGGCTTCCGGCGCCCAACCAGTAGAGGGCGCTTTCGGGCGTCGCCATCAACCACATCACCGGCAAGAAGGCCCAGGTCAGATGTCCGCAGAAAATGATCCGTTTGATGCCAAGCCGATCGACAAGTTTTCCGGACCATCCGCCCGTCAATCCGCCGGCGAAACCGAGACAGGTAATCGCCAGCGTACTGCCCAGGAGGTTCCTGCTGAGTTCCATATCCTTGAGGGCGAACGGGATGTACAGTGATCCGCCAAGGTAAAGTCCGAAACTCCAGCATGCGTGAAAGACAAGCCACGGCCGGAATTTGCGGTCCCCGAACGGTTTGAGTATCTCGTGGATGAACTTTTGACCTTGAGACGCAACAGGCGTCGGTTCGGGGATCGAACCATGGATGATCAGGTCCAGCAGACCGATTACAGTGGCGAAAACGAAGACCGCGAGCATCGCATGGATCTTGTGGTCGGGAGCGACCTTGTCTATAAGCAGCGCGGCGGGCACGGTGCTGGCGATCACCGAAAGCGCTATCCATGCGGTCCGGCGTCCCCAGAAGGCTCCGTGATGGTCTTCGGGTATTACATCGGCCATCCACGACATCCACGGCGGGGCCGCCATCGTACCCAGCAGGTTGGACAGGCAGACAATCACGATCAACACGACGCTTGCCTGAGGCCAGCCCGCCTGCCAAAGCCACAGAGCCAGCAAGATACCAATCAACTTCAAACTGCGCTCGGCGACGGCGAGAGAGAACCAGATCATCTTGCGTTTTCCGGTTCGCTGGGCGACTATCGCCGAGATTATCTGGGCCGGCATGAGCCAGGAGGAGATACCCGCCAGCAGTCCCCACTGAAAGTTTGACATGCCCACGGTCGTTCCGAACTGGAAGAAGAAGATTCCGCTTATGAGCATCATCCAGACACTGTTCATGGCCCCGGCGTAATGATACTTCCGCATAATGCCCGGGATTTCCCACGGGGAGACTATTCGCTGAACGAGGTATCTCGCCCGCAAGGATCGCCGGGGCGCGCCGGAATTGTCGTTGTCTGTCTGGGCGGGCGTTACCATATTAAATGTCATTCCAGCATGAAGCGGACACGGTCCAAATGCGAAACGGAGCATTCGAGATCGTGTCCCAGGGTTATACGAACGTCTCGACTGGACCATTATCGCATGCATCGTGGAATAGTCATGACCATTTTACGATGCCTGCGATAATGGCCACGCATATATTGATGGTTGGTTGTTTGTAACGTTAAATGAAAAGACATCGCCAATCATATTCATGGCATTGTGTTCGTTGACGCCGCGAACGGTGACCTGTCTGGCCAAAGGGCGACCCGCCGGTCGCCCCTACATCGGTTAATGGCCCCCGGCGCGTTCATTGGGATCGTTTATTGCAGGGTACAAATCGACGGTGACCACATGCATCAATCGCACGGAACCTGTAGGGGCGACCGGCGGGTCGCCCGTCGTTGGTGCGGGACAAACGATTTGGCAACGCAATTACCACGGCCACATTGTCAGGAACCGGGGACAGTCGCCTATTTATGGAGGGGTCTGAACAGGTGACTGCCCCGAATTAATTGATATCCGGATTAGATTAGAAGGTCGGACGCCCTCGACGATGGTAGCCGGGCCCGGGAGGGCCCGGGAGGGCCCGGGATTCTGGTCCCTTTGAAACAGAGCCCCAACGGGGTGGCAGAAAAACCGGTGCGTCAATGTGCGATTTCTGTCACCCCTGCCGGGACGTATATGCGGTTTGTCTTCTCCGTTCACAAAGCGTAGCGCTTACGTCGCATCACTGCGGTAAACCTCTCCAGTAGCTTCATGGTGACAGACAGAATACCGCAAACCCTAACAAGCTACAAACATTTTCTCTGATCTTTTTGCCGTGGGCAGATGGCGACTTTGCGT
Organism: uncultured Planctomycetaceae bacterium; assembly: GCA_964607575.1. Taxonomy (GTDB): domain Bacteria; phylum Planctomycetota; class Phycisphaerae; order SM23-33; family SM23-33; genus BS750m-G57. The sequence goes on along the minus strand of CAZSLS010000262.1, from coordinate 255 downwards.
GGTAAAAGAAGTTCTTGCCTTGGTGGTATTTACAGCGGATAATTACAATGAAAGCCGATTCGTCCCCGGACTGCAGGAGACTTTTTTAAAACTGGCACGGAATTTGCTTTTTCCGTTTAGCATGGAAATAACCATGATAAGAGGAATTCCGCATAGCATGGTCCAGAGCCCTGGCTCAACGGAATTCCGTTCAATCAACTGTTAGGCCCACAGAGTTGATTATAGAAATCGAGATAATCGAGCAGATTGAAGACG
>CAZSLS010000261.1:0-8541 GCA_964607575.1 uncultured Planctomycetaceae bacterium | reverse complement strand
ACGTCGGCTGAGACTCTCACTCAACATGGATCAGTTTTCGGGGAGCAGGTCACCCTGAAAACCAGTCTCTGTCGGACCAGTGATTCTCAGGCAAGAGTTGTCTTATGAAGGGGCGGCCGTGCTCGGTGATAGACAGGTCGCTTCCGTCCTCAAGTTGCAGGTGGAAGTATTCTACATCGAGGATTGTGATTCTCGGCTGGGGTCGCACAGTGGCTATGGGAAGCCCCATGAGGAAGCCTTCATTGCCACCATCCCAGAGCCGGCGACGATGGCGATGCTTGCCCTTTCCGGCTTGGCCCTACTCCGGCGCAGGCGGTAGTCCCTGAGGCTCTGACGCTGGGGTAGAAGCTGAAACGGGCAAGCCGTCTAAAACGGCCTGAGTGTGGCGTCATTTAAGGCTATTTCGGGTCTTGTTTGACAAGGATTTATGAACGCCAAAATGCAATATTAGACCCAGAGTACCTATATGCTGTTTTTGGCCCCTTAAATGCCGACAGAAGACGCAGTCCCTGAAGCTGGGGCGGCAGCCGGAACGGGGCAAGCCGCAAACATATCATTAACACTAGGCACACAGGTTGCCTACAAGTTGCGGGCAAATACTAAGATACCCCCAATATGTTGTGTCTTGACTTTTACCTCTCGAGATGTTAGGATTATGTGTGGGTGTTTTTGCTTGTTGGCAAAAACCTTTTTTGCCCCAGAACGTGACTCTGGATAAAGAGTTATAAATACTTACAACATTTAGTTTATTTTTGGGTTGGCGCATACTAGATGTAGTACTATCCTTTGAAGTCGTTGGTCGCATCGGATCACCAAGGCATCCTGCGAAGAGTTGGCGGATTGACAAGTCGCCCGTTTGGCAGGAAGGTAGATGCAAGAAGGGTAATGGTTTTTTTCGTGGCTTGTTACCACTGTGATCGCGCAGGCCAAATTGCTGGTTTATACCTTAGTGTCATAATTTGAAAACTGGTCAAATGTTTTGACGGGAGATTGGCGATGACGCACCAAGTTTTAACTATTCTTAGTTACCCGGTCTGCGCGCAAAGTGCGCAACAGAACGCGCCACCCGCTAAGGTGTGGCCTGCAACGAGGGAGGTGAGCCATGCCCGGTAACAAAAAAGCGGGGCTCCGCCGGGGTCGGCCCTTAAATTATCAATTATAATATCTTGGCTTGACAGACAAGTCGTAATGTAGTATTCAGCCACGCTGACCAGGCCGCTTTGTGGCGGCCCCATCCCATCCGTCGACGGACGGCGAGGCGTTTGGCTACGGCCTGGGGACTATCGAGACCTATACATCGTCATGTCTAGATTATTTTCTTGCAGTTGACGGCGGTGTCACATGGTCCCAAAAACACCGGCAAGTGTGAACCTCCGTAATCGCGGGATCGACAAGAGTAATCAACGGCCATTTTTGCGATATCACCTTGCCACACACACCGTTACAACAAGACCAACCGATCTGAACACCGATCCCCGATTCGCATTATTCCGATTATCGCGCCCCAAAAGGCCCTGTGACACCTGTGAACCAATTGTGACAACCGACCCGCCCGGCGCCAAGAGTCTACAACTCTTCGATCTGCTCGGAATCGCGGCGGAACAAGGAGCCCCGAACCCTACTCGACTTTCCGCGCCTGGACTACCGCGTTCATTTGCTCGTCGGGGTTCAGGAGGACCGCGTCGGTGAATCCGGCGGATTGGAGATCTTCGCTTAGTTCGTCGAAGGTGAACGTCCCGCCGGCGGGCGTGTGGACCAGCATGTTCACCGCGAACAAGGCGCCGTATTGCGGGAGAGTGCGGGACTCGTCCATCACTACGTCGCGGATGAGTATCCGCCCGCCATCGGCCAGCGCGGCGTGGATCTTGGCGAACAGTTCGCGATTCTGCTCGCGCGAATTCTGGTGGACGATCGCGCTTACCCACGCCAGATCCGCCCCGTCGGGGAGGGTTTCGTCGGTCTCGAAGTTTCCGGCCACGAAGTCGACGCGGTCTTCCATGCCCGCGGCGGCGATGTGGCGCTGGGCGATGGGGATCGCGTCGGGCAGGTCGAACAGTGTCGCCCGCGCGTCGGGGCGGGCGTTCAGCATCGCGATGGTCCACGTACCGGGCCCGCATCCGAAGTCGATCATGTGCTCGAATTCCGGCGGACCGATCGCCGCGACAAGCGAATCGGCCGTCCGGCGCGAGATATCATTCATCGCCTCGATGAAGTCTTCGCGATCGGCCTCGGCGCCGCGAACGCTCATCGGCCTCGGATCGGGAGGGGTTCCGCGCTGCGTAATCGCACCCAACTGCGCCCATCCGCGCATGCAGTTGCCCGAAAGCCTCACCATCGCCAGCACACTGTCCGAACCGGTCTCGGTGAGCGTCTCGGTAACGCCCGAGCCCGGACGGTAAGCCTCCCCATCCTTAACGAGCAACTCGATCGCCACCAGAGCGTCAGCCAGAATCACCGTCGCCCGCAAATCCGTGCCCAATCGCTCGGCGAGCGTTTCGGCCGTCAGCGCCTCGCCGCCAAACGCGCCGAACACGTCCAACTCCGCCGCCGCGTTCAACACGCAGGGGATCTGAAACGCCCGCGCCAAGGCCAGGATTTCATCGCCGGTCCAATGCTTGCTCATGTCTGTCTCCCTATATGGATTCCGCAATTCATTGTAACCCCCCGCCCCGCCGCTGGCACATACATTGTGTCCGACGACGAATCGTTGCCAAGAACAGCGCAGTCGGTGTAATATATCTTCCTCGCAAGCCGAGGCGTTATCGAGAACTTAAGGACCAATAACCATGAGTAAACATTCTGTTGCAAATATCACATCCGTTCTTCTGATCGTAACCGCCCTGTCGGCCCCGCTGGCCGCGGAGAACTGGCCGCAGTGGCGAGGGCCTACGTTCAACGGGACGACCACCGAGACGAACCTGCCCGCCAAGTGGTCGAAAACCGAAAACGTACTCTGGAAGGTCGACCTGCCCGGGATCGGAGGGGCTACTCCGATCGTCTGGGAAGACCGCGTCTTCATAATCGCCCAGGACACCAAAGCCAAGAAGACCTGGGCGATGTGCCTGGAGCGCAAGGACGGTAAGGTTCTGTGGAAGCACCATATCGCCGGGGCATACACTAACAGGCAGGGAAATTCGGCGGCTTCGGGTTCGCCGATCACCGACGGAAAGAGCGTCTGGTTCTTCGCCGGTACGGGCGAACTGGTCGCATACGACATGGACGGAAAGGAACTCTGGAAGCGCAGCATCACCGCCGATCACGGTAAGTTTGAGATACTCTGGAAGTACGGCGCCAGCCCGATGCTCTATAAGGGGCGCCTCTATCTGGCGGTCCTGCACGGCGAACTCAAGGGGAAGGCCAAAGCAAAGTCCTACGTACTGTGCATCGACGCGAAAACCGGAAAGGATGTCTGGAAGCACATCCGCTACACCGAAGCCAAGGCCGAGTCGAAGCAGGCCTACACCACGCCCTACCCGTTTGAAGGTCCCAACGGCCTGCGGATCGTAATCATCGGCGGCGACCGCACCACCGCTCACGATCCGAAAGACGGGAAAGAGACATGGCGGTCGATCAACTTCAACCCCAAGGACGGCAAGTGGCTTCGCGTCGTACCGTCGGCGGTCGCGTGCAAGGGCGTTGTCTTCACCGGGGCGCCCAAGGGCGGGTTCATGTTCGGGATAAAATCGGGCAAGTCAGGCAAACTAACCAAGAGCGACAATGCCTGGCTGGACAAGAAAGACTCACCGGACGTCTGCACGCCTGCGGTGCATAACGGGCGGTTCTACATCCTCGACGGACGCAAGAAAAAGTTCGTCTGCAAAGACGCCCTGACGGGCAGGAATATCTGGCGAGGTTCGCTGGACACGAAGAAAGTGCTCCAGGCCTCCCCCACCATCGCGGATGGAAAGATATACTGCATGTCACTCGGCGGCGAGGTGGTCGTGCTTGAGTTGGGCGATGAGTTCAAGATACTCCACCGCACGAACATGGGCGGAAAGGACAGCAAATCGACAATCGTGGCGGCACAGGGAAACCTGTTTGTCCGCGTGGACGCCACACTCTACTGCATCGGCAAGAAGGGTTCGTAATCGGCGCCGCCCGACCGGATCACTTCATCGCGTATATCTTCACGCCGGCAAGGTAGAAATAGACCTTATTGTCTCCGGTCCGCCCTATGCGAACGTATCGCGCCCTTACAGGCGTCTTGAGATTGATTGTCCACGTCGGCTGGGCCTTATCGCTCTGCCAGATATTCTTCCATCGCTTGCCGTCCAGCGAAACCCCGACCCCCAGCCCCGTCGTACGCCCCCCGTACCAACCCCGCCTGTTCTCGATAACAATCAGCTTGAGCAGTTCGGGCCTTCTCAGAGCGATCGTCACGTGGGGTTTGACCTGCCTGCCGGTGTGGATCGCATAGGAACCGCCGTCGTGGAGCTTGCCCTCACCGGTAAGGAACGCCGCCAGCGAATCGGTTTTACCGTATTCGCTGGAGAGCTTGAACGTAGCATCCTTTGAAACCCATTTTGTCGCCAGATCGATCGGGTCGATCATCCGCAGACGCACCGAGTGCCACACCACTGTCGAGTTGTACGTCCCCAGCCCAAAGGTCCTGGACTTCATCTTCCAGGAGGAATACAAGCTCAGTGAAGACTGCTTTCCCGACCAGGCGACGAACTTCTTTCCGTTCAGCATCGCCTTGATCTCGGCGGTATCGTCTTTGAGCCTCACGCTGACGTCCAGAGTGGTACTTACGCCTTCTTTGACCGGAGGCTTCCTGTACTCACTCTTCACCCTGGTTGGGTTTGAACTCGAAGACGCATCCCGCCGATCAATGTTGCAAAGCCCGCTGTACCTTCCGCTCCATCCACCAACTATCAGCGCGGTAAATCCTGACCCTACCGGAAGTATCACGACCGATTCGGTGCCCCTGGCAATAGTAAACACCAACTTCATATCGTATCCCCCTCTGGCAGTGGCGGGAACGGTAATACACTGATGTCCACTACGATAGCATGCAAGCCCGTCTTTCCGAACGGTCCATTTGCCTTCGATAGTGTGCTTGGACGGGTCGATCAGCTTCAGGAGATCTATCGACTTCGGCGAAGCAATTGCAACCGCGGCGGTGAGTTTGATGCCCAGCTTCTTGGCTTGGGCGTCCAATCGTCTCATCGCAAGTTCGGCGCGCACGGTATTTATGTCCTTGCCCTCGTGGGTCGCAAGGAACTGCCTGTAGTATGCGGCCGCCCGCTTCAGGGCAGTGGTCCGTGCCGCGATGGTGGAGGCTTTGCTGAGAAGCTGGGCGTACCATTTCCCGAGTTCCATGCAGGATGTCTCGGCGGTCTTTTCGATCGGCCCGGCGGCTAGAGGTATGTACGTTCGGAGGTACTCGTCCATATCATCCTTGAGCAGTTTTGCGGCCCCGGCGGGGTTGTCGAATTCCAGCAGTTCGAGCATTACCAGTTGCTCGCGGAGCGAGGTGTCGGTTAGAGCCTTGGCGAGCTTCGCCTTCAGTGCATTGCGACGTTCCTCGAGTGCGACGCGATTGCTTGCGAGCTTGATCTTCGCGGAAATCTCGCTAACGCGACTTCTTCGATAGGCCTTGGCAAGGAGCAGCGCCTGTCGATACGCCGCGATCGCTTCGGTCGCCTGACCGGCTGCGATCCTGGACTCGCCGACCGCGATTAGCTGGTCGAGATACGCCATCGCCGCTTCGGACCGCGCCGAGCCGCGAGCCTTCTGGTAGACAGCCCGCCGAACGTTCAGGCGGAGGGTTTCCCATTCGGCCCGGCGCTTGGGGAGGGTTTCGACGAGGAGGTCAACGGCTTTCATCGCCGCTGCGTGCCCGACTGGATCTTTGGCACCGAACTCCGCCGCCTTTTGATAGAGCAGCACTTTCAGATCAGGTTCGTCTGCGAGCATCCCGCATGCCTTCAGAAACGCATTGGCAAGTTCGGCGTCGTCTTTGGCGGTGGCGGTAAGCGCGACCTTGCGGACATCATCCCCGAAGAGCGTCTTGAAGTTCTCCTCGGGAGTAGCTGCGCCGCCGGCGGCAGCAAAACTGCCCACCGTCAGACAGATAACAATCAGAAAACGTCGGTTCATCACGACACTCCTTTCGCACCCGCCTCGCGCTGGCGGCGTGGGCGAACAGCGATATCATACCGGAGGCGCGGTTTGCTTGTCGAGATTAAGGCAATTGCAATTAGCTGGTTACCAATTAAACTGTAGGGACACTGGAAAGGAACTTGTCACTTGAAATCGACCGCCATCACGTGCGCTTTGCTGTTCGTCATCGTAGTTATCGCCGCTCCGGCGGTCGGGGAAAACTGGCCTGGATTCCGCGGACCTGACGGTTCGGGGATCAGCAGCGACAAGAATCCGCCGGTCAAATGGAGCGATTCTGAGAATCTCAAATGGAAGACCCCCCTGCCCGGACCAGGGTCGTCCAGCCCGATAGTCTGGGGCGATCGCGTGTTCGTGACCTGCTATTCCGGATACGGTCTGGGCCGCCGCAGCCCCGGAAATCTGAAGGATCTCAAGCGACATCTGATCTGCATGGATCGCGGCAGCGGAAAGGTATTGTGGAACCAGACCGTTGCGGCCGCCGGACCGGAAGACCCCTACCGCGGGTTCATCAGCGAACACGGATACGCCAGCCATACCCCCGTGACAGACGGCAAGAGCGTTTTCGTGTTCTTCAGTAAGACCGGAGCGATGGCGTTCGACTTTGCGGGCAAGCAGTTGTGGAAGACGTCGTTGGGGACGATGTCGGGCACCAAGAGGTGGGGCTCGGCGGCCAGTCCGATCCTGTATAAGAACACGCTAATCGTAAACGCCGCCGACGAGGGCAGACGCATCGTCGCACTCGACAAGAAGACGGGCAAGCAGGTATGGAAAGCCCAGGCCGACAGCCTGGACCAAACGTACAACACGCCGCTTGTGGTCACGGTAAATGAAACGCGAAAGGACCTGGTGATCGCGGTTCCCGAAGAGGTATGGGGCCTGAACCCGGATAGCGGAAAGCTGAGATGGTACGCCGAGATGAAGCCCAACGGGAACATTTCGCCCAGCGTGGCAGCCGAAGGTTCGGTGGTCTTCGCTACCGGCGGGTACAAGGTCAAGGGCACGGTGGCGGTGCGGACCGGGGGCAAGGGCAACGTCACGACGAGCCACATGCGCTGGGCATCTCTCGACAGTTCGTATGTCCCCTCTCCAATCGTCAAGAAAGGATACCTCTACTGGGTGAACGAATCCGGCGTGGCTTACTGCCTCAGCGCCAAGACAGGCAAGCGGATCTATCGAGAGAAACTCACCCGGGCAGACGGTAATACGATACCGAACAGGTCGGTCTATGCATCCATCACCGAAGCCGCGGGAAAATTCTATGCCGTCAGCCGAAAGCACGGGACGTTCATACTGGCGGTCGATACCAAATTCCGCCAACTGGCGGTAAACCAGTTCAAATCGGACACCAGCGACTTCAACGCCTCGCCGGCGCTGAGCGACGGGCAGATATTCATCCGCTCCAACCGCTTTATCTACTGCATCCAAAACAAGGGCGCCTCGATCGCCCTGACCGGAATCAATATCAAGAAACTCTAAGGCGACCGCCTTGGGTCATAACGCACAGGCGCTGACGCCCCGGATGAAATCATTTCGCGGCTCAATACCCAGCCCCCGCGCACCCCTGTCAACGCTTGCAACACGTCCTTACGGACGCGCCGCCGTGGCGCGGGGCCTGTCGTTGTCTGGTTGACACACCAAGCCCCGTCCCGGACAATGCGGGCGACTCCGGCCAGGCCGTCACGCATCTCAACCGAACTATCGAACCAGGCTAAACCGGAAGTACATCGATGCCAGAGACGGACTTACGAAGGGACTGCTATGTCACTGCAAGCCGCACAGGAATACATCAGTCATGCACTAGCCACCCGCGCGACGGAATTGGACCTCTCCTACCTCGACCTGACCTCGCTCCCTCCCGAAACAGGACAGTTGACCGAGCTAACCACGCTTGACCTGCGCGGTAACCAACTGACCGCGCTGCCGCCCGAGATCGTACAACTGACCGCGCTGAGAGAGCTTGACCTGGACGGCAACCAACTAAGCGCGCTACCGCCCGAGATCGTCCAGTTGACCGCGCTGAGAGAGCTTGACCTGAGCGGTAACCAACTGACCGCGCTGCCGCCCGAGATCGACCGGCTGACCGCGCTGACTAAGCTTAACCTGCGTCACAACCCCCTGACCTCGCTGCCGCCCGAGATCGGACAACTGACCGCGCTGACCGAGCTCAACTTGGACTGCAACCAACTGACCTCGCTGACCCCCGAGATCGCCCAGTTGACCGCGCTGAGAAAGCTCGGGCTGTGGCACAACCAACTGACTTCGTTGCCGCCCGAGATCGGACAACTGATCTCGCTAACCCAGCTTGATCTGTCCGGCAACCAACTGACGTCGCTGCCGACCGAGATCGGACAACTGACCGCGCTAAGAGTCTGTCGGACTTCGCCTCCCGGTTGACGCCGGTTTGACGACCAGCCT